>JBEVKV010000209.1:0-8425 GCA_040509515.1 Pyrinomonadaceae bacterium | reverse complement strand
ACCTATCTAACTATCCTACCTCTTGACCACCTCAAGCTGTCCCGGTTACCCCTCACTCATTACGCGCATTACCCGGCGTCCGGCGTCCCTGCCTAACACTCGGTAATGATTCTGATTGAAAATTCTTAAAGCCCTAGTATCATACGGGCACGGAATCACCCTTCACCAAGATTGTGCGACGGTCGAGGCGGGCCGAGTAGAGCCCCGCCCGCCGGGGCTCGCGTCGCGACTGTCATGAGGAAGAGGCGCGGGTGACGAAGACGTGTGGGCGGGGTCGCCCGCGAACCTATGGCGAATGAGACGAACTGAGGGAGACATCAATGGGTAAAAGCAAGCAGAAGAAGGACGGGCAGGGAGTAAACGATAAGGTGAACGATTTGGCCGCGAACACGGTCGAAGATCAGGGCGAGTACCTGACGACCAATCAGGGCGTGCGCGTCAACGACGACCAGAACACGCTCAAGGACGGCGAGCGCGGCGCGTCCCTGCTCGAAGACTTCATCTTCCGCGAGAAGATTACGCACTTCGACCACGAGCGCATCCCCGAGCGCGTCGTCCACGCGCGCGGCGCGGGCGCGCACGGCTTCTTTCAGGTCTATGAGCCGTTGGCCGACTTGACGAAGGCGAAGTTCCTGCAAGACCCGAAGGCGAAGACGCCGGTCTTCGTGCGCTTCTCGACCGTCGCCGGCTCGCGCGGCTCGACCGACCTCGCGCGCGACGTGCGCGGCTTCGCCACCAAGTTCTACACCGAGGAGGGCAACTTCGACCTCGTCGGCAACAACATGCCCGTCTTCTTCATCCAGGACGCCATCAAGTTCCCGGACGTGATTCACGCCGTCAAGCCGGAGCCGCACAACGAAATCCCGCAGGCCGCCTCCGCCCACGACACCTTCTGGGACTTCATCTCGCTGACGCCCGAGTCCGCGCACATGGTCATGTGGGTGATGTCAGACCGCGCCATCCCGCGCAGCTACCGGATGATGGAGGGCTTCGGCGTCCACACCTTCCGCTTCGTCAACGAGAAGGGGAAGTCGCGCTTCGTCAAGTTCCACTGGAAACCGCTGCTCGGCGTCCACTCGGTCGTCTGGGACGAGGCGCAGAAGATTTCGGGCAAAGACCCCGACTTTCACCGGCGCGATTTGTGGGAGGCCATCGAGAACGGCGACTACCCCGAGTACGAGTTCGGCGTCCAGATAGTCGAGGAGAAGGATGAGCACAAGTTCGACTTCGACCTGCTCGACCCGACGAAGATTATCCCCGAAGAGTTGGTGCCCGTCCGCCGCATCGGCAAGCTGACGCTGAACCGCAACCCCGACAACTTCTTCGCCGAGACCGAGCAGGTCGCCTTCCACATCGGCCACGTCGTGCCCGGCATCGACTTCACCAACGACCCGCTCCTGCAAGGCCGTCTCTTCTCGTACACGGACACGCAGTTGATTCGACTCGGCGGCCCGAACTTCCACGAGATACCCATCAACCGGCCCGTCGCGCCCGTCCACAACAACCAGCGCGACGGCTTCATGCGGCAGGCCATCAACCGAGGGCGGCAGAGCTACCAGCCCAACACCACCGGCGGCGGCTGTCCCTTCCAGGCGGGGGCGGCCGAGGGCGGGTTCACGACCTACGCCGAAAGAATCGACGGCCGGAAGGTGCGCGCGCGCAGCGAGAGCTTCTTCGACCACTTCAGTCAGGCGACACTCTTCTACAACAGCCAGTCCGAGCCCGAGCAGGAGCACATCGTCCGGGCCCTACGGTTCGAGTTGGGCAAGGTCGAGACGCCCGCCATCCGCGAGCGCATGGTCTACATCCTGTCTCAGATAGACGGGACGCTGGCGTCGCGCGTCGCCGATGGGCTCGGCATCGCCGTGCCCAAGAAGATAGAAGGCCCGCTGAACATGAACGTCCCGGCGGACGGCGACCCTAAAAAGTTCCAGCCGAAGCGAGTTAACAAAGAGGTTGGCAGTTCGCCCGCCCTGAGCATGGAGAACACCGTCAAGGACACCGTCAAGACTCGCAAGGTGGCGGTGCTGGCCGCCGACGGCTTCGACGGCGCGGCGCTCTCGGCGGTGAAGAAGGCGCTGACCGATGCGGGGGCGCAGGCTAAAATCGTCGCCCCGCGGCTCGGCACACTGAAGGGCGCTAAAGGCGAAGAGGTCAAGATAGATTTCAGCTTCCTGACGGCGGCCTCCGTCCTGTTCGACGCCGTCTACGTGCCCGGCGGCGAGAAGAGCGTCGCGGCGCTCAAGCTCGAACCGGACGCCATCCACTTCGTCAACGAGGCTTACAAACACTGCAAGGCTTTGGCCGCCACCGGCGCGGGCGTCGAACTCCTGCGCGCCTCGTACGTCGGCGCGGGCGAGCAGGGATTGAAGGCGGACGAGGCCGTCGTCACCGGAGGCGACGGGCAGGCGCGCAAGGTGGCGGCGAACTTCATTAAAGCCATCGCCAAACACCGCAACTGGGCGCGCGAGAAGGCGGATCAGGTTCCGGCCTGAAGGGGTCGGACGGGTGACACAGGTTCGACGCTACACTACAACTGAGGAGACTTCGCCGAACGCTGCCGTCGGCACACGGCTAATCATCCCTCACAAACCTTGTACGGCGGCTGGGCGAGAAGTGCGCGGTAACGGACGGCGCGCCGAGACGTCGGTCACGTCGATTACTTGTCAGCGAGGGGTATGATTTTTCCGATTTGGCTACAGGCGGGTCTGTGGGGACTGCTCGCGGGCTCCGCACTGCTCGTCGGCGCGGCCGCCGGTTACTTCGCACGCGTTCCGCAGCGCATCATCGCCGCGATCATGGCCTTCGGCGGCGGCGTGCTGATTTCCGCGCTCTCGTTCGACCTGATGGACGAGGCATACAAACGTGGCGGCTTCGATTCGACCGCCATCGGTTTTCTGGGCGGCGCGGCGGTTTATACGGCGGCGAACTGGGTGCTGGCGCGGCACGGCGCGAAGCACCGCAAGCGTTCGGGCGAGCAGCAGGCGGCCGAAGCGCAAGACGGCGGAGGCGGGATGGCGATTGCCGTGGGGGCGCTCCTCGACGGCATCCCCGAATCAATCGTCATCGGCGTGAGCATGATCGGCGGCGGCGCCGTGAGCTGGGTGGCGGTGGTGGCAATCTTTCTCTCGAACATCCCGGAGGGGTTGTCGAGTTCCGCCGGGATGAAGAAGGCGAACCGCTCGGCGCGCTACATCTTCGGCGTGTGGGCGAGCATTGCCGCCATTTCCGGCCTGTCCGCGCTCCTCGGGTATGCCGTCTTCAGCCACTTCTCCGACGAGATCATCGCGGCGACGACGGCGGTGGCGGCGGGCGCCATCCTCGCCATGCTCGCCGACACGATGATGCCGGAGGCTTTCGAGGAGGCGCACGACCTCGCGGGTCTCATCACCGTGGCCGGCTTCCTCGCCGCATTCATCCTCACCAAGCTCGGCGAACGATAAGCATAATCATGCGGGATAGCGCCGCCCGCGGCGCGTCTCCCGAAGACGTCCGAGATGACTCGCCCCTCGTCCGTCTACGGCCGGCTGGTAGCCGAGGGGCCGCAAGCGAGGGTCGCCGCGTTAGAAATTCGCCAGCGACATCATCGTGGATATTCGCCGCTGCTTGTCGCTGAAGGCACGCCGCCCGTGCAGGAACCTCGAATTATCAATCATAGCGAGGTCGCCGGCCCGCCAGGGTATGTTCTCCGTGAGCTGCTGGTGAAGCTGCCTGATCTCCTGCATGACCGCCGGGGGGATGCCGGAGCCGTCCTCGAAGGTCGTTCTATAAGAAGGATACGGGCCGGTGATGCCGTTGGCGAAGGCCAGACGCTCGCCGTACCTGATCTTGTTGACCGCCGAGACTACGTACTCGACCGTCAACGACTCGTCGTCGTTAAAGCGGTAAGTCGTCCCGGCGAACTTCAGCCGGCCGACGCGCAGGACGACGTTCTGCTCCCGGTTCAGGTAGACCTCGCGCGGGGCGGTGACGGCGTACTTGACCTTCTTGGAGAGGAACATCTGTTTCGCCTCGTCGCTCATCCGGTTCCAGACCTCGACGCCGTCGCAGAAGGTGGTTTCGCCGCCTTCGAGCGCCGGCGCTGTACAGTAGAACCAGATGAGGTCGGGCCGCTCTGCGGAAACGGAGTTCTCGCTGTGCAACTCGATGGGCTTGGAGCCGAGCGTCACGCCCTGAACGAAGCCGCCGGTCGGGTCAGGCACTCTGGAGTTCCCGTACTCGTCGCGCAAGTACTGTGAAGTGAACCGGGCCACGAAGGCGGGGAAGGCCGCCTCGTCCAGTTCAAAGTTCCGGAAGAGGAGGACGCCCGAAGATTTGAAGAGGTCTTGTACCGCCGTGTCGTCGAGGTCAAGCAGGCTCCGCTCCCCCTCGCACCGGACGAGCTTGCCGCTGCCCGCGCCGAGCTGTGTGATGTTCATTGCGTCTGACTCCTTTCTTCTTCGCGGAACGAACGATCAGTGCGACGCGTCCTGCGTCCTTCCCTGTGCGCAAGCGATGGTTAGCTCGGGCATGCTCTTTAGAGGGAGACGGGCGCTTCGGCAGGGGCACGCCGTGGTGGTTGTATGCTGATATCGCCGGTTACCTGACCGTAGTCGAGCTTAATAAGGCGGTCGGCGAGATCATAATATTGGTCGTCGTGGGTGATGACCAGAATGGTCTTGCCCCGCGCCTTCAGCTCGGGCAGGAGTTCGACGTAGAAGAACCGCTTGAAGAGCGGGTCCTGGTCGGCGGCCCACTCGTCGAAGAGGTAAAGGGGGCGGTCTTCGAGGTAGGCGGTCAGCAGGGCGAGGCGCTTGCGCTGTCCCAGCGACAACTCGGTGGTGGAGAGCGTCCCGTCCTTGAGCGTGACCTTGCCCTGCAACTGAAGGCGGCTCAGGTACTCCCGGGCGCGCTCGTCCAGCGAGGGGGCGTCCAGCCCGAGCAGGCTCCCGAAGAGATGAAAGTCGGAGAAGACGGCCGAGAAGTACTGGCGATAGTCGTCTCTGTTCTCGTCGGTGACGGGCCGGCTGTCGAGCCATATCCGCCCACCTTCCGGAGCGTAGAGGCCGGTGAGGAGTTTGGCGAGCGTGGTCTTGCCGCTGCCGTTGCCGCCCGTCAGGAAGACCAGTTCGCCCGGTCGCAGCGTGAGGCTGATGGGCCCTAAGACGAAGAGCGTATCCTTCTCCTGCCAGCGATAAGAGTGCGTGACGCCTTCGAGTTCGAGCGACTCCCACCGTAGTTGCGGGGCGGGCGGCTGCGACGAGCCGGACTCGCTCGCCTTGGCGGCGAGCGAGAGCCCCAGGCTCTCGATCTTTTTGATGGCGACGCCGGCGCGGCTGATGTTCGGTATGTTGTTCATGATGGCTTGCAGCGGGGCCATCATGTAGAGCAGGGTCAGGCTGTAGCCGGTGAGCGTCTGCGTGCTGACCGCCTGCGCGGAAGGGATGACGAAGAGCAGCAGGCCGATGGCAATGAAGACCAGAATCTGCCCCCAACTGGCGGCGGCGTTGTAAATCCTCATCCCCGTGACGTTCTGACGGCAGAAGGCCGTGGCGGTCGGGGCCAGCACGTCCGTCAGGAATTGCTCGCGGCGGGCGCGGTGGAGCTTCAGCTCCTTGTTCCCGTCGATGAGCGTGCGGAAGTGATGAAAGAGCATGTCGCTCTGCTCGCGGGCCTGGCGGAGAAGGCGGACGGCCCTGACCACCGGCAGTTGGTAGGTGACGACCCCGACCGCGACGAAGAGGAGCACGAAGGCCAGCAGCGGCGGCGAGAGCCAGCCCAGGTAGATCAGGCCGGCGGCGACGATGGCGATGTTGATGCAGAGGATGGGAATGGCGAGCAGCGCGTTCGTCACGACCGGCACGTCCTCGACCAGCGTGGCGAGCAGACGATGCGAGCCGAGTTCCTCCAGGTAACGGAGCGGCGCGGCGACTATCTGGCGGCTCAACTGTAGGCGCAGTTGCAGCAGAGCCCCCTGCCCGAGGTCGGTCAGCAACAACTCCGACGCGAACTTGGCGAGCGGCAGGGTGATGCAGAGGGCGACGAAGGCCCAGGCCAGAGCCGTCGTCGGCTGACCCCCGCGCAGCGCCGCGTTAATCAGCGCGATGAGCGCCGTGTTGCTGCCTCCGCTGACCACGCCGACCAGCAGGGCCAGCAGGACGGTGCGGCGGGAGCGGCCCATCAGGAAGTGGAGGAGTTTCATAAGTCGCCTGTCAGCGCGGAGGCGGGGCCGGCCCCGCCCCGCCTCAGTTGAGGTACACGCACTCGCTCATCCCGAACAGCCTCTCAGACTTCAAGCCGCGACCCCGGCAATCTGCGACCAGCTTGTTGGAGTGAATGATCTGGTTCGACTCCTCCGTGTACTTCAGGCTGAGCGCGTAGGTCAGCCAGGGCTCCTGCCCCATCGCATAGACGTAGACCTCTTTGCAGTTGAACTGGTTGACGATGCCGAGGCCCCTCTCGTAATCGGAGCCCGACAGCCTCCGCGACTGATCCATCTTCCGGTCGAGCGGCACGGTGAGGAGCGGGCCGTAGAGCCAACTCATCGGAGCCCCGTCGCATTCCATCCCCAGAAACAGTACGTCCACGTCCCCGATGAGTCGGAAGAGGTGGCGGTAGACTTCGGGCTCGATGTTGTTCGAGTCGGCGGCCAGGAGGAAAGACTTGCCCCTGAGGCGGATGAAGTGCGCGGCCTTCGTCCCGATGTTGAGGTCGCAGTGCTCGCCGAAGAAGGGGAGGGCGGTCAGGTCGCCGCCGGGCAAGGGGACGGTCTCCATCTCGTCAATCTCGGTCACGTTCCTGAAGCCGATATGCTGGAGCGCGAGCTTGGTCGAAGGGTCTTCAAGGTTGCCGCCGTGCGACCTGGGGACGAGGATGTGTCTGACCTTGTGCCTCAGTTGCAGGAGGGTTTCAAACATCACATGGTCCTGGTGGCTGTGCGTAAAGACCACGTAGTCGATGACTTCGGGCAAGTCCTCGTAGGTGTAGCGTTCGATGCCGTTGTCGTAGCTGTAGCTGAGCGCCGGATCCATGAGGATGCTGACCTCACTCGTCTCCAGAAGGATGCAGGCGTGGCCGAAGTAGCGCATCCTGACTCCTTCGCCGGAGTAACCCTTGAGCGGGGCCGGCGCAACGTCGGTCAGGAAGGTCTTGAACAGCTCCTCCTCTTCGGCCTTCAGCCCCAGGCGCTCCCTGATGTAGCCGTAGGTTCGAGGTGCGTGCTTCATCTTGAACAGCTCGTCGATGCCGTCGTGGGCGAAGGGCATCTGCAACTGCACGGAGCTGTCGTCGGGCAGCCGCGGGGTGCTGAGGGCGAACGCCCGGTCGTCCTGATGGATGAGCGAGAGCAGGATGCTCTGCGCGCCGGAGTCGTAGTAGCGGCTTCTGTAGAGTAGCCCCTCAAGGAACCTGATTGAGGCGTTGTTGTTCAGGTCGTAAACCAGCTCGACGTAGCCCCTCAGGCTTTGAGGAATCCGCTGGTAGAGCGGCTCCATGCTGTAGCCGCGGGCCTCGCGCTTCAGCGTCTCGTTCAACTCCTTGATGGCGGCGGCGAACTCGATCATGTGGGCGCTCTCCCTCGTCGTTCTCTCGATGAGCCCCTTGATCTCATTCACCCGCCCGCCCTGATAGTCGATGAACGGGCCGCCGAGCATCGACGGGTTCTTGACCGCGTTGGCGTGGAGCTGCGGCCCCGCCACGTAAGACTTCATTATCTTCAGGTGCCAGTTAGCGATGAACATCGCCGCCGTGTGTGGGGCGACGAGGTGTGTCCACGCGTACCACTGGTTGAAGAGCGGTTCGCATTGCACGTTCCGCTTCAGGTAGAGTTCGGGTTCTCGCACTGTTTCCCTCCGTTCCAAAACACCGTCTCCGCGGCGGTCGCCGCCGCGGAGAGCAACGTCATAGCTGACGGTCATCCGCCGCGGCGCGCGCCAGGCCATCGAGGATAGCGATATAGTCTTCCATCATCTCCCGGGCCTGCCCCGCCGTGAAGTACGCCTCGTCGTACTGCGCCTTCAGGGTGACCCGGCCGCCGAGGGGGTTGAGCGACACGGCGTAGTTAAGGGGGAAGTGGAACTTGTCGTGGCCGCCGCCGGAGAGTTGGCGCACCCCGGGAAGGTCAAAGCCCTGCTTCGCGTTGTGGAAATGCAGGAAGTTGAGCGTGGCGAAGAACAGCTCAGGCTTGCCCTGATCCTTGAGGATTTGCGCCAGCGGGTACGCGGCGTAAGGCTCGATGTCGAGCAGGAGTCGCTGCACGCGGGCGAGCAGCGCGAGGCGGTCGCGCGCGCCGGCCGGGGCGCAGACGGGCACGATGTTCCAGAAGAGCCCGAGCGATTTGAGCGGCTCGGTCAGCCGTTCGGAACGGCCGTTGGAGACGACGCCGACGGTCGCCGTCTCCCGACCCTGCACCCGCGCCACCAGCTCCAGGCAGGCGCTCGCGTAGACG
>JBEVKV010000208.1:0-3110 GCA_040509515.1 Pyrinomonadaceae bacterium | reverse complement strand
GATGAGGCTCTCGATGCCCATGAGCGTCCCCGTCAGCGAACTGGGGCAACTGCCGCACGCGCCCTGATAACGGATGGTGAGCGTGTGGTCGACGAGCGAGACGATTTCGAGCCAGCCGCCGTCCGAGGCGAGGTAGGGGCGTATCTTCTCGTCGAGCATCTCGTTGATGCGCAGCAGGCGCGGGTCGTCGCTCATCATCGCGCCCAGCGCGCCGCCGACGCCCGCCGGCTGCGCGTTTGAAGGCTGCGCGCCTCCGCCGTTCGAGCCGACGCCCTCAGCCGCGCGGATGGGGACGGCGAGGCGCGGCAGAAGGTCGTCCCAGTCGGCCTCGTCCGCCTTCTCGACCGTAATCATCTTGTCCATGTAGAAGACGGACGAAACGTCGCCGACCGCGAAGAGTGGGGCGGCCAGCGGGTCGGCGGCGGCCTCCTCCGCGCTGTGGAAGGAGCGCGTCGTGCCGGCCGTAACCGGCTCTTTCAGAATGAACTTGACGGCGTTCGGGTTCGGCGTCTCTTCGATGTTGTCTATCTTGGGCATTCTATAAACTCTCCGTGATAATTGCCCGCCGGGGTGACTTTAGAGCCCGGTCGGCCTCTATTCCTCTTATTTTAGTCCGCCGACATTATAACGCGTTTCGGCGGGGGGCGCAGTCCGCGGGCGGCGGCCCCCGGGACGCGGATTTTCGTGCGCCGACTCACGAAAATCGCCGCCGTTCGCGCCGCCGGGCGCGATGGCTCCAACTTGTCTGCTAGCGGACAAAAATTAATTTGTAAAAACCAAAAAGTAGGCGTATAGTTCTGGCTCTCGCTTGTCCCCCCTTCGCAGGAGAGACGAGTTGAGACGAGAGGCAGACGGTAGCGAGGGCCGGCTGCCTCTCGCTATTTCCGGAGGCTGGGGGCTAGTTGATTGACTTCACTAGCCCCTAGCCTCTAGTCTTTTACCCCGTAGCTTATGAACATCGGAATCACTGTCTACCCGACCTACGGCGGGAGCGGCATCGTCGGCTCGGAGCTGGGCAAAGAGCTGGCCGAGCGCGGCCACACCGTACACTTCATCTCGTCGGCGCTCCCCACCCGGCTCACGCAGCTCGGCGAGCGCGTGCGCTTCCACGAAGTCGAGATGATGTCGTACCCGCTCTTCGAGCACCAGCCCTACACGCTGGCGCTGGCGACGAAGATGGCCGACGTGGCCGAGTCTGAAGACCTCGACCTGCTCCACGTCCACTACGCCATCCCGCACTCGATCAGCGCCATCCTCGCGCGCGAGTCTCTGAAGCCGCGGCGGACGCTGCCCGTCGTCACGACGCTGCACGGCACAGACATCACGCTCGTCGGGGCCGACCGCTCCTACCTCCCCATCACGCGCTACGGCATCGCGCAGTCGGACGGCGTGACGGCCGTCTCGCACTATCTCAAGAAGGCGACGGCCGAGACGTTCCAGTTCGAGCACATCGCCGTCATCCCCAACTTCATCTGCGCGAGCGACTACAGCCGCAAGCCGCGCGCGGAACTCAGGCGCGAACTCTCGCCCGCGGGCGAGCCGCTGCTCGTCCACGTCTCGAACTTCCGGCCCGTCAAGCGCCCCGTCGACTGCGTGGAGATTCTGGCGCGCGTGAGGGAGAAGGGCGTCGGGGCGCGGCTCGTGATGGTCGGCGACGGGAGCGAGCGCGGGCGTGCCGAGCACCGCGCGCGCTGCCTCGGCGTGGATAGTTACTGCTCCTTCGTCGGCAAGCAGCCGCGCATCACGGATTACCTCTCGGTGTCGGACGTGCTCCTCCTGCCTTCGGAGCAGGAGTCGTTCGGGCTGGCCGCGCTCGAAGCGCTCGCCTGCGAGGTGCCGGTCATCGCCTCGCGCGTCGGCGGCATCCCCGAGGTGGTGGACGACGGCGTGACCGGCTGTCTCGCCGAGGTCGGCGACCTCGAAAAGATGAGCGACGACGCGGCGCGCCTGCTCTCGGACGAAAACGTGCGCCGCGAGATGGGGCGGCGCGCGCGCGCGTCGGCGGTCGGCCGCTACAGCACAGACCTCGTCATCCCGCAGTACATAGATTTTTATGAGCGCGTCATCGCCGCGTCGAAAGAGAACCCCACGAAGTAACGCCGCTCGCTCGCCGGCGGCCGCCGCCGAGGCGTGGGCCGCCTCGGCCGTCGAGGAGAAGCCGGTCGGCTACCTCGTCCAGAACCTTGAGCGCGCTTACGGCGTGCCCGAGAACAAGTGGACGGGCTGGGACGTGCTCGACATGCTCGTCGCGGTCATTCTCTCGCAGGCGACGAGCGACGCCAACAGCGACCGCACCTACGACGCGCTGAAAAAAAGATTCCCGACGTGGGACGCCGTGCTGCGCGCGCGCCCCGCGACGCTGGTGGAGACGATACGTCTGGGCGGGCTCGCCAACCAGAAGGCGGCGGTCATACGCGACCTCCTGCGGCAGGTCAAAGAGCGCCACGGCTCCTTCGACCTCTCGTTCCTGCGCGCGCGCCCCGCGTCCGAGGCGGTCGAATACCTCGCCTCCTTCCGAGGCGTCGGGCCGAAGACGGCCGCCTGCACGCTGCTCTTCGCCTGCGGCCTCGACGTTTTTCCCCTCGACACGCACATCTTTCGCATCCTCCGCCGCGTCGGGCTCATCCCCGCGAAGTGCTCCGACCACTTCGCGCACGAAGTGATGAACCGCGTCGTCCCCGCCGGCAAGTTCTACTCCTTCCACGTCAACCTCATCCGCCACGGCCGCAAACTCTGCCGCCCGCGCGACCCCCTCTGCGAACGCTGCCCCATCGTCGAATACTGCGACTACGGCCAGACCATAATCTGAAGGCCGTGTAAGGTTGTACTCTCGGAACGCTTAGCTTCGGGCATATGGGTTTTATGCGTCGCGGCGGCGGTGGCCGACCGCCGGGCGAACTTGAACCCGAGGCGGTCAACCTCTCGCCCTTCGTCCCGGGTGGTTCGTGCGCCGTTTTTTTGCCCGGTAAACTGTTCATAAAAGTACGTTTCGCCCGCCATGCAAAATTTTCGGCGCTCCAGGTTGACCTCACAACGGTTTCCGCATACCATCTTTTGGCTGACTCTAAGAAGATAGCCCGCCGAGACACGCGTAAGTCTCACCCTCGGGT
>JBEVKV010000207.1:0-3448 GCA_040509515.1 Pyrinomonadaceae bacterium | reverse complement strand
AACGCTTTAAGTGAAAGAAGGGCGGTCTCGTATGAACACGCAAGTGCTTCTCGCATTGGTGCTGGCTTTGTCGATAGTCGCGCCACCCGCCGCGGGGCAGAGTAAGTCGAATGAGGGACAGCAGGAGGATGTGGTTCGCATCACGTCCAATCTGGTGCACGTAGATGTCGTCGTCGTAGATAAGGAGGGTCGTCAAGTCATCGATCTCACTCCGGAGGATTTTGAAATCGTCGAGGATGGTAAGCGTCAACAGATCACCAACTTTTCCTACGTTTCGCTGGGCAGCGCGCCCGCCGAGAACCCCGCCACCGCCCCGGGGGCGGCAAACGCACCGCGCGTCCCGCCCGCCCCGTTGCGCCCCGGGCAGACGCGACGCACGGTCGCGCTCGTCGTCGACGACCTCGGCCTCTCCTTCCAGAGTATGGGCTTCGTGAGGGAGGCGCTGAGCAAGTTCGTCGAGGAGCAGATGCAGCCGGGCGATCAGGTCGCAATCATCCGCACAGGGGGCGACGCCGGGGCCTTGCAGCAGTTGACGAACGACAAGCAGCAACTCCGCGCGGTCATCGAGCGCCTGCGCTGGAATCCGGGCGGGCGCGGCGGGCTGTCCCCCTTCTCGCCCATCGTCAACCAGAAGGAAGCCCTCTCGTCGAACGAGAACGCCCCCGACAACCAGGCGATGGCCGACATCAGAGCCAGCGGGGCGATGATGGAGGCAGCGGAGATGTCGCGGGCCGACAACTACGCCGTCGGCTCGTTCGGCTCACTCTCGTTCGTCGTTCAGGGGATGAAGGAGCTTCCGGGACGCAAGGCGGTGATCTTCATCTCGGAGGCGTTCCGTCTCTTTGACAAGCAGAGGCGCAACGAAGTGCTCATGCAGGCGGTGGCGCGCCTGACGACCCAGGCCAACCTCGCCTCGACCGTCATCTACACGCTGGACGCGAGCGGCCTGCAAGACCTCAGCCTGACCGCTTCTGACAAGGTAACGGCAGGCGGGTATTTATTCGATAAGGGGCTTTTCCAGCAGGGGGGCGGCGGGGCGCGGAGCACCTCGACCCCCACCGCCGGGGCGGCGGGCGCTTTCAGCCAGTCGAGCGAGGGCCTGCGGAGACTGGGCGCGATGGCAGATCAGCGCGTGCAGATGCAGTCGCAATCACACTCCGTCCTCTCGATGCTCGCCGAGGGGACGGGCGGCTTTCTCATGAGCAACCGCAATGATCTGGGCTCGGGGCTGCGGAAGATTATGGACGACCAGAAGGGCTATTACCTGATCGGCTACCGCCCCGATGATTTGACCATCGACCCCGCCACGGGACGCCGGCGGATACATGATTTGGCCGTCAAGGTGAAGCGCCCGGGGCTGCGCGCGCGCAATCGCCCGGGTAGTTTCGGCGTACCGCTCGACGGCACAAGCCCTGTCAAACGCACGCGCGAGGAGCAACTGACGGCCGTCCTCACGTCCCCGTTCGCGGCGAACGAGGTGGACGTGCGGCTCACCTCCCTCTTCGGTGAGGAGCAGGCGGCCGGCCCCTACCTGCGCTCGCTGGTCTCCATCGACGCACACGACCTGTCCTTCGAGAAGGGTGCCGACGGGACGCACAAGGCCGCCGTCGACATGGCCGCAGTCCTCTTCGGGGAGGGGGGGCGCGCGATTGATCAGTTCGGTCACACGCAGCAGATATCCCTCAGCGAGGCCGAATACCGGCAGGCGCTCCGGAACACGCTCATTTACAACTTCGACTTCCCCGTCAAGCAGGCCGGAGCCTATCAGTTGCGACTCGCAGTGCGCGACGCCGCATCCGAGCGTGCCGGCTCGGCTCGGCAGTTCATAGAAGTCCCTGACGTTAAGAGCGGGCGGCTGGCGCTCTCGGGCGTTATTCTTAGGGGCAGCGCCGCTGCGGCCGGGGCGCAGAGCGACGGGGGCGATCCGCAGGCCAGTCCGACGCTGCGCCGCCTGCGACAGGGAATGTTCCTGGACTACAGGTACGCTATCTATAACGCGCAACCCGACCCCGCGACCAATCGCCCTCAGGTGACCACGCAGATGCGCCTTTTCCGCGACGGCCAGCCCGTGTTTACGGGGCGCGTGCTGCCGCTCGACGCCAGTCAACAGGAGGACGTGAAGAGGCTCGGCGCTGGCGGGCGCCTGCGCCTGGGCCCCGACCTGACGCCCGGCTCCTACGTGTTGCAGGTCGTCGTCGAAGACATAAAGGCTAAGGGGAAATACCGCACCGCGACGCAGTGGATTGACTTCGAGATCGTCAACTGAAAAGTAGGCGGCGAAACGCTCGGAATAATTACAGGCTTTGAACTCGGCCCGCGCGCCGCCCGGCGCGGGTCGAAGTCGGGAGGGGCATGATGATTTTAATGAAACGGCTCGGGGCGTTGGCGGCTTTGACCTGCGCCCTGACGCTCGGCGGCGCGAGGCCGGCCGGGGCGCAGGCCTCTCGCGGGACGGTCGACCCCGCAACCGTGCCACATCAGGTGGAGGCGCGGCTGATGTATAAAGGGGGGCGTGCCAGCAACGTCCGCGTGCGCCTCGTGCGGATATCGGGGGGGACGCCCGTGGGGGATACGATCACGCGGCCCGAGGGCGACGCCAGATTCATCAACGTGACCGAGGGCGATTACTACATCGTGACTTACGAGACCGACATGTTCGAGGCGTCGGAGACGAAGGTCAGCGTCTACTCGCCGGACAGGCAGTCCCCTCGGCCGACCACCCAGACCGTCATCATCGAACTGCCTCTCAAGGTCGCGCCCGCCCCGCCCTCGCCGGGCGTCGTCCGTGCGGACGTTGATCACAATGTCCCCAAGGCGGCGGTCAAGCGCTACGAGGCCGGCATGAAGGCGCTCCGCGCGGCCGATTCCGCGCGCGCCATCAGGGAGTTCCGGGCCGCCATCGAAATCTACCCGGAGTATTACTCGGCGAGGGTCGAGCTTGGGCGGAAGTTGCGCCTTGATAGGCGGTTCGAGGAGGCGGAAGGGTTCCTCAGCCGCCTTCGCGAGATCGCGCCGAAGAAGGCCGAGGGTCGGATTGAGTATGGCATTGTCCTGCTCGAACTCGGGCGGCGGGAGGGCGCCGCCGCCGAGCTGCGCGCGGCGTTGGAGTCGGATGAGGCGAACTGGGCGACGCACCTCTACCTCGGCTGGGCGCTGCTCGAAGACCAGCCCGCGCAGGCCGTGCCGCACTTCGTGCGCGCCCTCGCGCTGGACGAACAGAAGGCGGCGCGCGCCCACCTCGCGCTCGCACGCATCGCAGAGCAGGGGGGCGACCGCGAGCGCGCCGTCCAGCACCTCGACGCATACCTAACCCTCGCGCCCAACGCGAACGACGTTGAGTCCGCACGCAGGCTCGCCGAGCGGCTGCGCAACCCGAACTAGGGCGGTGACCGCCCGTCTCGACCGGGGGCGGGTCGCGCCCGACGCTTCAAGCTTCAACGTGGCTTGA
>JBEVKV010000206.1:0-5926 GCA_040509515.1 Pyrinomonadaceae bacterium | reverse complement strand
TACCCGAACGGCGTCGAAGCCCTGAAGGAGATTACGCTCACGATCCCACAGGGCATGTACGGCCTGCTCGGCCCGAACGGCGCCGGCAAGTCTACCCTGATGCGCACGCTCGCCACGCTGCAGGAGCCCGACGAGCTTCGGTATCTGCTCGCCGACCTGTTCGAGGCGAACACCTACTGGGAGCTTGCGGCGAAGCGCGTCGAGGCGGAGCGGACGGGGACGGGCAAGTGGAGCGTGACGCTCGACGTGCGTGCGCGCAAGGTCGTGGTAGACGAGGCGGGCGTCGAGACGGAGGTGCCGATGGACGACCTCGTCGAAGTCGGCGTGTTCGCGGCAGCGCGAGACGGCGTGCCCGGCGTGCCGCCGAACCTGCGGATGCACCGCGTCCGCTCGGGCGAGCAGCGCATCACGCTGACGGTGCCGTGGGAGCCGGCCCGGGCGGGGATCGACCCGCGAGACCTGCTCATCGACGTGGAGCCCGGCGACAACCTCGCGGAGGTGACGGGCGGCGTCGCGCCGTGAGCGCGTACCGAACCACCCGAATTGACGACTCGCCTCCTACCCGTTCGGCTGATGCCGCGCCGCGCCGCCCTGTGGCAAGCTCCCTTTCACGCCGAACAGGGGCGGTAACGGACGGCAGTCCGGGGAGGATTATTGATGGCAGAGTCAGTTGCAAACATCTCGTTGAATGCGCTCTCGCAGCAGTTAGCCGCCGCCGTCGAAACGGTCGGGCGCGTGATCGTCGCGGTCGACGCGCGCCCGCGCGTACGCACCAGCGGCGTCATCTGGCGCGAGGGCGTTTTGGTGTCGACCAATCACACAATCCGGCGCGACGAAGACATCACGGTCACGTCGCACGACGGGCGTGAGTTCCCGGCGACGCTCGCGGGGCGCGACCCGGCCACCGACATCGCCGTGTTGCGCTTTGAAAGCAAAGAGGGGGCGAGCCCGGACGTAGTTTATGAGACCGCCGACGTTGCCGCGTTGAAGGTAGGGCACCTCGTCCTCGCGGCCGGACGCGCGCACCCCTCGCGCGGAGTGACGGCGAGCCTCGGCGTCCTGAGCGTCGTCGGCGGGGAATGGCGCACATGGCGCGGGGGCGAGATAGACCGCCTGATTCGGCCGGACGTTTCAATCTTCATCGGCTTTTCGGGCGGCGCGCTGCTCGACACCGAAGGGCGTATCATCGGCATCAACACGACGGGGTTGGCGCGCGGCGCGGGGCTGACGATTCCCGCCGCAACCGTCAACCGCGTCGTCGACAGCCTACTCCGGCAGGGTCGCGTCACGCGTCCCTACCTCGGCGTCGGGATGCTGCACCGGGTACCGCTGCCGGAAAAGCTGAGGGAGAAATTCAACCTGCCGCAGGCGTCCGGCCTCATGCTGCTCTCGGTCGAGGCGGACGGGCCGTCGGACAAAGCGGGCCTCATCATCGGAGACATTTTGCTCACGCTCGGCGGGAGGTCGATCCCGGACAGCGACGACGCGCAGGCGCTGCTCGGGGGGCTGGAAGTCGGGGCGGTGGTCGGGGCGGGAATCCTGCGCGGCGGAGAAGTCAAAGAGGTGGAGATAACCCTCGGCGAGCGACCCGCGCGAAGAAGGCGGTCGTGAAGGGGTGAGCAGACGACGAAGGAGCGCCGGCGACGTTGACGGCGAAGCGGCGAGCGTCTTCGTCGTCGCCGCTTCGGACGTGGTGCGCGCCGGGCTCGTCGCGCTCATCGAAGCGGACGCACGGTTCACCGTCGCCGGCCGCGCGTCGGATTTCGGCGAACTCACGTTCGAGGGGGCCGAGCGCACGCCACCGGACTTGGTCGTGGTTGACGCGGAGCGGCGGGCGGAAGAGTTGCGCGGCGCGCTCCGAGCCTTCGCCGAAGAGGCGGAGGAAGGCGGCACGGCCCCCGCGTTCGTCGTCATCGGAGTTGAGGATGCCGAACGGGCGGAAGGATTGCTGCGCGCCGGCCCGCTGCGCGCGCTCTTGCCGCGCGGGGTTTCGGGCGACGCGATTCTCGCCGCGCTCGGGGCCGCTTCCGCGGGGCTCGTCGCCCTCGACCCGGACACGTTCTCCGCGCTCCTCTCGACGGCGTCACGAACTTCGGGTGAGCCGGGAGACGCGGGCGCTACGGACGAGCGTCTGCTTTCGGCCGGCGCGGAATTCGACGCGCTGACGCCGCGCGAGCGTGAAGTCCTGGACATGTTGGCCTCCGGACTTTCAAACAAAGAGATCGCGTGGCGGATGAAAATCTCTGAGCACACGGTCAAATCTCACGTCGCCTCGATCTTCGCCAAGCTCAACGTCTCCACGCGCACCGAAGCCGTCACACAGGGCATACGCAAGGGCTTGGTCATGATGTAAACGACCCATCTGCAATCCGGCTTTCCATGTTCGGCCATGTTCGGGTTGTGGGACTAACGCGACTGGCCCCGCCGCAGGCCCCACAGTCCGTGCGCCGAGAGGATGACGGAGAAAAGCGCGGTCACGCCGAGCGCGATGAGCGTCCAGACGAAGAAGAAGTCTCCGCCGGAGTTCGCGATGCCGCTGGCGACGCCGACACCCTTCCCCCTCATGTGGAGGAAGGGGATGCCCAACGCAAGGAGCGACCCGAGGAGGAGGATGACGTACCCCAACCGCCGTCCGGCGAGCACCAGCGTCGCGTACAACCAGACGACGGAGATGAGCACCCCCCCGATGAGATTCGAGAGACCTCCCGGCTCGAACCCGCGGACGATGTCGTCCGCTAGGTGAAGCGTAAAGAAGAGAATCGAGAGCAGCGACGCGATGGTCAACATGAGGTTGTGTTTCAACTGATATTCTCCTTATTGCCACTTGCCTTCTTCGGGAGGCGACCCTGCGCCCCAACGCTCGCGTGCGCCCTGCCGGAACCGCTCCCGCTCCTCGGGGGTCATCTGCTCGCAGCACCCGCCCTTGCGTCCCCAGACTCTGGAGCGACCGCTTCCGCGGGAGCCTAACCCCCCGAAAAGAATCCGGCACAGCGCCAGAAGCCCGAGCGCCTGCCAGAAGGTTATCTCCGGCCAGCCGAAGAGCTGCGGCAGCAGCCAATTCCAAAGGTGCGACACTAAGGCGCCGCCGACGGCGACGAAGAGCAGCATCCCCAGAATCGCCAGCGGGGCGATGAAGAGCAGCCTTTTCTTATTCGATCTCATAACTTCGGCACCTCATGATTTCGTAAACTCGTCATAGATGTTTCGTAAACGTCCGCGCAGATAAAGCACCGCGTACCGCTTGCGCGAGAGCAGCGTGTTGACGCCGACGCCGGTCTCCGCCGACAACTCTTTAAAACTGCGCCCTTCGAGTTCGTGCGCGATGAAGACCTCGCGCTGCCCGGCCGGCAGTTCGTCGAGCGCGTGCTCCAACTCGTCCAGCAGCACGCCGCGGATGTAGACCGCCTCCGGCCCGGCGTCGGGCGACGGCAACAGGTCTTCCACCCCGAGCGGCTCGCCGTCTTCGCCCTCCACGCCCCGGCCGCCGAAAGACTCCGGCCTCCTCCGGCGCAGGAGGTCTGTGATGCGATTGCGCGCCACGCGGAACAGCCATCCGGTTACGTGTTCGATGGGCATCAGCAGGCGGTTGGCTTCCACCAACTCGTAAAAGACCTCCTGCACGATGTCCTCGACGTCCGAAGGGTCGGGCACACGCCGGCGGATGAAATTGCGCAGCCGGGAACGCTCGCCCGCAACGATTTCGGAAATTTGACGGTCTTGCTCGGTCATCGATACGGACGCCCGACGGCTCACTCATCCATACGTGTAGACGTACGACGGCCGCAAATATTGTAGAGAATTTGAACCGGCGAGAGTGTGGCAGCTACACCTTTGGCGGGATAACGTGGAACAGAACGCAGCCAACTTCCTGCGCCCTGATGAGGAGCGAGGGGCTATAGCTCATGGGCAGGGAACGGAAAGACGTGAGAACGCCGGCCGCACGGAAAGCGGGCGAACGTCACGGCCGCGCCGCGCCCGGCCTACCTGTTGAGCAGCCGGGCGCGCGCGCGTGGGAACATAGTCAGGCCGGTCAGCCCTACTGCCCGAACCTCCGCCTGTACTCGGGCGCGGAGATGAACGCCTTGACCATCTCGGCCTGTATGTAGTCGCCGCCGAACTCGTTCAGTTTTGAGAGCCAGAACTGCCAGCCCGAAAAATCGCTGTCCGGGAGGTCGTCCGGGTTGCGCCTCAAATAACCGAAGTACTGCATCAGCACGAACGCGCGGTTGAACTCCGCACGCGCGAGGTCGGGGTCTTCCGCCACGGCCCTGAGCGCCTGCGCGCGCGTCACGGCTCCGGCAGACACGCTGGCGACGAGCGCGTCCCGCTCGGACTGCGACAGAGCGCCCCCGGCGTTGGAGTTAAGGGCGTCTACGAACTGCGCGGCGGTCATCGACTCGGCATACAAAGCGACGAACTCGGGCCGCGAGACGAACGACGCGGCGAAGGCGTTCTTGTTCGCTTCCAGTTGCACGCGCCATTCTCCGACGTTAACCTGCACGCCCTGGCCTACATCCCGCGTGTTGGCGAGGAATTCCCGCAGCCGCACGGGCACAGGCTTGCCGGGCAGGTTGCCGTAGGCCGCCTTGTACATCCTGTAGACGAGATAGCCGGTCTCCTGAAACTCGATGGAGAGGAAGAAGGCGGCCGAGACGTTGACGCGCTTGACCTCGCGACACTGAGCGTCCGCGCCGCACGACTCGATCTCGTTTCTCCAGAACTGGAAGCCGTCCGGGTCGGGCTCGCGGCTCAGGAAGTCGAGGTAGTGCTCGCGGACGAAGAAGGCCGAGTCGTCGACGGGGTTCGCCGCCGGAGCCGCGTCGTCCGAGCGGATGATTATCTGCTTCGTCGTCGTCGCGCCCAGCACGGCGTTCGCCCCCCGCAGGTTCGAGAGCGTGATGCTGAACGTCTCGTCCGGCTCGACGTAGGCGTCGTCGACGATGAAGACGCGGAAGGTCTTCGTCGTCTCGCCGGGGGCGAAGGTGAGGCGGCCGGCCGCCGTGATGTAGTCGGAGCGTTCGCCGGCCGTGCCGTCGGAGGAGGCGTAGTCCACGCTGACCGCCTGCGTGGTCGCGCCCGAGCGCGTGACGTTGACGAGGACGCTGCCCGTCGCCTCGAAGGCGTAATGGTCGAAGGGGCCGGCGGGGCCGAACTGGACGGTGTGCAGGTCGTTGTCGCCGATGGTCAGCGTCGCGCCGCTCTGGCCGCCGAGCGTTGAGTTCCCCGTGGGCTCGTCGAGAATCAGGTTCAAAGTCTCCGCGGGTTCGAGCACGTCGTCGTTGATAATCTGGACGGCCACCGCCTTCTCGGTCTCGCCCGGCGCGAAGGTCAGCGTCTCGGAGAGCGGGACGTAGTCGGAGCCGGCGGTCGCCGTGCCGTCCGAGGTGGTCAGCCTGAAGGTCGCGGGCGTGTCGATGGCGAGCCCCGCGCGGCGCACACGGATGACGTGTGTGGCGAGACGGCTCCCGTCCTCGCCGACGGCGTAGCTCGCGCGGTTGAAGGAGAGGCGCGTCTGCGCCGCCGGGGCGAAGAGGTAAACGTCCTCCCGCGTGTTCGTGTCCGCGGGCGAGTGGCTCACGCCGGAGGAGAAGGCCACCTTGCCCCCGGCGACGACGCTGCCGGGCAACAGGATGGTCGGGTACTGGTCGGAGGGGTTGACCGGGACGCCGGAGAAGCCGTTGACGAAGTCCGCCCCGCCCGTGGCCACGTCGTGGACGACGATGGAGTTGGAGTAGGGGATGGGGTCGATGGTGGTCAGGAGCAGCCGCTCGTGCTGCCGGTAGGCGACGTAGCGGCCGTCGCGGCTCGCGACGTACTCCCTCACGGTGCTGAGGCAGGCGAGGCCCTGATCGCAGACGCCGGCGGGGACGAACGGCAGGTCGAGCAGCGCGCCCGGCTGGCGGTCCCGGCGGAAGACCCGGTCGCG
>JBEVKV010000205.1:0-3554 GCA_040509515.1 Pyrinomonadaceae bacterium | reverse complement strand
AGACGGTCGCCTTCGTCGGACTCTCCGGCGCGGGCAAGTCCACGCTGCTGAATCTCCTGACCCGTTTCTACACGCCGACGAGCGGGAAGATTCTGCTCGACGGCAAGGAGCTTTCCGAGTACGAGACCGACCTGCTGCGCCGGAAAATCGGCCTCGTCCTGCAAAAGAATCACATCTTCAAAGGCACCATCGAGGAGAACATCCGCTACGGCAAAATCAACGCCTCGGACGCGGAGGTCGTGGACGCCGCGCGCAAGGCTTACCTGCACGAGCAGATCGAACAACTGCCGAACAAGTACGCGTCCGAGGCGCACCTGCTCTCCGGCGGGCAGCAGCAGCGCATCGCTATCGCGCGGCTGTTTTTGAAAGACCCGCCCATCATCTTCCTCGACGAGCCGACGGCGAGCCTCGACGCGGTGGCCACCGAGCAGATCAAGAACAGCCTCGACGCCATCAAGGAAGACCGCACCACGGTCATCATCTCGCACAGCATCTCGCAGATAATCGACGCCGACATCATCTTCGTGCTCAAGGAGGGGCGCGTCGTCGAGCACGGCACGCACGAAGAGCTTTACGAAAGCGACGGCACCTACCGCGAAATATTCGACGCCTCGGCGCGGAGCCTGAACCTCGACAAAATCTCGAAGACCCTCGACGCGGAGTTCACCTCCGACCTGACGAATTGAGGGCCGGCCCCCGAAGAGGTTTCGCGGGGGTGACGACTAAGTGCGGGTTAAAAGATTGGCGGGAAGTGATTCACTAGATGGCGAGCAGCAGTTTGACGGCCGCTCGAATCAGGCGTGTTCTTTTACTGCTAACCAGAGACTCCTCGCTTGAGGCGAAGGAGACTAAACCGATGAGTTTGCCCTCTTGCCAAATCGGGAAGGACTCGACCCGCGCGCTCCCCTTAAAAAACTCACGGAACGCATTCTGTGCGGACAGCTCATCCGCGGACACTTGCTTATAATCCTTACCCGGGTCGTGAAGTTCCGCCACCGAACGGGTCACGGCGTCCGCCTCCAACGTTAAGAGCGGCTCATTCGCCGCCGCCGGCGTCACACTCACTTCCCACTCCGCAGAGCCGTTCCTGTGTGACGCGCAGATGGCTCGATCCGTCCCGAGCAGTTGAGCAAGTCTTTCCAGATAGCCCTTTCGGGGTTTCCGCGTCTCGCCGCCGATACTCACGGCGTCCGCGAGGTCGGTGAGGAATGCCAACCACTCCCAAGACTCCTTGATATCTATTTCCATGTCTCCCTCTAAGGAAATAGATATCCCGTACGGCCGCGCCAGTCGCTTCATCAGACTGTTAAATCCCTCGATCTTGACGTAAAAGGCGCGCTCCGCTCGCCCCCCTTCCGACAGGAACGATTTCACTCTCGGGGCCAGCTCGGTCGGTTCCCTGATGTCGCACCAGAAGAGTCCGCTACCCAGGAAAGTTTCGTCCTGCCACAGCTCGTTGGGAAATAAGCCATGCATTAAACTGGCATCCTCGCCGCCGTAGCCGACCACGATGACGCCGTAAGACTTGAACAGCTTTTTCGCGGCCTCGAAGATGATTCGCGGGGTTCTGCTCAACTCCTCTTGCGTGTTGCGCAGGTTGCTATGCCAAAAATCTCCGTGCAGGCGGAGGATGCGAGGTTCCTGTGAGAACGTGGTCAGACTGTTGTACTGTTCGACCGAGTTCACCTCCTCGATAGGCCACGGGCGTGCGGCGTCCGCGCCCTGACGAACGAGGTGGTCGAAATTAGTCGTGAGTATCGTGTCGAACACACCGCGCCCGATTAATTCTCCCAGAAGCCGGTAGCCGTCCGAGACGCGCGCGTTATGTAACTCACGCCTGAAAAATTCCGCCCTCAACGCGGGCACCTTGAACAGATTCTTCATCACTTGCGCGTATTTGGAGTCGGTGCCAGCGGGGTCGTAAAAGCCCTCCTTCTGTGCCCACTCTTCGATCTCGGCGTCTGACATCTCGGCGGACGGTTTCGCCAACGAAGTGCTTTGCTCGCACCTCTTCCGTAACGCGCGCATCACGAGTTGGGCGGCCGTCGGGATGCCGGCCTCGACGGACGCCCCCGCGCCGAGGAAAAGAATATAGCCGAGGGGACGTTTGTCGTCTCCGCCGTTAGTCGCCTGTCGCGGCGCCGGGTCCCGAACCTGACTCAGCGCCCAGATGAGGTCTTCGATAGTTTGCGTGCGAATATCCATAAGCTGGATCGACCCGGTGAAGTTAAACAGCAAGGGGGGCGGCGGGCCCCCGTGAGGCCGTCAAAAATTCGGATGATTAATTCGGATGATTACTTAGCCGCCGTCTCAAGCAATAGCGCATCGATGTACCTACGAAACTCCGTCAGTGAAAACGGCTTCTCAAAAATCCGCCTTACGCCGAACCGCCGAAATTCCGCCCTCAGGTCGTCGGTCGGGCTACCCGAAACGACGACCACCGCCGGGCCGGTGCCGGCGTTCTTCAAAATCTCGATGGCCTCCGCCGAGTTTGGCTGCTCGCCGGCGCGCGCCGGTATCAGAGAGTCCAAAACCAGCAGGTCGAACTTCAAACGCCGTTCGTCTTTCAGATACGCCTGAGCGGTCTGCCCGTCGGCGGCGAAAGCTAACTCGTAATCACCGCGCAGCTCATTCTCCATGAGCCTCTGGTGTACCGGGTTATCTTCGATGATGAGAATGTGCTTCATCGGCATGGTGGCTAACAGGCTGCCGGGTTGCGTGCCACAGGAAAGATTCTGCAATGGCGTGTCCTCAACTGCCTTCCGGCCGGGGAAGGGTAAAAGAAAAACACGCGCCCCGGCCGTCGGGCGCGTCGGAGCAAGTCAGGGTGCCGCCGTGGTTTTCAATTGCGGTGCGCGCGATGGCCAGACCCAGACCCGTGCTCTCGCGAACCCCGGCGCGCGCGATGCTGACGCATTCCTCAAAGATTTCCGCCCTCTGCAATTCGGGGACTCCGGGGCCCTGGTCGATGACGCTGACGCGGCAGCCGGTTTGTTCCCTTGAAAGAGTAATACGAACCGTTCCCCCCGCCGGCGAAAACTTGAGCGCATTTTCCACGAGACTCTGTAAGGCGGCGTAGATGGCCTCCGCGTCCGCCACGACCTCACAGCTCTCATCAGGAACGCTGGTCTCGATTGTGACTTGCTGCTGGGGGGCCAAACGACCGACTTGGCCGGCAATATCTTTTACGACGTCGTCGAGCGACACTAAGGCGCGGGGTCGGGTCGACTTCTGGAACAGTGAAAACTCTTTCGCCTGTTGTACGAGGCGCACGAGCCTTTCGGCCGCCTCGGACAGGTCGGAGAGCCACCTCTCACGTTTTTCGGCGGGCATGTCTTTGCTGGCGGTGAGCAGCCGGGCGATTTCCCGCACTGAGTGCGCCGGGGTGTTGATCTGGTGCATCGCGCGTTGCAGGAACCGCTCCTTCAGCCTGCGATTTCGGAGGTCGTGAATGCGCAAACCGATGGTACTCACCAGATTCTCCAGCAGCGCCAGGTCACTGTAGGTGAATGCGCTTTCGCTGCTCCGGGAGCAAAAAGCCATGCGCCCTAAAT
>JBEVKV010000204.1:0-5577 GCA_040509515.1 Pyrinomonadaceae bacterium | reverse complement strand
TTCATCCTGACCGCTTCCAGATTCATCTTGACAGCCTTTTAGTTAAACAGTAACATGCAATAGGCAAACGAGAGTTAACATCGTTTGCCTTACGCTGCCGGTGCGGTCGGCGGCCGAATCCTTAAAAATACCGCGCACGCCCCGCCTGCTCTCGGCCCTAAACACGGAACGCTCCAAAATGTCTGCCAAACTCGGCGAAATCCTCGTCCGCGAAAATCTCCTGACCCCGCACCAGTTGCGCGAGGCTCTCGAATTCCAGAGGGAGCACGGGGGCCGCCTCGGCTTCAATCTGGTCAAGATGGGGCTGGTCTCAGACGACATGATTACGGCCGTGCTCTCGCGGCAGTACGGCGTGCCCTCGGTCAATCTGGAGCTGTTCGACATCGACGAGTCGGTTATCCGGCTTATCCCGCGCGAGGTCGCGGACAAGTATTCCGTGCTGCCGCTCTCGCGCGTCGGGGCGACGCTGACGCTGGCGATGGTCGACCCGACGAACGTCTTCGCCATGGACGACATCAAGTTCATGACGGGGCTCAACATTGAGCCGGTGGTCGTCTCGGAGGCGAGCGTGCAGGACGCCATCTCGCGCTACTACTCGCAGTCGCGCGAGATCGAGCTGGCGCGCGACTTCGAGGAGAGCCAGAACGCCAACGGCAACAGCCACCTCGACGAGCTGCCCGGCTCGTCCATGACGCTCGAATCGCTCGACTTCGAGGCCGACGGCGCCGACGCGCTCGAAGTCATCGACGAGAGCGACGAGATCGACCTCTCGAACCTGACGCGGATGAGCGAGGACGCGCCGGTCGTCCGGCTCGTCAACGTGCTGCTGGCCGATTCGCTCCAGCGCGGCGCGTCCGACATCCACATCGAGCCCTACGAGAAGGAGATGCGCATCCGCTTCCGCATCGACGGCGTGCTCTACGACGTGATGCACCCGCCGCTGCGTCTGCGCGACGCGCTCATCTCGCGCATCAAGATTCTCTCCAAGCTCGACATCGCCGAGAAGCGCCTGCCGCAGGACGGCCGCATCAAGATCAAGCTCAAGGTTCACGGCCGCTCGCGCGAGCTGGACTTCCGCGTCTCGACGCTCCCGACGCTCTTCGGCGAGAAGGTCGTGCTCCGCCTCCTCGACAAGGAGCGGCTGATGCTCGACATGACGAAGCTCGGGTTCGAGCCCGAGTCGCTCGTCAAGTTCCAGCGCAACATCACGAAGCCCTACGGCATGGTGCTCGTCACCGGCCCCACGGGTTCGGGCAAGACGAACACGCTCTACTCGGCGTTGCAGGCTCTGAACACGTCCGAGACGAACATCATGACGGCCGAAGACCCGGTCGAGTTCAACCTGCCGGGCATCAATCAGGTGCAGATGAAGGAGCAGATCGGGCTGAACTTCGCCGCCGCGCTGCGGTCGTTCCTGCGCCAAGACCCGAACATCATTCTCGTCGGCGAAATCCGCGACTTCGAGACGGCCGAGATCGCCATCAAGGCCGCGCTCACCGGCCACCTCGTCCTCTCCACCCTCCACACCAACGACGCGCCCTCCACCATCTCCCGCCTGATGAACATGGGCATCGAGCCCTTCCTCGTCGCCACCTCCGTCAACCTCATCCAGGCGCAGCGCCTCATCCGCCGCATCTGCAAGGACTGCAAGGCCGAGCACCATGTGCCGCCCGAGGCGCTGGTCGAGGTCGGCTTCTCGATGGACGAGGCGAAGCAGCTCAAGACCTTCAAGGGGACGGGCTGCACGAAGTGCAACAACACGGGGTACAAGGGGCGGGTCGGCCTCTACGAAGTGATGGAGGTGACCGAGGACATACGCGAGCTGATTCTGATCGGGGCCTCGGCGCTTGAGCTGCGCAAGCGCGCCATCGAGGACGGCATGATCACGCTCCGCGAGTCCGGGCTCCAGAAAATCAGGAACGGCGTCACCACGCTCGAAGAGGTGGTGCGCGAAACGGTGGCATAGAACATGAACAGGCTGCGCGTCATCACACTAACGCTTCTCGTCCTCGTCACTGTGGCCGGGGCGCTACCCATCACGGAGTCGCTCGCCAAGTGGAGCCGCCGCTCGGCCTCGGCACAGCGCAAGCGCTACCGCAAGCACTCGCGCGCGTGGTGGCGGCGACACCGCGCGATGGTGCGCGCACGGCGCGCGCGCGCCGAGCAGCGCCGCATCCTCGCGCTCGCCAACCGCGCCGCCGGCGCGTCGGGCGTCAACACTTCCCTCCTGACCTTCAACGCGGCGGCCGCGCCCGCCTCCGCCTCCGCGCTCGCCTCGACGCCTGCGCGCGCGACGCTCGTGCGCACGTCGGCGATGCTCCCCTTCAACTTCACACAGCCGCACAACTGGTCGGCCGCGCGGAAGGGTCGCGCCGGCTCGGCCGTCTTCTCGGTGACGACGCCCGACGGGCGCGGCGCGGGCACGGCCGTCGTCGCCCCCGTGGCGCTTTCGGCGGCGGAGTTGGCCGGCTCGCCCACGGGGCCGAAGACCAAGTCGGTCGGCGGCTTCCCCGTCACCGCGCTCAGGCGCACGGTCATCGACCGGATGGTGGCCGAGGGCGGCTGGGTAACCAACGACTTCGTGCAGGAGATGCAGGGCCGCCGCGTCTTCGTCGTGCTCGCGCAGACGGGCGCGCCGGGCGCTCCGGCGCAGTCCCTCGCCTTCTACTTCACGGAGATCGACGGCCGCGTCTACAGCCTCGCGACGACCGGCCCCGTGGAGTTCGCCGCCCCGCTGGCGACGGGCTCCGAGCAGTTCATGGCCTCGCTCCAACCCGCCGCGAGCCGCAACACGGCCTCGCAGAGGTGAGGCCGACCGGGCGGTTGAGAAGGAGTCAACCGCCCCGCCCTGCCTCGCCAGCCCCGCCGCGCCCGCCGCGCGGCCTCCGCA
Organism: Pyrinomonadaceae bacterium; assembly: GCA_040509515.1. GTDB lineage: Bacteria > Acidobacteriota > Blastocatellia > Pyrinomonadales > Pyrinomonadaceae > QHXN01. Next base: position 2,687 of record JBEVKV010000204.1, on the reverse strand, counting down.
ACAGACACAGGGAAAATTTATGACGGGACAAGAACAGACGCAGGAGCCGCTCTCGCTCTCGGACCTGCTGAAGAAGCTCATCGAGATGGGCGGCTCCGACCTCCACCTGACGACCAACAGCGCGCCGATGGTGCGCGTGGACGGCCACCTGCGCCCCGTGGAGGGACTGCGCGCGCTGACCTCGGCCGACACCAAGTCGCTCGCCTACTCGGTGCTCACCGACGCGCAGAAGCACCGCTTCGAGGAGGCGCTGGAGCTGGACTTCTCGTTCGGCGTGCGTGGGCTCTCGCGCTTCCGCGCCAACCTTTTCAACCAGCGCGGCGCGGTGGGCGCGGTCTTCCGCGCCATCCCGTATGAGATAAAGTCTTTCGACGACCTCATGCTCCCGCCCGTCGTCTCGCAGCTCTGCGAGAGGCCGCGCGGGCTCATCCTCGTCACCGGCCCCACGGGCTCCGGCAAGTCGACGACGCTGGCCGCGATGATCGACAAGGTCAACCGCGAGCGGCACGAGCACATCGTCACCATCGAAGACCCCATCGAGTTCCTGCACGGACACAAGTCCTGCATCGTCAACCAGCGCGAGGTCGGGGCCGACACGCGCGGCTTCGCGGAGGCGCTCCGCACGGCGCTCCGCCAGGACCCGGACGTGGTGCTCGTCGGCGAGATGCGCGACCTTGAGACCATCGAGTCCGCCCTGCGCATCGCGGAGACCGGCCACTTGACGTTCGCCACGCTGCACACGAACTCCGCGGCCTCGACCATCAACCGCATCATCGACGTGTTCCCTTCGGCGCAGCAGTCGCAGATACGCGCGCAGCTCTCGCTCGTCCTCGAAGGCATCCTCTGCCAGTCGCTCATCCCGCGCGTGGACGGGCGCGGCCGCGCGATGGCGCTCGAAATCCTCGTCCCCAACCCGGCCATCCGCAACCTCATCCGCGAGGACAAGGTGCACCAGATTTACTCGATGATGCAGACGGGTCAGGGCAAGCACGGGATGCAGACCTTCAACCAGGCGCTGGCGACGCTCTACCACAAGCGCCTCATCTCCATCGAGGTGGCGATGCAGCGCTCTTCCAACGCCGACGAGCTGCGCGAGCTGATTGAGCACGGCGCGGGCGTCAACACCGGCGGGCCCGGCAACGGCGGCCCGCAGCAGGCGCGCCCGCACGCCTCGCCCTACGCACAGCCCCGCCCCGTCGGCGTCCGCCCGGGAGCACGGTAAGACGGTGATAAGTGATGGGTGATAAGTGGTGAGAGAGAACCGGAGACTTCTTTCCACTTATCACCACTTATCACCCATCACTTATCACCCATCACTCAGGAGTAGTTCATGCCCACATACGTCTTCAAAGGTCGGAACCGGGTCGGCGAGGTCATCGTCGGCGAGAGGATGGCCGACAGCCGCGACGTGCTGCGCCAGCTCCTGCGGCGCGAGCAGGTGATGCTCACCTCCGTCAAGGAGAAGGGGCGCGAGATCGCCGTGCCGAAGATCGGCCGCGGGAGCAAGAAGGTCAAGGCCAAAGACCTCTCCATCTTCACGCGCCAGTTCTCGGTGATGATCGACGCGGGGCTCCCGCTCGTCCAGTGCCTCGAAATCCTCGCGCAGCAGCAGGACAACAAGAACTTCCAGATGGTTCTGACGCAGACGCGGCAGGACGTCGAGGAGGGCTCGACGCTCGCGGCGGCGATGGCGCGCCACCCCAAAGTCTTCGACCAGCTCTTCGTCAACATGATCGAGGCGGGCGAGGCGGGCGGCATCCTCGACCTCATCCTCCAGCGCCTCTCCTCCTACATCGAGAAGATCGTCAAGCTCCGGCGCGACGTGGTCTCGGCGATGATCTACCCCGCGGCCGTCATCGTCATCGCGACCGCGGTCGTCGCGGTCATCATGATCTTCGTCATCCCCTCGTTCCAGAACATCTTCACCGGGCTTCTGGGGCCGGGCGAGTTGCTCCCGCTCCCCACCCGCATCGTCGTCGGCATCAGCGAGTTCCTCGCCGGCTTCGGCGGGCTCTTCATCCTGGGCGGCATCATCGCGGCGGTGGTGGCCGTGAAGTTCTACTACCGGACGCCGAAGGGGCACCGGATGATCGACTCGCTGCTGCTGAAGGTGCCCATCGTCGGCAGCATCCTGCGCAAGATCGCGGTCGCGCGCTTCTCGCGCACGCTCTCGACGCTGCTCTCGTCGGGCGTCCCCATCCTCCAGTCGCTCGACATCACGGCGCGCACGGCCGGCAACATGATTCTGGAGGAGGCCATCGGCAAGGTGCGCGCGGGCGTCGAGCGCGGCGAGTCGGTGGTCGAGCCGCTGAGGGCCTCGGACGTCTTCCCCAACATGGTCTCGCAGATGATCGGCATCGGCGAGCAGACGGGCGCGCTCGACGCCATGCTCGGCAAGATCGCGGACTTCTACGAGCAGGAGGTGGACTCGGCCATCGCCTCGCTGCTGACGCTCATTGAGCCGGTCATGATCGGCTTCCTCGGCGTCACCATCGGCGGCATCGTCATCGCCATGTACCTCCCCCTCTTCTCCCTCATCGGCAAAATGGCCGCCGGCGGCCACTGACCTGAGAGGGATTTTGTCGGTGAACAATTAAGTTGTTGACTGTAACAATTAAGTTGTGAACAGAGACAATTGAGTTGTTGACTGGCTCGTCGGCTTAACCCCAAGCTACAACTAACAGGGT
>JBEVKV010000203.1:0-4319 GCA_040509515.1 Pyrinomonadaceae bacterium | reverse complement strand
ACGAGCAGGGCATAATGGAGGACGACGTCATGATAGGCGTCGGACGAAGGCGAAACGATCGCGGCGATCTCGCCGTCGGTTTTCGCTTCGGCCGCGCGGATCGCGGCGGCCACCTTGGTGGCATCGTCGGGGGTCATGTGCATCACCAGCTCCCCGAAGCGCCGCCGCCGCCGAAGCTGCCGCCACCGCCGCCGGTGAAGCCGCCTCCGCCCCAGCCGCCACCACCGCTGTCGCCGCCACCGCCGCCCCAGCCCGAGCCGCCGCCACCGCCCCACCCGCTGGAACTGCTCCGCCCGCCGCCGAACACGCTGCCTATGGCGTTGGCCACCAGAATCGAGGTCAGCAAGCCGCCGCCGCCACCGCCGCCGCCCCATCCGCCGCGACCGCCGCGACCGCCGCGCCCTCCTTTGCCCGACATCGCGAGCAGGATGATGATGACGACGACGATCACGCAGCATGTGCCTAAGCCGAGGCCGCTCGCCTCGCGCGCGCGCGTCGTGGGCGTGCGCCGCACGGGCTCGCGCGAGGCGTAGCTCCGGTCGATGCCTTCGATCTCGAAGCCGCGCTTCTGTGCCAGCGTCGCGACCACGCCCTGAACGAACTCGTCGATGCCCTGACTGTAATTGCCCTGACGGAACGGAGGCACGAGCCGCTGCCGCGCGATTTGACCGGCGAGCGTGTCGGGCAGGTCGCCTTCCAGATGGCGGCTGACCTGCACCTGCCACTTGCGGTCGTTCACCGCCACGACGAGCAGCAGTCCCTTCTTCTCGCCCTCCTTCGAGCCGATGCCCCACCCGCGCGCCACCGAGAGCGAATACTCGAAGATGTCGGCCTCGCCCGTGGTCGGGACGGTGACGACCGCGAACTCAATGTCGGCGCGCTCCTTCAGGCGGTTGAGGACGGTCGCCAGACGCTCTTTCGTCGCCGCGTCGAGCACGCCCGCGTTGTCGGTGACGTACTTGTAGAAGCCTTCGGGCTGCGGCAGCGGCGCCTGCGTGTATGCGCGCGTGTTCTGCGCGCTCGCCGCCCCCGCGCAGGCGAAGACCCACACCAGCGTCAGGCACACGGCGAGCGGAGTCAAAAGCCTTTGTTCCGTCAATTTCACTCTTATCATTTACGTCGAAGCGTATTACGAAAATCTCAAAGCGTTGTTTATTATCTGTACGCCATCGGTCATTTTGCCCCGCCTCAGCCCTCGATCAGAACGTGGAGCAGGTAAAAGAGCGCCACCCCGCCGAAGACGACGAGCGAGACGAAAGGGTTTTTGTGCTCCATGTGATTGACCTCCGGGATGAGGTCGCTCGCCGCGACGTAGAGCGTCACGCCGGCCGAGAAGGGGAGCGCGTAGGCCACCGCCTCCGTCACGCGCGACTGCAAAATCGCCACCGTCAAGACCCCCGCCAGCGTCGCGCCGCCGATAATCAGGGTCGCAATCACGGCCCTGCGCGCCGAACGCCCCGAGGCCAAGATGATCGAAGCGGCCGTAAACCCTTCAGGCACTTTATGTAAGAGCACCGCCACGAAGACGAGCAGTCCGACCTTCCTGTCCACCACGAAGGCCGAGGCGACCGACGCCCCGTCGAAAAACGTGTGAATCGAGAGCCCCCCGATGGCCGTGTAGGCTGCCGAGGAACGCACGACCGCCTCCGGGTGCGTCTCCTCGCCGAAGTGAAAGTGCGGCGCTATCGTGTGTTCAAAAAAATGGATGAGAAGATAGCCCGCCAGCAAAAGCGTCATCGCGTTTAGAACGCCGTGCCCCGTATCGCCGCCCTCAGCCCCCTTTTTCCCCCACAAAACGACCACTTCCGGTACGATTTCGATGAAAATCGCCGCCAGCATAAAGCCCGCGCCGAGCGCCACGAGGTACCGCAGGAGGTGACGGCTGCGTTGAAAAGTGCCGGGGCGGGCCAGCAAAAGCCCGCCCCCGACGTTGGCCAGCGCCACAAGGCCGCCGAAGAATAGAAGTTCGCCGAAACCCATCCGAAGATCAGAGACCGCCCGCCGCCTGTCCTTAATATTTATATCCTTGCCGGTCAATATACAGGATACGGGACGGGTTGGCTACGGAAAGCTTAAACAGGGCTACACCAAATCGTGCTTAAAAATTTCGTTTTGTCCGTGTTTTTGCTCTTGACACGAGCTTAAGCACAGGCGTACTATTCGCCGCGGGTGGTCAAAAGTGGCTGAAAGTGGACTGCAGTGAGCAGCTTGCCGCCAATGGTTAGAGTTTCACTTTAAGGTTTAAGCACTACCCGCCCCCGGCCGCCGCCGCAAACCCTTATGTTGAGAGGAAATTACACGGCGCGGGTTGACGAAAAGGGGCGACTCAAGATTCCGACGGCCTTTAGGCGCTACATTGAAGAGAAGTATACCAACCCGGAAGTTTATGTCACGAGCCTGACCGGCGATTGTGTACGGATTTACCCCTTACCCGAATGGGAGTCCATCGAGCAGCGTCTGGCGCTCCTACCCTCGATGGATCCTGCGAGAAGAAAGTTCCTTGATAGGACGAACTACTACGGCCAGCAGGCGACACTCGACGGGCAGGGACGCGTTCTCGTCCATCCCCTTTTGAGAAAGGCTTCGGGCGTCGTCGGAGACGTGGCCGTGCTCGGATATTTGACATACCTGGAAGTCTGGGAGCTGGAGCGCTTTGAGCGGCGTCTGTTGTCCGACCCCTACACGGAGGAGGACGAGGCCGCGATAGCGCGACTCGGAATCTGAAAGGCCGTGGTAAGAGCGTAAAGTGTTGAGAGACAAGCCAAAAGCAAGGTTGAACAAGCCCGTGCTCGGCCGTCCGTCCTTCGACACTCACAACTCTACGCGACTTTTCAAGACCACGGGGCGGTGGTAATGGCTGCGTCAGGAGGGGGGCCTGAAGCGCCCCATCGCCCCGTGTTGCTCTTTGAAGCGGTCGGTCTGCTCGCGCCGGAGCGCGGCGGGCTGTTCGTGGACGCTACGCTCGGTCTTGGCGGGCACAGCGAAGCGATCCTCGAAGCCTCGCCCGACACGCGCGTCGTCGGAATCGACCTCGACCGCGAGGCAATTCGACTCGCCTCGGAGCGTTTGGCGCGTTTCGGCACGCGCTTTCGCGCCGCATATGCCAATTTTCGGGAAATATCTCGGATTTTGGACGAGGCGGGCGAAAGCGAGCCGAACGGCATCATGGCCGACCTCGGTGTCTCGTCGCTCCAGTTCGACAGCGCGGAGCGGGGTTTCAGCTTCAGGCACGACGCGCCGCTCGACATGCGTATGGACGCCTCTGGCGAGGGCGAGACGGCCGCCGAGATGCTCGAACGCCTGCCCGAAGAGGAGATCGCGCGCGTCATCTACGAGTACGGCGAGGAGCGGAAGTCGCGGCGCATCGCCCGCTGGATCGTCGAGCGACGCGAGCGCGGCGAGCCTTTGAAAACGACGGGCGAGCTGGCCGCGCTGGTGGCGCGGGCGGTCGGGTACAAGCGGGGCGACAGGATTCACCCGGCGACCCGGACGTTCCAGGCGCTGCGCATCGCGGTCAACGGCGAGCTTGAGGGTCTGGACGGGTTCGTCGAAACGGCGGTCGATCTTTTAAAGACGGGAGGGCGGCTGGCCGTCATCAGTTTCCACTCGCTCGAAGACCGCGTCATAAAGCGCGCGCTCAGGAGGCTTGCCGGCCAGTGCGAGTGCGAACGGCGCATCCCCGTCTGTGTTTGCGGCGCGCGGAAAGTGGTCGAAGTCCTGACGCGCCGCCCCGTGGTTCCGAACGAGCAAGAGGTGGAAGTTAACCCCCGCGCGCGGAGTGCCAAACTGCGCGCCTGCTTGAAACTGTAAACGCCGCAACGGCGGGGCCGGGGCGAGTCTTAAAAGAGACGAAAACCCTCACGCCCGGTCTGCACGAGAAGCTTCAAACCAACTGACCCGAGACCCGGTGAACTCATGAGAAGAGTGCCCCAGCAGTACCCCAACCCTTACGTCCGACGCGAGCGAGACCCGCGCGCCGCAAGGCGGCAGGCGCTTCTGCTCGCGGGCTGTTTGATTCTGGCGTGCGGCTTTATTTACGCGGTGCGCCAGCAGATTCTGGCGGTCGATTACGGCTACAGGGCCGAGGCGCTCCGGCGCGAGCGCGAGGAACTGATCGACGAACAGCGCCGCCTGCTCGTCGAGTTCGAGGAAAGCTCCTCGCCGGCGCGGCTGGAAGAGGCGGGGCGCGAGTTGGGGATGCAGCCCGCGCGCGCCGCGCAGATCGAGGCGGCGGGCGCGCGCCGTGTGCCGCAGCAGGCGGCCGGCGTCTTCGTCGGGACGGCGGGCGCGGTGGTGCGCCGCTAGGCGAAGGAGGAATT
>JBEVKV010000202.1:0-11772 GCA_040509515.1 Pyrinomonadaceae bacterium | reverse complement strand
CTATCCTTTCCCCCTTCCCCTTTACCCCCGACCCTTCTCTTATCCCAGCCAACTGAGCGCGTCGGCTCCGGCGTCGCGCGTGCCGCCGACGACGCTGATGAAATAGTCTTCGAGCGAGAGCGCCGCGCCCGCGTCTTCGCCGACGCTGATGCCGCGCCGCATCTCTTCGAGCGGCCCGGCCGCGACGAGACGCCCCGCCGAGATGATGGCGATGTGCGTGCAGAGGCGCTCGACTATCTCAAGGACGTGCGAGGTGAGAAAGACGGTCAGGCCGCGCGCCGTCAGACGCGACAGGAGGTCTTTGAGCGTGCGCGAGGCGACGGCGTCCACGCCCTCGAACGGCTCGTCGAGAAAGAGTATCTCCGGCCGGTGGATGAGCGCGCAGGCGAGCGACAGTTTCTTCTTCATCCCGTGCGAATACTCGACGACGAGCCGGCGCGGCTCCGAGTCCAGCTCCATCAGCTCCAACAGCTCGCGCGACCTGAGCGCCGTGTCCTCGCGCCCGAGCCCGTACATCCGCCCGGTGAACGAGAGCATCTCCGCGCCCGTCAGCCGCTCGAACAAATTGAGGTCTTCGGGCACGACGCCGATGCGCCGCTTGACCTCAAGTGCCTCGGCCGCCACGTCGCGGCCGAGCACGCGCACGACGCCCGCCGTCGGCGCGAGCAGCCCCGTCAGCATCTTTATCGTCGTCGACTTCCCCGCCCCGTTCGGGCCGAGGAAGCCGAAGAACTGCCCGCGCCCGACGCGCAGGTCTATTCCGCCCACCGCCGTGAAGTCCCCGAACTGGCGCACCAACTGGAACGTCTCGACGGCGGGCGCGCCGTCACCCCGAGCCTCTTCGGCCATGCGACCTCAACCCTCCCCCGCGTAGAACCGGACGACCTCTCCGGCCATCTTCAGAATCTTTTCGCGCAAGTTGACGGGCTCGACGACCTCGACCTTCGTCCCGAACGAGAGCGCGAGCCCGCAGGCGTCCTCCTCGAACTGGAAGCGCATCCGCGCCGTGACCCACCCGCCGGCGTCCGGCTCCGAAACCTCCTCCAGACGCGAGAAGCGGCCGGCGTAGCGGAGCAGGTGGAGCACGGACTCGTGCGCGCGGAAGCAGGCGTCGAAGCGCGGCAGCTCTTCGCGGAAGCGCGCGAGCGAGCCGTCCCAGAAGGCCGCGAGGTCGAAGCCCTCGGGGCGCTCCGCCCGTTCGTCCGCGAGCCGCGCCGACGCGACGCGCGAGACGCGGTAGCTGCGCACCTCGCCGCGCGCGCGCGCGACCAGATACCACACGCCGCCCTTCGCCACGAGCCCAAGCGGGTCTACGGCGTGCTCCTCGGGCGCGTCGCCCTCGCATTTGCCGCCGTAGGCGAGCAGCAGCCTGCGCCCACGCCAGACCGCCTCCTGAATCGTGTGCAGGTGCGGCATCGGCTCGCCCGCGCCGCCCCAGCCCGTCACGTCAACGTGTATGCGGCTGCGCGCGTACTCGGCGGCCTCGCGCGAAGACGGCGGGAGCGCCGCGAGCAGCTTGACGTGCGCCGCGTCCGAAGCCCTGCCGAGATTGAGGTCGGCGAGGAGCCGCCCGGGCAGTCCCGCGAAAAGCGTCTGAACCTCTTCGCCGTTGAGGCCCGTCAGGTTCGTCCGGTAGCCATCGACGAGCGCCCAGCCGCCGCCCGTGCCGCGCAAGGCTTCGACGGGGACGCCGGCGGTCGAGAGCGCGTCCATGTCGCGCTGAATCGTCCGCTCCGAGACTTCGAGCCGGCGCGCGAGTTCGCCCGCGGTCAGCCGCCGGTAGATTTGCAGGAGCAGCATGATCGAAAGCAGACGGTCGGCACGCATCGCGCCTTCAACCTCCCCGCCGGACAGTTTTCTCCGAAAAGTTTTTTCCGGGGCCGCCCAAATATGACACAGGTTGTCGGGAACCGGCGCGTATCTTAGCAAGTGACGAGTGATAAGTGATAAGTGATAAGAAAGAAAAAGGGCCCCTGCCTTCTCTTATCACTTATCACCCATCACTTATCACTTAACGAGAGGAGGGTTCGGGATGAAGAGTCTGGAAGGTAGGGTGGCGTTGGTCGCGGGGGCGACGCGCGGGGCGGGGCGCGGCATCGCGTGCATGCTCGGCGAGGCGGGCGCGATTGTCTACTGCACGGGTCGCAACTCGCGCGAGAGTCCGAACGCCGAGCCGCCCTTCGCCGGGCGGCCCGAGACGATTGAGGAGACGGCCGAGATGGTCTCGGCGCGCGGCGGGGTCGGCATCCCCGTGCGCTGCGACCATCTGGACGAGGCGCAGGTCGAGTCGCTCTTCAAACGCGTGGAGAAGGAGCGGGGGCGTCTGGACGTGCTCGTCAACGACATCTCGGAGGGCGAGATGCACGAGTGGAAGCCCTTCTGGAAGCTCTCGCTCGACAAGGGGCTGCGCGCGCTGCGGCGGGGCGTGGACACGCACGTCATCACGACGCGCCACGCCGCGCCGCTGATGGTCAAACGAAAGGGCGGGCTCGTCGTCGAGATAGGCGACGGCGACGCGCTCTACTACCGCGGGAGCCTCTTCTACGATCTGGTCAAGGTCAACGTGAGCCGTCTCGCATACGCTTGGGCCGAGGAGCTGCGCCCGCACGGCGTGGCGTCGGTCTGCGTCACGCCCGGCTTCATGCGCACGGAGGTCGTGCTCGAACACTTCGGCGCGACCGAGGAAAACTGGCGCGAGGTGGCGGAGAAGAACTCGAAGGCGCGCGGCATGGGACTGGCGGGCTCCGAGTCGCCCTTCTTCGTCGGGCGCGCGGTCGCCGCGCTCGCCTCTGACTCGAACGTCTTGGAGAGGTCGGGCGGGCTCTACGGCTCGTGGACGCTCGCCGAGGAGTACGGCTTCGACGACGTTAACGGCGAGCGCCCGCACTGGTGGCGCTACTTCTCGGAGAACTTCCCGCAGATGGTCAACGCCAAACCCAACACCGGCCTCCGCTGGCACCTCGAACGCGTCGAGAAGGCAAAGAGAAGTAGACAGTAGACAGTAGATTTTTGAGACCTCCGGCGTCTCAACCTGCCCGACTACCGACTGCCGACTACTGTCTACTGCTTTATCCCCTCAGCACGGGGCGCGCTTCGGTCGAGCGGACGTGCGTGGGGAAGGTGCGGTGCGTGCTCATGAGGAAGGCGTGCGAGCTTGAGCGCAGGGCGTTGCCGTGCGTGGCGAGCAGGCGCACCATGCGGCTAAACGAGGTCGCGCCGTAGTAGTAGCCGTCTTCGAGCGAGACGAGCACGTCGGCCGTGTGGCGCACGCGCGGCGAGAAGACCGAACCGTGGACGTTGGCGAGCGCGTCCGGGTACGTGTGCCCCCATGTGCGCGCCAGCCAGTCCGCGTCGCGCGCGAACCCTTCGGCGTCGAGCCGCCCCTCCGCGCCGAGAGAGAGCAAAATTTCTTTAAGGCCGAGCGGGTCGCCGTCCAACTGCTCGTAGCGGTAGAAGGTCGCGCCGCCGCGCTCGCGCCGCTCCACGCGCGCACAGCCCGACGAGCCTGCCACGACCGCCGTGCCGCCCGCTTCGTCCTCTCGGTAGACGCTGAAGTCGACGCCTTCGAGCCCGCGCAGCGTCTCGGCCAGCTCGGCGCGGCCGGTCTCCTCGCCGCAGTAGAGCGCGGCGTAGCCGCACAGCCCGAAGCCCGGTGCCGAGACGCGCCGCTTGCCCCGCGGCCGTCGCATGTTCGTCACCACCTCGTAGCCGCTGCCGCCGAGGTGCGTCAGGAGGTTGACGCGCCGGTTCTCAACGAGGTTCATGCCGTGGTCGGAGAAGAGCACGACCTCGGTCTCGGAGCCGGCCGCCGCCTGAATCTCGCGCAGCAGACGGTCGAGCGATTGGAGCGCGACCGTCAAACGCTCGGGGCCGCCGATGTGCAGGAGGCCGTCGGTCGCCTTGAGGAAGCCGAAGAAGTCGCGCGACGGCGGGGCCGAAAGAAACCGCTCGCGAAAGCGGCGCATGTCCGCGCGCCAGACCGCGTCGGTCGCGACGTAGATGAGGAACTCGAAGGCGAGCGGCTCCTGATAGTCCAGCTCGTCCATGTACGATGAAGGAATCTTGTCGGGCGTGCGGCGGCCGATGTACTTGCGCACGCCGCCGCGCAACTCCTTAGCTTCGCGGTCGAAGTAGAGGCTCTCGTAGCCCGCGGGCGGCGTCGCCCCGAGCATCTCGGCCAGCGCGACGTTCGTGAGCGTCGGAAAAGGCGAGAGCAGCCGCGCCGGCTCTCTGAAGTTGTCGAACATGCCGCGCGACTTCGCCGCCGAGACGACCTCGAACGGGACGCCGTCGAGGCACAGCAGCAGGCGGCGCGGGCGCTCCTGCGGCCTGACGACGCGCAGCCGCGCCCTCGTCTCCGCTTCGCCCGCGCCGGCCGTCACGAGCGGCGTCGGGTCGTGCGACTGACAGATGATGCTCATAAGAAAACCCTCCCCGGCTCGTTCGTCCTAGTTGGCCTTCGCGTCGGAAGTCCCGTCGGCGGCCGTCTCGTTCTCGCCGACCTTGCGCGTCAGCCGGTAGGGCTCCTTCAGTCCGCGCCGCGCGTCCTCGTGCGAGTCGTAGACGTTCGGGAGCGCGAGCACGGCCTTGTACTGCGCGAGCGCCTCGTCGCGACGGCCGGCGAGGTCGAGCGCCTGCGCGCCGCGCAGACGCGCGCGCGTCACCATCGAGGCTTCCGCGCCGGGCACGGCGGCCGCCGCCGCCAGCTCCTTCGCCGCGCGCTCGGCGTGGCCGGCGACGAGCAGCGCGTCGCCGTAGTTGTAGCGGACGAGGTCGAGCGGCACCTTCGGCGCGTTGGCCCCCGTGGCGGGCGCGAGCAGCGAGTCGAAGACGGCGAACGCCTCGGCCTCGGTCTTCTTGGCCGCCTCGGGGTCGGTCAGACGGTCGACGGCCGCCTGCGAGACGAGCGCGTCGGCCGCCTCCATCTTGAGAAGGTAGTTGCGCGGGTACTTCGCCGCCAGTTCGGAGGCGTAAGTATAGGCGTCGCGGTAGCGGCGCTCGCGCTTCAGGAGTGCGATGAGCAGCGACTTCGCGTCGTCTCGCGCCCAGCGCCCTTCGCGCGCGACCTCTTCGAGCGTCGCCAGCCCGCGCTTCTTCGAGCCGCGGTAGCCGATGAGCGTCGCGCCAATCTTGGCGATGGCCGGGAGCGAGCCGACCACGTAGTCGTACATCCCGATGGTGACCTTCGCGTCAACGTAGGTCGGGTCTATCTTGAGCAGTTCGCGGTGGGCGCTCACGGAGTCCTTGCCGCTCCCCATGGCGGTCATGAAGCTGCGCTCGACCATGCTGCCCCACGCCGCCTTCAGCCCCTCGACCGCGCCGAGGTAGTAGAGCGCGTCGGTGTCCTTCGGGTTCAGCTTGAGCCGCGCCTCCGAAAGCTCCTTCGCCTTGCGCGTCAGCTCGCGGAACTCGCCGGCCACCTTCGGGTCTACGCGGTCGTCCTTCTCCTTGTAGAAGCCCTCGTTGTTGTAGAGCGACGCTTGGAGCCGGCGCGACTCGTTGAGCGTCTTGAGCCAGAGGCTCGCGGCCATCAGCTCGTAGCCCGCCGGGTGGGTCGGGAAGGCCACGGTTAATTCGCGGAAGCGCCGGCGCGCACCCTCGTAGTCGAGGTTGTAGAGCGCCTCGAACCCCTGAGTGCGCAGCTCGGCAAAGCGCTTCTGGTCGAAGGGGCCGGCCGCCGCCTTCTCGGCCTCGGCGCTGACCGGCTGCGTCTTCCGCCCCTGCGCGGCCGCCGTCGCGGCGAGCGCCGCCGCCAGAAAAACCGTCACGAACAATCTCTTAAACTTCATAAGACTCCCCGACCGAATCGACCAGTTAAAGCCGGCCCACGCTTTCAGCCCGAGCCGGTCTCGAAACTCTCCAAGTACTTGACGCCCGCGCCCGTGTTGAAGAGCACGACGCGCTCGTCACCGCTCACCTCGCCGCGCTCAATCAACTTCCGCAGCGCGGGCAGGCAGGCCGCGCCTTCGGGCGCGACGAACAGCCCCTCGGCCGCCCCCATCTCGCGAACGGCCGCGAGCAGTTCTTCGTCGCTCACCGCGACGGCCGTCCCCCCGGACTCGCGCAGCGCGTCGAGGATGAGGAAGTCGCCCACGGCCTTCGGCACTCTCAAACCCGAGGCGACGGTCGCGGCGTTCTCGAACTCGGCCGCGAAGCGCTCCCCGTTTTCAAACGCGCGCACGATTGGCGCGCACCCCGACGCCTGCACCGTGACCATGCGGGGACGCTTGCTCCCAATCCAGCCCATCGCTTCCATCTCGGCGAACGCCTTCCACATGCCGACGAGCCCCGTGCCCCCGCCCGTCGGGTAGACGACCACGTCGGGCAGTTCCCAGTCCATCTGCTCGGCCAGTTCATAGCCGAGCGTCTTCTTGCCCTCGACGCGGTAAGGCTCCTTGAGGGTCGAAACGTCGAACCACCCTTCGGCCTCCTTGCGCCGCGCCACCTCCGCGCCGCAGTCCGTGATGAGGCCGTCGATGAGCGTGACGTGCGCGCCCGTCTGCTCGCACTCGACGACGTTGGCGCGCGGCGTGTCACGCGGCATGAAGATGTGCGCCTCTAACCCGGCGCGCGCGGCGTAGGCGGCGAGCGCTCCGGCGGCGTTGCCGGCGGACGGCACGGCGAGCTTCGTCGCGCCCAACTCCTTCGCCATCGAGACGGCCGCCGTCATCCCGCGCGCCTTGAAGCTCTGCGTCGGGTTCTGCGACTCGTCCTTGACGTAGAGGCTTCGCAACCCCAAAGACGCGCCCAGTCGCTCCGCCGTTAGCAGCGGCGTCCAGCCTTCTCCGAGCGAGACGATATTTTCTTCGCGCTCGACGGGCAGCACCTCCGCGTAACGCCATAAGTCGGCCCTTCTCCCCTTCAGACTTTCCCGCGTCAGAGTCCGCGCGGCGGCCTCCAAGTCGTAGCGCACCAGCAGCGGCTTGCCGCACTCCGTGCAGAGGTTGTGCAACCGCCGTGCCTCGTAAGTTTTGCCGCACGCGGCGCATTCAAGGTGGGTGACGTTCATCCGGTCGGGCGCCTCCCGGTTCGCCCCTTTTCGCTCGGAAATTGGATGCCCCGCGCGCGCGGGGCGGTGCGGACGGCGCGCGGAATTTACGGCGATTTTACGCCGCAAAGCGCCCGTCCCGGTCTGGGTTGTGACACTTTAAAGTCTCTCACAACCCCGCGCGACCTGTCAGGTGGAGTGAGTCTGCTGCGCCCCACAGCGGGCGGGGGTTTTTAGGGCAGGCGGACGCCGCGCTCGTCGAACGCGAGGGGCGTGGCGAGGAGCGCGCGGAACTGTTTGTAGCCGACGCGGCCGGGGAAGTATGCGTGGAGAAAGAGGCGCGGGCGGCCTTCGGGGTCGAGGGCGATTGAGGGGTGGCCGGGGCCCGCCCACTCGGGCGTGGAGCGCAGGAGCGGCCCCTCCATCTTCCTGTAGGGGCCGAGCGGCGAGTCGGCGACGGCCGCGCCTATCCCGTAGCGGCTGGTCGCGAAGTCGTTGGCGGCGAACAGCAGGTGATACTTCCCCGCCTGCTTCGTCACCCAGACGCCCTCGACCAGATGCCCCTCCCACGGTTGGTCGTTCTCGATGACCTTCGTCCGCGGCCCCTTCAGGCTCAGCCCGTCGGGCGACAGGCGGCGCGCGTAGACCGGCGTCCTCATCACGCGCAGCACGCCGCGCACGGCCTCGCCGAAGGCGTCGCCGCGCGCGCGTCCGGCCGACAGACTTCGCAGTCGCCCGTGCGAGTCGGCGAACGTCTCGGCCACGCCCTCGACGAAGGTGTGCTGGACGAAGAAACGCTCCATCGGCGCGAGCCCGCGCGCCCACGGCCAGAGCGTCAGCAGGAAGGACGCGGTGACTTGATCCTCGCGGCGCGGGAGGAGGTCGGCGACGAGCGCGGCGCGTCCGACGAGCAGGTCGCACAGGCGCGCGGGCCAGACGCCGTTGTTGTCCTTCTTCCAGAAGAGGAGCGCGGTGCCGTCGTCTTCGACGAAGACGTGCGGGTCGATCACGTCGCCTTTGAGGATGGGCCGGGGCGCGGGCTCGAAAGGGCCTTCGGGGCTTTGCGACTTCGCGACGCCGATGCAAAGCTCGCGCGTCCGGCGGTCGCGCGCGACGAAGTAGACTCTGAACTCGCCGCCGACCTCGTGCAGTTCCGGAGCCCAGTAGTCGCCGACGAACTCGCCGTCGGCCGCCCACACAGGCTTTCTCCCGCGCGGGAAGACGAAGCCGACGAACTCCCACGCGAGCAGGTCGCGCGAGCGTATGAGCGGGAACGAGTCCGGCGCGTCGTTCGAGGTCGCGACGAGGTAGTACCACGCGCCGCCGCCGCGCGCTTCGATTCTCAGCACGGCCGGGTCGCCGTAGCCGTAGAGCATCCCGGGCGCGAGGTTCTCCGCGAGGAGCACACGGTATGGCGCTCGGAAGTCGGGCGGCGCGGGGGCCTTGCGGCCGCCGCCGGGCGTGCGCGAGCCGAAGTCCCCCGCCAACTCCTCGAAAAACTCGGTGTAGGATTGGTGCCCCCTGTCCGGGAGCGCGTAGCGGCGCGTCTTCGCGGAGCCGGTCGAAGGGTCGGCTCCCGAGACATCGAAGGAGACGGCCGCGCCCGAAGCGCGGACGGCGACGCGGAAGCCGAAGGGCGACCCCGGCGGCGAGTTGAGCACGGTCTCGAAATCCGCGCCGGGGCGCGTGCGGGCTCCCATCATCTATCAGGCTCTCCAGTCGGCGGCGTAGCTCGTCGCCTCCGCGACGGCGGTCTCAAGCGTCCACGTCTCGCCCTCGTCCCAGTGCGTCTGGAACTCCTCGCGGGTCATCCCCTTCAGGGCGGCGGCGCGGATCGCAGCCTCGATGTTCGTCCGGCGCTTCGCCGTCTGCGGCGGCGACATCAGCGCGCCGATCTGGCGGCGGATGGCCGTGGCCGCGCCGAAGAGGTGACCGGAGTGCGCCGGCCGCCCCAGCTCGGCCGCCACGCGCGCCAGCCCGTCGAGGCAGTCGGCGACGAGTTGCTTGCGACCTATCTTCTGGTGCAGCGCCATGCTGTCGTAGAACAGTCGCGCGGCCTGCGCGTAGTCGCCCTCTTCGAGCGTGATGTGGCCGAGGCGCTTGATGGACTCGGCCCAGCCCCACTGATTGTCCTCGTCGCGTTGCAGCGCGGAGGCGTTGACGAGGTATTGCTTGGCCGTCAGCAGGTCGTCCGCGCGGTAATAGAGGTTGCCGAGGTTGCTGGTCGCCAGCCCGTAGCCCCACATGTCGTCCAGCTCGCGCCAGACCGCGAGGCTCTGCTGGTAGTTCGACCGCGCCTCTTCGTCTTTGCAATCCTCAAGGCAGACGTTCGCCAAATCGTTGAGCGCGAGCGCGAGCCCCCAACGGTCGTCCACCTCCCTGAAAAGCTCGACGCAGCGCTCCTCGTGGCGGCGAGCCTCTTCGAGCTGGTTCTGGTTGAGCGCCACCATGCCGAGGATGATGAGCGTGTAGCCGAGCCGCCTGCGGTTCCCGAGCCTCTCCCAGACGCCGACGTTCTCCTCAAGCGTCGCGCGCGCGGCCGCGTAGTCGCCGTGCATGAAGGCGAAGCCGCCCGCGCAGTAGAGCGCCTTGCCGAGCGCCTCGGTCTCCTTATTCTCCTTCCGCAGCGCGGGGCGGGCGGCGGCGAGCACCTCGTCGGCCCACCTGCGCCCTTCGGTCAGGTACGCGCGCAGGTTCCAGAACCAGAACAGGTTCCCGACTATCTCAAGCCCCAGCTCGGCGTTGCCCGCGTCGCCCAGACACCACTTGAGCGCGGCGCGTATCTCCTCGTGCTCGGCCTCCAGACGTTCGAGCCAGTCGCGGCGCTCGGCGCTGGTCAGAAGGGTGAGCCGGCGCTCGGCCTTCCTCGTCAACTGCGCGTAGTAGACGGCGTGCGCGCGCCGCGCCGAAGCGGTCTCGCCCGCCTCTTCGAGCTTGCGCGCGCAGTAGACGAGCACGGGGCGCGGCATGCGGTAGCGGACTTCGCCGCCCGCGAGCCGCTCCTCGCCGAGCAGGCTCCGGCGGGAGAGCCCCGACAGCTCTTTGCGCGCGCCCGCCTCCGACTCGGAGCCGGCGGAGGCCGCGACCGCCTCGGCCGCGTCGGGCGTGACGGGGCCGGAGAAGATTGCGAGCCGCCGCAGGCACTCCTGCCCGCCCTCTTCGAGAGATTCGTAGCACAACACGACCAGCGCGGCGAGCCGCCCTTCGCCCTCGCCGCCGCCGCCGGCCCTTAAACGTTCGATCACGAGCGCCGCGCTGAACCCGGGCGTCGCGCTCAGCGCGGCGGCCAGCTCGACGGCCAGCGGCAGGCCGCCGAACGCCCCGCAGATGTCTTTTATCTCGCCGAGCGTGTCGGGGTCGTACGTGTACGCGGGGTTGGCGCGGCGCGCGCGTTTGAGGAAGAGCGCCACGGCCGGCGCCGTCTCGGGCGCGGCCCCCTCCGCGGGGTAGCTCGACAGCGGCCCGACCGTGTAGACGCGCTCGCGCGTCCAGCCGAGCGCTTCGCGGCAGGTGACGATGAATTGGAGGCGGCCGGTCTTGGCGAGCAGCCGCTCGACGAGCGGCCGCGCGTCATCCAGATACTCGAAGCCGTCGAGGATGACGAGCGCCTCCTTGTCGCCGAGGTACGCGCCGAGGCTCTCCTCGAACGAGCCGTCGGGCGACTCCTTGACCCCGAGCGCGTGCGCGATCTCGGCCGCGACCCGCCCGGCGTCCCTGACCAGACTCACGTCAACGAAGTGGACGCCGTCCGCGTAGCCGCCGCTCAGGTTGCGCCCGACGGCCTGCGCCAGCACGGTCTTGCCCACGCCCCTCTCGCCGACGAAGGTCAGCAGGCGCGCGCCCTCCCTGAGAAGTTTGCCGACCTCGGCGATGTCGTGCTCGCGCCCGAACAGCTCGGGGGGGCGCGGCGCGGAGGCGGCGATTCGCACGTCCTCGGCGCGGGCGGCTGATGGCGAGACCGTGTCGATGGCCTGCTTGAGGTTCGCGTTGAAAATCTTCTTCACCTCGGGAAAGGCTTCGACGATGCTCTTGAGCGGCGCGGCGTAGATGACCCTGTTCTTGAATGAAGGCGGCGCCCACCGCACGAGGCCGACGACGACGTTCTTGTCGAAGCTGACGGCCGCGCCCGAGATGCCCGGCAGGTTTTCAAACCCTCCCTGCTCGCATGTGAGTTGGATGGCGTTCTGCCTCTGCTCCACCTCGGCGTCCGGGTCGTCCGTGATGTAGCCTTCGGGGTCGTCGATGTAGCCCCAGAGCGCCGTCCCCGAAGGGTTGCCGCTGGCGAAGCCCCAGCTCTGCCACTGGTAGCCGGTCGGGCCGGTCGGCCACGGCGTCAGCGCCGGGAGCTGCCCTAGCTTGACCTTCACTTCCTCGGGAATCTTCCCGCTCTTGATGCGTAGCAGCGCCGCGTCAACGTCCGGCTCCCAGTCCTCGACCACCGCCTCAAGCCAGTTGTCCGCGCCGAGCTTGAGCCTGAACGTGCCCGGCGTCAGCACCTTGCCGACGCGGTCGCCGACGCAGTGCGCGGCCGTGAGGGCGTACTCCTGCGAGCAGAGCCAGGCCGTCCCCGTGTACTTCTTCTCGCCGGGCTTGTAGAGCCTCGCGGTGATGTCCTTCATCGTGTGAACTCCTGTGAGGTTTAGGCGGGCGCTTCGGTCAGCGGCGCGGAGCGCTCGCGCCCCGCGCCGCAGTAGGAGTAGAGCCCCGGCTCTTCGGCCAGTCGCCCGCCGCCGGCGTCGTCTATGACAAGCTCGGCGTAGCTCAGGTAGCGGCGGACGTATGGG
>JBEVKV010000201.1:0-7316 GCA_040509515.1 Pyrinomonadaceae bacterium | reverse complement strand
GCTGCGTCAGGGCGGCGTAGCGCGGGCTAGTCTGTCTGATCTGTGTCTCGACCTGCTGAAGTTCGGTCCTCAGGTTCTCGATCTCATTGCCACTGGCCGCCGCCTGCGCGTCGGTGTGCGGGCCGCTAAGAAGCTGTATCTGCCGTTGTGCGCTGGCATTGAGTTGCTGCTGTAAGGCGCGCTCGCGCTCGACCAACTGCGGGTCAACACCCTGCCGTATGTCCGCGCCCGCCTCCGTCAGCAGTTCAAGCAAGCTGCGCGCCCGCGCCCGCTCACTGGCATGCAACGCCTTGCCGTCGTAGCCGGCACCCGGTTGCTGCATGTGCAAGCGCATCAGCAGGTCAATGTAGAACTCGTAGTAGCTCTGCGCCGTAGCGAAAAAGGAGGAGCGCAATTCCTGACTACCGATGTTGGTGCGGAGCGATTCAAGAATATCGGTAGCCGCTTTGATGTGGGCGAGTGCGTCGTTGAGCTTACCAAGGTCACGTTCGCTATATACGATGTTGCCGAGCGTCGTAACCTCCTCGCTGCGACCTCCAACGGCGCGAAGGATCGGCAAGGCTTGATTGTAGTAGTCAAGCGCCCTCTGGTGCTCACGCAGAGCGGAGTAGACCGAACCGATGTCGTTGAGCAACACAGCCTCTCCGCGGCGGTCTCCGACGGCGCGAAAGAGTGGCAAGGCTTGATTGTAATGATCAAGGGCCTTCCGTTTCTCGCCGAGTGCGTTATAGATCGAACCGATGCCGCCGAGCGTCGCAGCCTCCCCGTGGCGGTCTCCGACGGCGCGAAAGAGTGGCAAGGCTTGATCGTAGTAGTCAAGAGCCTTCTGTTTCTCGCCGAGTGCGTTATAAACCGAACCGATGTTGTTGAGCGACACAGCCTCCCAGTGGCGGTCCCCGACAGCGCGAACGAGCAACAAGGCTTTATTGTGGGAGTCAAGCGCCTTCTGCCGCTTACCCAGAGCGTTATAGATCGAACCGATGTTGTTGAGCGACACAGCTTCCCCGTGACGGTCTCCGACGGCATGATTGAGCAGCAAGGCTTGATTGTAGGAGTCAAGCGCCTTCTGTGTCTCACCTAAAGCACTATAGACCAGGCCGATGTTGTTGAGTGTAGTAGCTTCCCCGTGGCGGTCTCCGACGGCGTGAGTGATCAGCAAGGCTTGATTGTAATGATCAAGGGCCTTCTGTTTCTCACCCAGAGAATCATAGACCGAACCGATATTGTGGAGCGACACAGCCTCCCCGCGGCGGTCTCCGACGGCGCGAGAGAGCAACAAGGCTTGATTGTAATGATCAAGGGCCTTCTGTTTCTCACTCAGAGCGTTATAGACCGAACCGATGCTGCTGAGCGTCGCAGCCTCCCCATTGCGGTCTCCGACTGCGCGAAAGAGCGGTAAGGCTTGATTGTAATGATCAAGGGCCTTCTGTTTCTCGCCGAGTGCGTCGAAAAGGGATCCTCTAGCGAGCAGTGTAAGAGCTTCATTTGAACCATCGTTTAGAGCATGGAAAAGTGGCTGTGCCTCGGCATACTTTTGGATGGCTTGCTGGAGAGATTCTTTTGAACCCTCATTACGGAGTTGCAATCCTTCGTCAAGTAATCTTTCAGCATGAGCCCGCGTCGTCACTTGATCGGTTTGTGCAGCGAGGGGAGCGATTAGAAGCGAGAGAGTCAGTAGCAGCAGGATACAGCGACGGGCAAAGAGAGAGGCTGCGCGTGACAGGTGAAGGCCGTGGCCGTCGCGTGTGAGCATAATCTTCAACTCCTTGAGCATGGGCGGGGGTGGCGTGCGGTGCCGTGGCGTAGCGAGTGCCAAGACACTCTTCTAACATAAAAGTCCACCGGTAAGAAAGGGCGTGACAACGTCCGGGCTCCTCCTAGCGAATGGTCATGGCACGGGCGATTAGCCCTCACCTCGTGCCTAGCGAAGTCTTCCAGAACGCCGTGGTTGTGTGATACAAGATGCCCATCACGGGGTCCGCTGTCGGTCGTTTACCAACTCAAATCTTCACTTCAACCGATGGAGAAAATTCATGCCTACGCTCATCCACCGACGCGCGGACGCGCCGCGTTCATTCATCAAGCCGTCCCGCCGCAACCTCATCTTACTGCTCGTGATCTTCTCGCTGCCGGCGGCCACATCCGTCGCGCAAACCACGCCGGAGAGCAGGAAGGCCGAAGCCGAGAGGCTGGTTAATGAAGCGGACGAGCTTTCGCGCCAGGGGACTCCACAGTCGGCCGAAGCCGCCACCGACAAATACAAAGAAGCCGTCTCGATATTCAACTCCATCAAGAACGTTCCGGGGGAGGTGCTGGCGCTCATCAACATGGGACTGAACTACAGACGCTCGGGCGATAAGCAGAAGACGCTCGAAACCTACTCCCGAGCCATCACCGTCGCACGCGCCGGAGGCGACCGGAGGGGCGAGGCGCACGCGCTCTACAATCTCGGCGCGTACTACAGTATGCAGCCGGACGGCGCGCACAAGGCGCTCGATTACGCGAAGCAATCCGTCACGCTCTTCATCGCCGGTAAAGACATCCAGGAAACGTTCGACGCCCTCATGGCCATCGGCCAGCTTCACGAGGCTATGAACGAAGAGCGGCAGGCTATCGACTATTTCACTGAAGTTCTCCCGCGGCTCACCGGTGCCGGCGACCGGCTCGGCGAGGCGATAGCCCATTACCAACTCGCCGTGAACTACAGGATGTTGGCGGAGTACGAAATGGCCTTCGACCATAGTCTGCAAGCCCGGTCGCTCTTTCGCGACGCCGGCCATCGACTCGGCGAAATCTATTCCTTAAATTTAGTCGGGCAGCTCTACGGCACCCTGGGTGAACACGACACCGCCACGGGTTACCTGACTCAGGCATTATCAATCAGTAGAGAGCACGGGATTCGTGGCGGCGAAGGTGTCGCGCTGGGCAGCCTCGGGCTGCTCAGCGCGGTGTCCGGCAACCCCGAGAAGGCGCTCGACTATCACCTTCAATCCTTGCCTCTTGCGAAGGGCGTCGATGACCGCGTAGGCGTGTGCGCGAACCTGCTCTACATAGGTGACGCCTACTCCCTCATGAACAACTCGGAGAAAGCGCTCGACTATTACACGCAAGCGCTGACTGCCGCTCGTGCCATCCAACACCGCGGTTTCGAGGCCAAGGCGTTGATCGGCATCGGGGTAACGCACTTCAAGAGTAAGAAATGGCGGGAGGCACGTGAACAGTACGATCAAGCGCTGTCGCTCAGCCACGAAATCGGGGATGAGGGCAGTAAAATTTCCGCCCAAAACCTTTTGGCCTACGTCGAACGCGATGGCGGCAACTACCAGCAGGCGCTCAAGCTGGTCGAGGCTTCCTTACAGCTAAACGAAGATTCACGCGGTCGGATTTTCAATCAGGACTTGCGCACCACATACTCCTCCAACCGACAGACTGAGTATGGATTTTACATAGACCTGTTGATGCGCCTGCACAAGCAGAGTCCGTCCGCGGGCTACGACGCGAAAGCATTCGAGGCAAACGAGCGGAGACAATCGCGTACGTTGGTCGAGCTTCTGGCCGCGGCGAAAGTAGACGTGCGGCGGGACGTTGACCCCAGGCTGCTCGAAAGCGAGCGTACGCTGCGGCGGCAAATCAACGCTAAGGCCGCGCAGTTGCAAGTGCCGGGCGGGCAGCGCACGGAAGCGGAGGTTAAGAGTCTCAACGGTGAGATCGCGACGCTCAATACCGAACTGCAAAGGGTCGAGGGTTTAATCGCACGCTCAAGCCCGCGCTACGCGAAACTGACGCGGCCCCGCGCGCTCACGCTACGCGAGGTTCAAACGCAGGTGCTCGACCCCGAGACGCTGCTGCTGGAATATTCACTCGGCGACGACGTGAGTTACCTTTGGGCGGTGACGCCGACGTCCGTCAAGAGCTACGAGTTGCCGGCGCGGAAAGAGCTAGAGAAGCTGGCGCGGGAGTTTTACAGCACCCTGGCCTCCCATTCACCGCAGACTTCCGGCGGCGCTCAGAAGAAGCGCGACATACGGGGCGACCTACAGAAGCAGTCCATCGCACGGGTGGCGGGGCAGTTGAGCCGTATATTGCTCGGCCCGGTCGCGCCGCTGCTCGGCAATAAACGCCTGCTCGTCGTCGCAGACGGGTCATTGCTCTACGTCCCCTTCGCGGCTCTGCCGATTCCAACGGGGAGCAGCGGCGTTGCGGCCGCCGCGCCGTTGATAACAGAGCATGAAATTATCAACTCGCCGTCATCCTCGACGCTTGCCCTGCTCCGGAGTGAGGCCAGCTCACGCCGCCCCGCCACCAAAACACTGGCGGTGCTGGCAGACCCCGTATTCGAGCGAAGCGACGAACGGCTCAAGCCGTCAGGCGGCAGCAACGCAACGGGCCAAGTGGGGGCGTGCGCGGGCACAGATCGCCGCTTCGGCCAGGTTGTCGGGGCGGCGGCGAAACAAGCGGGCGTGCTGCGCGACGGACAGTGTATTGAGCGCCTGCCGGGCACCCGGCGCGAAGCGGAGGAGATTGTCCGCCTCGTAGCGCCCGGCCAGGCTCATCTGTCGTTAGGCTTTGCCGCGAACCGCGCGACGGCTACCAGTTCGGAGTTGCGCGACTATCGCTACGTGCATTTCGCGACTCACGGGTTTCTCAGCAACGAGCGTCCGGCGGAACTCTCCGGCATCGTGCTCTCTCTGTTCGACGAGAAGGGCGTCCCGCAGGATGGTTTTCTACGTGTTCGCGACATCTACACGCTGAAACTGGCGGCGGACGTGGTCGTACTGAGCGCCTGCGAAACCGGACTCGGGAAGGAGTTGGGAGGCGAAGGCTTGATCGGGCTCACGCGCGGCTTCATGTACGCGGGAGCCCCACGCGTCGTGGCCGGCATGTGGAACGTTGACGATGGTGAGACCGCGGAATTGATGACGCGCTTCTACCGGGGGATGCTGGTGGACAAGTTGCGACCGTCCAAAGCCTTGCAAGTCGCACAAGTCTCAATGCTGAAAGAGAAGCAATTCGCCCCGTCATTTAACTGGGCGGCGTTCATAATGCAAGGCGAGTGGCGTTAAGGAGGTCTGATGTTATGAGGCACCTCCGAACGAGGATACTCTTCTTTGGGGGCGCTCCCGCCTAGACATGACACATTACGGATCGTAAGGCTGCTGGCGGTTACTCCTAAGCCCCTTCAGACTCTTAATCGTAGCTAAGGAAGTTGGCGGCATTCTGCTCCAAATTCTCACGCCCGTGGTCATAGCGCATGACGGTCTTCGGGTCTCTGTGCTTCGACATCATCTGCACCTGGCGATAGGTGAGGCCGGATTCCAGCGCCCGGGTGATAGCCGTCCTGCGCAGATCGTGCGGCGAGAGGTCGCCGAGTCTGGAGTAGTCCGCCCACTTCTTCACTATCTTCTGCACCCTGCGGGTCGCGAGCGGCTTGTCGAAGTCGAGCGACCGGTAGTTAGTATGCGGCTGGAAGAGCGGGGCGTGTTCACCTTCCGAATGAGCAATCTCCCTCCGCTTCCGGTCGAGCCGCAGATAATTGTCTGTAGCCTCCTTGACATCTTTGGGGAGCGGCCACACCTCCTCCCTTCCCCCTTTGATTTTGCACCGCAGCGTCCAACGCCCGTGACTCCACTTTATTGACGAAGCCCGTAAGCTACAGACTTCGGAAACCCGTAACGACAGGCGGAGCATCACCAGCATCAGCGCGTAATCCCTTGCCCCCTCTGGCTTCTCCCTGTCCGGCCCAGAGAGCAGATAGCGCACCTCCTTAGCCGACAGCGCCCTTCCCGCAGGTTCTGATGGAAGCTCGGGCGGCGAGACCAACTTCGTCGAGGCCGGGTTAAGCGGGACGGCACCGGCAGCCTTCAGGTATTCGAAGAAGGAGCGCACCACCGACAACTTGAAGGCGACCGTTGCGGCGCTCTTCTTCTGTGAGCGCAGCCGGTCCCTCCAGAGGAGGAGATCGTTGGGCACGACCTCCGAAGGGTGCTTCATGCCGGCGAACTGGAAGAACTCCCTCAGCGCCCGCCCGTAGGCCCGCCTGGTCGCCTCCGAGACTGACTTGTTGACGAAGGGGGCCGCACTCTTCGGGTCAAACCTTCTCGCCACGACTTCCCCGCCGCGTAGGATTTCAGGAGTTATAGCTTTGGTGGACAAGGGGCTGGAGCCTCCCAGAGCAGATTTGGCGAGCAAAATCGAGGTGAATAATGCTCCAACTTGTCACTCATAGTCAAAGTAACTATTCAGCTATCCGCAGCGTTTTCTGACACTTAGCGGCGCCCCGCGGCATGCCCCTTCGAGCGCTTGCAGCACCCCGCGCCCCTGCTTGCGGGCGGTCGAGACGTAGCTCCTGATGCGGCAGAACCGGCGCGCTCCATCCTCTGTGCGGAAGCAGCCCGAGGTCTTCTGTTGGAGCTTGATCATCCGTAGGTCTCGCTCCGCTTGGTTGTTATCGAAGGGTACTGAGGGGTCGCTCAGGAAGCGGAGCACCTCCTCCTTCCTTCTCTCCAGTCTCCGCAGCAGGTTGCGCGCTTGCCTGCACGCGGACTCAGGAACGTCAGGCGGCGGTTGCGCCCCCTGCCCCTCGGCGACGAGCATGTCATATCGGGCTGTCAGTCCCTCGACCTGCCACGCCGGCACAGGTGCGCCCTCGTGCTCGGCCACGCCCTTCATCTCCAGCAGCAGTTCTTTGAGCGACGAGGCCCACGCCTTAGTCGCTTCACTCAGTTCCTCGAAGTACGTGAGCTCACGCAGCAGGTGTGCCCCGCACAGGGCGTGGTGGCAGCTTGAGTAATGTGTGTAAGAGAGCCAGCCGTCATGGACGCATGTGCCGCGGTAAGCAGGCAGGATGTCGATCTCGTCGATGGCTGCTTTACCGCGCCGCACATCTGCGGCGTAGTGCGTCAGGTGGGCATTGCTCGCCACGTGCACGTAGGCGGGCTTCCCCTTGACTCTGAGCCCCGTCTCGTCAGCATGAATGATAGGAGAGCGCCGCAAGCCCCGCTTGATCTTCAGCTCCGTCTGGATGAGCCCTATGGCGCACCGCCGGACGGCGGACGAGAGAGTCCCGGCAGAGATCGCGCAGCGGAAGAGTTCGCGCATCGCCTCGGCCGTCCGCGCGTAGGGCAGCAACTGATAGTCATGAAGGTAGAGCGCACGCGCCATAATAGAGGGGCCGTACTGCACGGTGGCGCTCACGTCCGAGGGGAAGCCTGCCTTCGTCCTGCGTCCGCACGAGGTGCAGCGCACCACCTCCGCCCTGTGCTCGGTGACTCTCAGCCTGGCGGGCATCAGCTCGACGACCTGCCGCCGCTCGACGC
>JBEVKV010000200.1:0-6452 GCA_040509515.1 Pyrinomonadaceae bacterium | reverse complement strand
GTCCCAGGTCGCGCCCGCCGCGTTCTTTTCGGGGAGCGAGCCGTTGTCGAACGGCAAGTCCACCGGCTCGATCTTGTTGCTCTTGGCCAGCAGCACGGCGCGCTCAAGGACGTTCTGCAACTCGCGGACGTTCCCCGGCCACGCGTGCGAGAAGAGGCGCTGGTAGGCCGACTGCGAGATGCCGCCTATCGAGCGCTGGTACTTGCGCGCGTACATCTTGAGGAAGTGCTCGGCGAGGAGCTGTATGTCCTCGCTGCGCTCGCGCAGCGGCGGGACGTGAATCGTGATGGTCGAGATGCGGTAGAAGAGGTCGTCGCGCAGCAGCCCGTCGCGGATGGCGTCGGCCGGCAGGCGGTTCGTCGAGGTGATGAGCCGGAAGTCTACGGGGTAGGTCTTCTCCGACCCGAGCTTGCGGTAGCTGCGCTCCTGCAAGACGCGCAGAAGCTTCGGCTGAAGCTCGACCGGCATCTCGGCGATTTCGTCGAGGAGGAGCGAGCCCTGCTCGGCGTGCTGGATGAGGCCGTCCTTGTCGGCGTGCGCGCCGGTAAACGCGCCCTTCGTGTGGCCGAACAGCTCGGACTCGATGAGTTCTTTGGGTAGCGCGGCGCAGTTGACCTTGATGAACGGCTTCTTGGCGCGGAGCGAATTGTAGTGGATGGCGTTGGCGATCAGCTCCTTGCCCGTCCCCGACTCGCCGACGATGAGGACGTTGGCGTCCGACTTCGCCACCGACTCGATGGTCTCGTAGATGGTCTGCATCTCCTTCGACGAGCCGATGATGTTGAAGTACTCGGTGCGCGTCGCGAGCCGCTGGCGCATCGTCGTCGTCTGCTCGACCAGATCGCGCCGCTCCAGAGCCTTCTCGACCAGAGGCAGCAGCACCTCGAAGTCGAAGGGCTTCTCCAGGAACCAGAAGGCCCCGGCCTTCGTCGCCTCGACCGCGCGCTCAACCGTCCCGTAGCCGGTCATCACGATGACCTCGGTCGTCGGGTGCGTGTCCTTGACGTGGCGGAGCACGTCCACGCCGTTCATGTCCTTGTCGGGCAGTTGCAGGTCGCAGACGACGAGGTGGTGCCCGCTCCCGTCGAACAGCTCGACGGCCTGCGCGCCGTTCGACGCCGTATCCACGGTGAAGCCCTCCTCGGCAAGATTCTGCTTGAGCGAGTCGGTCATCATCGGCTCGTCGTCTACCACCAGAATACGTACTTCCTTGCGTTCCACTTCGTCTCCCCCTGTTGAAAGGATGAAATCGGAACGATGAACGTCGAACTGTCGGGAAGAGCGGTTCAGTTCAGAGTCCAGCGCTCATAATTCAGCGTTCTTGTATTAACCCTCTCGCAGCGGCAGCCGCGCGCTTATGCGGCCGCCCTCGCGCGAGACTTCGCCCCCGTGGGCGCGTACGATGCGCGCCGCCAGAGCCATCCGCAGCCCCGTCGCGCCGGCCAGGTCGCGGAAGGGGTCGCCCTCCGCCTCCGCCCCGACCCACTCGACCAACGCGCCCGCGCCGTCGCCGCTGAGCCGCACGCGAGTCGCGCCGTCCCCTTCGTTCGCGCCTTCGCCGCGAGCGCCGGCGGTGATATTCTTCAACGCCTCCGCGAGCAGCACGGGGTCGAAGTCGCCTTCAAAGGGGCCGCCGTCGGTCTCGAACGTCGCCCCGTCGGCCGAGTCCGCGACCAGACGCGCCAGGTCGGTGCCGGGCTGCCGGCGCAGTTCTATCGCGCGCCCGAAGCGCACGAGGACGTTCATGTCGGCGGCGGCGCGCTCCAGCCCCGAGATGAGCTTGGCGACGGTCTCCTGCTCGTCCTCGGGTCGCCCGGCCTTCTCCATGCGCTTGCGCAGGAACGTGGCATAGAGTTTGAGACCGTTCAACTGATTTTTGAGGTCGTGAACGATCTGTACGGACGCGCTCCCGAGATCGCGCAGCGTCTCGGCGTCCTGTAATTCAGTTTTTAAAGGCTTCATGCCGCTTGTCCGGGCTTCCGCCGGGAAGAGAGTCGTGTGACGGAAGCCGCCGGGTGCGCCTGGGTCATGTACTTATTTAACCCAAGTCTCGTTGTTTTTTGTGTCGCGTTTCGATGCGCATCTTAACAAAAAAATTGAGTGTTTGCTAGTCATACGTAGAGGAGGGTTTTCGTGGGCGTTTTATCGATGAACGGGGAGCAGGGGGCACGGGACGAGATGGATAACAGCGACTCGCAGCCGACCGTCCTGGTGGTCGAGGACTTCGAGGACAACCGTTTCATGATGAGGAGGCTGCTGGAAATGAGCGGCTACCGCGTGGTTGAGGCGGTCAACGGCAATCAGGCCGTCGAGTCGGCCGCCTCCGAGAGCCCCGACATCATCCTGATGGATTTGAGCCTGCCGCAGCTCGACGGGCTGGCCGCGACGCGCCGCATACGCGCGCAGGAAGGCCCGCGCAAAATCCCCATCGTCGCCGTCTCCGCGCACGACTCGGCCGACTTTCACGCCGAGGCGCTCGCCGCCGGCTGCAACGAGTACGTCACCAAGCCCATCGACTTCGACCAGCTCGTCGAGCTGCTCGACCGCCTGACCTCGAAGTAGACGACCGGGCTTCGGCGCGCGTTTCGTCTCGGGTGTTGGCCGCTGATTAACTCGGGCGGCCGCATTCACCTGAAGGGGTGCGAGACTTCAGGTTTTACTTCAAGCGGACGCTTCGTGAACACAAAAGTCGAACGCTTAAGTCTGATTTCGGACGGTCAAAAGCGAAGGACTTTAAGCAGAAGGCCGCTGGCGAACGCCGGCGACTTGCCCGTGAGTTGGCCCCCGAGTGCTTAGTGCTTCACACATGCCTCGACGGTTCTCGTCACTCTTCCGCCAGAGTCTCGACCACCTGACGCGCGCGTGGGTCGACGAAGTCTACGCCGACCGGCGCACAGACCTCGCCACGCTGCTCACTTTCCGCGAGCTGGTGGAGCAACTCCCCGAACTCTTCGACGAACTGGCCTACCTGCTCGACGAGCGCGCCGACGAGGAGGAGATTTGCGAGGGGGCGCGCCGGCTCCGCGGCTACGCGCAGACGCGCTATCAGCAGGGCGTGCTCGTCGACGAGGTGGCACGCGAGTTGATGCTTCTACGTGATACGTTATGTGAGTTTCTTTGGAGGGAAGTGCCCATACGTGCTGAAGAGGGCGCTTCGAGTCTTCACGACGCGCTCCGGCGCTCGTGGCTTTTTTTCGACGAGCTGATCGCGCAGGCGATACTCGTCTACGCGGTGTGTCTGCGCCCCGTCGTCCCGACACGCGGGTCGATCTGGCCGCCGCCGCGCAGGCGGCGCAGGCCGTAAGCTTCGTGCGGGAAGGTGTCTGAATGCGGAGGGGGAAGAGAGAGACCAGCGCGCTCGACGTTCGCACCCGGCTACTGCTGATGCTGGCGGTGCTTTCACTACCGCTGCTCATCGTCGGCCTCTACCAGCTCTACAGCTACCGCAAGAGTTTGAGCGAACACTCGGCGACCGTCGCGCGCACGGAGGCCGAGGCCGCGGCCGGCGCGCTCGAATCCTGGATCGAGTCGAACCCGGCGCAGGCCGCCGACCCGCGCGCGCTGACGCAGACCGAGGCGCGCGAGCTTTTCGGGCGTCTGACGCGGCGCGCGCGGCCGGGCTCGCAGGCGACCGTCGCCGTCTACGACTCGGGGGGGCGCGCCCTCTCGCTCCGCGCCGGTGCGCCCGCGCCCGTGCCCGCCGAGCTGCCGGCGCGCACGAGCCTTGAGCCGTGGAGCGACGGCGTCAACCGCGTCACCGCCGTCACGCGCACGCAGCCTTCGGGCTGGAGCGTTGCGGCGGGCGTGCCCGCGCCGGACGGGACGCCGGGCGGGCGGTCTCTGCTTCTGCTGGCGGGCGCGTGGGTGGTGACGCTCGCCGCCTCCTTCCTGCTCGCGGTCTGGGCCGTCGGACGTTTCACGCGACCCATCAGGAGCCTCGTCACTTCCGCCTCGGCGCTCGGCGACGGGCACCTGCACGAGCGCGCGCGCGTGGAGACCGACGACGAGGTCGGCACGCTCGCCGAGAGTTTCAACGCGATGGCCGAGAGCCTCGAATCGAAGTTCGAGGCGGTCAAGCGCCAGAGCGCCTTCATCGGTGAGGTGCTCGACAGCCTGCCGCTCGCCGTCGTCGTGCTCGACGCGAAGCTCTACGTGCGCAAGGTCAACGCGGCGTTCGCGCGCGTGACGGGGCGGACGGCGCCCGAGCTGACGGGTCGCGGGCTCTACGACGCGGCGGCCGGGCTCTCCGTGCTGCGCGACGTGGTCGAGGACGTGCGGCGCACGCGCCGCGCGTTCGTCAACTACGGCCTGCCGCTCAGGCTCGCGGCCGTGGACGACGAGGGCGCGGCCGCCGGCGTCGCCGAACGGGCGGAAGAGTCGGGCGGGGCCGGGCAGAAGTTCTGGGACGTGACGGTCTGGCCCGTGATGGAACAAACCGAGGGGCGCGGCGATCTAATCCTCATCCTCTCGGAGGTCTCGAAGCGCGTGCGGGCCGAGCGGCTGGCGACGGCCGCCTTCGCCGCCGAGAAGGCGCGCGCCGCCGAACTCGCGAGCGTCATCAACCAGATGGACGAGGGCGTCGTCATCGTCGACCGCGAGGGGCGCTACCGCCTGAACCGCGCGGCGGCGCGCGTCTTCGGCCGGCGCGAGGGCGAGTACGAGGGGGGCGTCAAGGCGCTCGTCGTCGACATGACTTTGAGGGACAACGAGGGGCGCGTGCTGGCCGCGGAGGAGACGCCGGTCTGCCGCGCGCTCTCGCGTGACGAGTACGTTTCGGCCGAGCAGTACAAGGTCGTACGGAGCGACGGCGAGGAGCGCGTCCTCTCCGTGAGCGCCACGCCTCTGCGGGGCGACGGCGGGCGCGCCGAGGGCGTCGTCGCCGTCTTCCGGGACACCACCGAGGGCGTGCGCAAGCACGAGGAACTGCTCGCCGCCTACGACCGTCTGCGCGAGCACGACCGGCTGAAGTCGGCCTTCGTCGCCAACATGAGCCACGAGCTGCGGACGCCTTTGAACGTCATCATCGGGCTCTGCCAGCTCCTTTCGCGCGACGCGGGGCAGCCGCTCGCGCCGCTTCAGGCCGACGCCATCGGCCGGATGGAGCGCAACGGTCGCGCGCTGCTTGAGATGGTCAACGACATGCTCGACTACTCGCGGCTTGAGTCGGGGCAGTCGGCGCTTCACCTCGAACGGCTCGCGGCCGAGGAGGTCATCGAGTACGTGGCGCGCGGGTTCGAGCAGGAGGCGCGCGAGAAGAACATAGAGCTGCGCATCGAAGTCTCCCCCGAGGTCGGCGTGGTGAGCACCGACCGGCGGAAGCTGACGCAGGTCGTGTCGTGTCTGGTCTCGAACGCTTTGAAGTTCACGTCGGCCGGGAGCGTCTCGGTGTCGGCGGGGGCCGAGGGCGCGGATCGGTGGTATATTGAGGTCACGGACACGGGAATCGGCATTTCGAGCGACGCGCTGGCTTACATCTTCGACGGCTTCCGGCAGGTGGACGACCGCCTGACGCGCTCTTACAACGGCGTCGGTCTGGGGCTCGCCATCACGCGCCGCATCGTCGAGCTGCTCGGCGGCGAGATCAAGGTCGAGAGTCAACAGAACGAGGGCAGCCGCTTCCGCATCACCTGGCCGCGCGAGGCGCACCCGCGCACCGGCACCGGCTCGCTCGTCGGGCCGCGCGTGTCGCAGGCCGAAGGCGGACAGTCGCGCCGCCTGCGCGCAGTCTGAGCCGTGAACAAATTTTTCCGAGGAGTCTGACCGGCCGTGATTCGTTGCGAGAATTGTGGTGGAGAGGTCGCCGAGGGGCGAGACACCTGCCCGCACTGCGGGAAGGCCGTCGGCGGCGTCGGCGGACAGATGGTGAAGTCGCCGGAGCCGCGCGCCGCCGCGCCGGCCGCCGTGCCCTCGTTCGGCGTGCGGCGGGAAGAGAAGGACAGGTCGCGGCTCATCATCTACGCGGCGGTGGCGGTCGTGGCGCTGCTGCTCGTGGCGGGGCTCGCGTACCTCGCCAGCCGGCCGTCGGCGAAGCCCGGCGAGGAACGTCTGGCGGGGGCGATACGGCCCGGCGCGGCGGAGTTCCCGGGCGACAAGCTCATCGTGGACTTCGAGCCGGACGAGGACGCGACCATCGGCGGAAACGCGCTCGGCAACTACGTCGTGACGATGAAGCCGACGGTGCGCAACTTCACGGGGCGCGTCGTCAACGGCCTTGAGTTCCGCGCCGCCGGGCTCGACCTGCAGGGGAACAAGATACGCGAGCGCTCCTTCGTCACCGAGGAGGAGATTGAGCCCAACCGCACCGCCTCGCCCGCCATCGGATTAAACTTTCCCTCGGACAACCGCCCCGCCCAACTCAAGCTCGAACTGACGGGCGTGAGGTTTAAATAGTAGTCAGTAGTTCAGTAGACAGAAGTCAGTAGAAAGACAGGCGGCGCGTCCGGTTCATAGCC
>JBEVKV010000199.1:0-7804 GCA_040509515.1 Pyrinomonadaceae bacterium | reverse complement strand
AGCGGGCCGCGGCGGCGGCCACGCTCGCCGTCCACGGGCCGGAGGTGGCGCTCGTCGGCGACGCGGCCGCGGACGGGCGTCGCGAGCTGACCGTCCGTGTGAGGTCGCGCCGTGGGGCGCCGTGGCTCCACGTATTCGTCGAAACGGGCAAAGTCGTCGGCGCGGCGGTGGACGGTCGCGCGTTCGATGAAGGGGCGGGCGGCGCCGGCGCGGCCGAAGGCGCGGTCTGGGGGTTCCGGCACATCGGCGCGGGCGACGAGGGCTTCGAGTTGAAGCTCGTCGTCGACCCGTTGGCCGGCCCGGTGCGGGTCACGGTCGTCGATCAATCTTCCGGGATCGAGAACCCGGCCGCGGCGCGGCTCGGGCCAGACGCGATGTACGCGCGCTCGTGGGTCGCGGGCACGACGCTCGTGCGGCGCTCGTACGCGTTCTGAGGCCGCGTGCCGGAACGGCGCAGGCGCTCATCGCGTGGTAAGACGTGAAGGGCGGTAGTAATGTGATGAAGCAGGCACCTCCAACTGGAACATACTAGCTGGAGGTGCCTGCTTCATCACATCGTTACCTAACGAAATAGGGTTCACGAAGGAGACGTACTTGAACCCATCCAAAGTCGGAATCGTCATAGCACGTGATCTCACAGCAGATAATTGATATGCCTTCAGTAGAAAATATGTCTGGCAGGCTGAGAATCAGAAATGTCCGGGCAGGGTATTAGGGGAGGGGAGGGGCGTCAACGCCAATTACGGCTCGATAACCGCGAACGCGCGCACCGGGAATGTGCCGAAGCCCTTAACTTTCACGGGCACGGCGAAGAACTTAAAGCCGTCCCGGGGCAAGCGCCCGAGGTCACACATGTGCTCGACGACGGGGATGTCCGCGCCGAGTAGTATGGTGTGGGCGGGCCTGCGCCCGTCAGCGGTGTCGTCGATGTTATACGAGTCGATGCCCACCAGCGCGGCGCCTTCGTCGGCGAGGAACCGGGCCGCGCCCTCCGTCAGGAAGGGGTGACCCTCGAAGTAAGCGTCCGTCCCCCAGTGCATGTCCCACCCCGTGCGTACGAGCACCGCCTTGCCTTTCACGTCCGTGTCGCCGAAGGCGGCGCGACCCACCGCGCGGCCCGGGGCGCCGGCCGCGCTGACGACCGCCCCGTCCAGATCGGCGAGTGAAGCCAGCGCCAGTTGGGACAAGTCCCTGCCGCCTTCGTAGCGGTGGAAGGGGCTGTCGAGGTACGTCCCCGTGTTGGCCACCATCTCGATCTTGCCGATGTGGAACTCCGTCCCCGCGGCGTAATGCCGTCTGGAGTCTTCGCGGCTGAGGTAGTCGCAGATCACGGGCGCGGGGAGACCCCTGTAGGTGACGAGGCCGTGCTCCACCGTATGGCTCACGTCTACGAACTGTTTGTGTTTGGTGACCTTCACGACTTAAAGTCTCCGTTGCGGCGTCTGTCGATGCGCTCCCTGACGGAGCTTGTGTAACCGACCTGAGAGCGGGAAGCTCGCGAAAGAGCACGCTCTTCCGCGTGACTAACGGGCACCCGACACGGCTCAGCGCCCGCGGACGCCCAGACGGTAGGCGGTCAGGGCGGCCTCACACCTCTGCGCCGGGGAGGCGTTGACCATACGGAAGAGGTCTTCAGCCGAGGAGAGGTCGGACGCCCCCACGAGACCCTTGAGCGCCCCGAGGTAAGTTTCCGTCAGACCCAAACTTTTCAAGTACTGCTCCACCCCCCACATGGCGCCGAGGTCGTTCGAGTAGTCCGGCACCTCGCGCCTCTGCGGCCCGCGGTTGGTGTGGACGGTGCCGTAGAGCTTCATCCGCCCCTCCTCGCGCGACGGCTCGACGTCCGTCCAGCCCATGACCTCCTCGGCGAGGCGCACGTGCATCAACTCCTTATGGTGCTCCATGCACCGATATTTAACCGATGCCCCCGCCCGGCTCAAGCGGCGAGCCGGGGCCGCGCACAGCTTCCCGTCAGGTGGGGGAGTTGGTGCAGGTATAATGGGCTCGGACTCGGCTGATACGTCTGACACGCGGAGGGGGCGGGGGAATGAGCATCGGACTCAGGTGCGGCGTCTACGAACATTACAAGGGTAAGAAGTATCTGGTGCTGGGCGTGGCGCGTCACACCGAGACGGGGGAGTTGATGGCCGTCTACGTCCCGCTCTACGAGCTGGCCGGAAACGGAGGGGTGCAGATGTCGGTCCGGCCGTTGGAAATGTTCACGGGGCAGGTCGAGGTCGACTCGGAGGTCAGGCCGCGCTTCCGCTTCACCGGGGGAGAGGCCGGCGAGGCCGGATAGCCCGCGGTCGCGGTCGCGCCGTTGAGATCAGGCGGCCGTCATCAAAGGAGACCGGCACCGCCAGTAATTGTGGCCGGACGCGCGTTTTCAAGATGGCCGTGAAACGTCCCTCACTCTCAATTTTTGCACATCTCGTCAGCCTACATCTTGTGGCTAGGCTCTGATTCGGACGACGTTTCATGTTATCAAGTCAGATAAGGGTCATTACGTTGAAGATTCCTAGCGAAAGAGAAGCCGCTACGGGATAGACCCATAGCGGCCATCTCATCTGCGCCGATCGGTTTAGACCCGACTCACTGGAGGCTGAGCAGGACGAGGGTTTCTCCGGCGCCGCTCGTCAGCGGCTCCACAACCTTGCCGATGATAGTGCCCGGCGTTAGGTGGCGCCTCGCACCGGCAGACTTTAAGACTCCCGACCGTGGGCGCGGGCCGAGATGCCTGCGCCCACGGCCATTTGGACCTTACCGGCGGCGCGCGGCGGGGCGACGGGCCGCGCGGAGCCGGCGGACTTCCGTGCGCAGCTCCTCGATCTGCTGCTGCTGCTCCTTGATGGCGTTGAGCATCGCCCACATCACGGGGTCGTTGTTGACGAGCAGGTAGCCGCTCTCGCCGCGCGTCACCGCCTCGGGGATGACCTTCCGAAGCGCCTGCGCGCCGAAGCCCACATGCTCGCCGTCGGAGGTGAGGCCGAGCGGGTTGTCACCCCTATACTCGTAGCGCAGCGGCTGCAACCGCATCACGGCGCTGAGCCCCGCGCGGTAGGCGCCCTTGATGTGCTTCAGGCGCTCGTCGGAGAAGGTCTGCCAGGAGCCGCCGCCGGTCTTGCTGGCATCGCCGTTGACCGAAAGGAGCTGGTCTGGCGCGGTCGTGCCGATGCCGACGCGCCCGCCCGCGGGCTGGAGCGTCAGGGTGTTGGTCCCCGTGCCCTCCTTCACCCCCTGGATGACGGCGGCGCCACTCGTCAGCCCGCTGCGGCCCAACTGAAGGCCGACCTCGCCGCTGCCCGCGCTGAACAGGCCGCCGAAAGACGCGAAGGAGTCGTTGGCGGCGCCGCCGTTGCCCACGGCGAACACCTTGCCGCCGAACCCCGCGTTGGAGTCGGCGAAGAGCGCTCCCGCGACGTGGAGCTTAGCCGAGGGGCTCGTCGTCCCGATGCCGACGTTGCCGCTAGCGGTGATGTCAATGCTGCTCGTCGGCGCGCCGGGCCGGATGCGGAAAGGGAGTCGCGAGCCCCCAGTCAGGTCGCGTACGAAGAAGTTCGCCTCGTTGGCGCCGATGTCCCACGTCTGCGCGGTGAAGCCGCCCGTAGAATCCTGATCGAGGCGGAAGGCGGGCGTGTTGCCTGTGATGACGTGGAGGTCGAGGCCGGGCGCCGCGGTGCGCAGGCCGACCTTGCCCGCCGAGTCGACGAAGAACGAGTTATTCGGCGCGCCCGCCCTCAGCGTGAAGGGGACTTTCGCGCCGGTGACGTCCTCGACGGAGAACTTGTTCGCCCCGCCGCTCGCGCTGTCGTTGGCGGTGAGCTGCCAGTCGTTGGAAGCGAAGCCCGCGGAGGCCGAGGTGTCCTCGAACTTGATGCGCGTGTTGTTCTCCTTGAGCCGGATGGTGTCGAAGCCGAACGACTCGGTGGCCGCGCAGTCGAGCCCGACGCAGGTGCTGCCCTGGACGATGAGGTCGTCGGCGATGACGTTGGCGCGGAAGGCCGCGCGCAACGCCCGGAGGCCGTCGCCGCGCGTGGCGCGCGCGGGGATGATGGAGACGGCCGGGAGGCGGAACCCTTCGGCAGTATCCCCCTGCGGTGCGGGCGCGGCGCGGCGGCTCACCGGCGCCGGGTCGACCGGACGCCGCCCCTCTTCCGCGCCCCCGACGACGACCGCGCCGTCGATTACGGCGAAGGCGCCCGACTGGACGAGCGGCTGCGCGGGCAGCAGGCCGCGCCGGCGCAGGTCGCGCCCGACCGCGTCGCTGTTGCCGCGCTCGCGCGACGCGGCCAGCTCCTTCTTCGCTGCGGCCGTCAGCACCGGCGTCAGGCGCAGCTCGTAGACGTATTGGCCGTCGGGCAGCCGGGCGCCCTGCGCGTCGGTCAGGTCGAAGGAGGGGGCGACCCCGGCCTTGAACTCCTTGCGGAAGACCTCGCCGTCGGGCGCGACGACGGTGAGCGTCGTGCCCGCGTGCGGCACGCTCACGGCCCACCTGACGCCCGAAGCGGCCGAGGCGACGGCGGCGATGCTGTTTCTGTCCGCGGCGTCCTGCCCAAGGGCGGGGGCGCCGAGGCAGGCGAAAATCGCCAGGAGGGACAAAGCGGCCTTGAGACTCTTTAGACTATTCAACATACAAACCCTTTC
Organism: Pyrinomonadaceae bacterium; assembly: GCA_040509515.1. Taxonomy (GTDB): domain Bacteria; phylum Acidobacteriota; class Blastocatellia; order Pyrinomonadales; family Pyrinomonadaceae; genus QHXN01. Next base: position 3,160 of record JBEVKV010000199.1, on the reverse strand, counting down.
TCGGTCTGAAACCGTGGAAGATGTAAACGGGTACGTTCAGACCCCGGGGCATGGGTGAAACGCTTACGCCGGGCGTTGACGTGAGGCATTTATTAACTCCTAAGGTAACCGTTGGAGTCGCCTGGAAAAGGGAATTACGTCTGTGGAAGGCGGCACACGCCGCACACGCGAGAGTGAGGTAACAGCTTATCTGCTGGTGAGTGCTCCCGACCTAAGCACGCGCGAATTATACGGGCGAACTGCGCAGTGTCAAATATTTTCTGATTAACCTCTGACATCCCGCGTCCTATAATGGCGGTTATGTGACACCGATGATGATAGATGTGTGGCGGCTAGCGTGAAATGAGCGGGAGTTGAAAAAGGTGTAGCACAACAACGGGTTGAGAGATGAAAGAGGGGGCGGGGCCGTCTGCGGGTAACATACCCGCCCCCCTTGCCCTTGTTATGGGGTACAGGTTCGGAGGCAGCGGTTGTACGACCACTCGCAGTGGAATAGGCAGGCGCTCGGCGCCGGGTCGCCGCAACCGATTAGGCAGCTATTGTAGTACTCCTCGCACTGCTCACAGGAAGTGGCGGCTATGGCCTTCCGCTCCACGGTGCCGGGCGAGGCAAACAGGAGGGTGGCGGCCAGGACGAGCAGGATCATGAGGCGACGGATGAGTCGCCGAGCGTGATGGTCGAGCATATCGTTCTCCTTCTTCGTCAACTGTATGAGCCGGTGAGGTTGCAGGGCTGTGACACGGGGGAGAGCGCAAAAACGATACGCCCAGTCGGTCTGTGTGTCAACAGGCAGATTTGGGAGGAAGGTGTCACGCTCTACGTGAAGCCAGCATGTCCTATAACAGTAATTCTGTTCGAGAATGAATTGTGATTCACCAGCTTTTGAGCGCCTGATAACTACATCTTGTGGTCGGGAGGTGTCGGTGAGGTCCTCAAACGGCCATCCGAGCGCGGCGAGGGGTGGCCACAAGATATGGTAGCCATAAAGTTCCTTCGGAAGCATTCCGGCGCAGCTTCTTTTCGTTATTCACCGTTTCATAAACCCTTTCATAAATCCTTTCAAGAAAATTTGATATCGTTTCAAGTCTGCTTTCAAGACTTTCAACCACCCTTACAGCTACATTCCGCGTCGCGAGATGAAATTCCCCCGGCCCCCTCGACCTCAAAGGTTTAAGTTACTAACAACGAAGGAGAACATCATGCTGAAAGGACTCACACGCAAACTCGCCGCCCTGTTCGTACTCTGCGCCGCTCTCACGGCCGTTTCGTCCACCCCCGCCTACGGAGGGCCGTTCTGTTTGCGGGATCCCAGTTTTGCCGACTGCCCTTCGCAGATAGTGTGCTGCACCGGCATGGGCGATTGTGTGTGTATGCAATAGAAGGCTCGGAGAGGAAGGGTTCGGTGACGGGAGGGGCGGGGCTTCGGCCTTGCCCTTTTCTCTTTTCCGGGCGTACCATTTACGCATGAGCGAAGACCCCACCAAAGACATCAGCCAGAAGTACGACACCCGGCCGATACTAAAAGACCTACTCGCCGAGGTGCGCGCGGGATTCGAGCGCATGGACACGCGGTTCGACGCCCTTGAATCCCGCGTCGAAAGGATGGAGGCTCAGCTAGACCGAACCACCAGCGTCGTCCACGAGACGCGCGCCGAGTTGCGTGAACTGAAGGCGCAGCTTAAAGAGCACCTTCCGTCGTTGATTAAGTAAGCGCCAAAACTATCCCCGACTCCCTCACGTCATAAGATTACGCGAAGCCGGGTGGAGGGAAAGGCGAGTGAGTATGCCTGAACCGACGCGTGACAGCCTGGAGCTGGCGCTGACCTTTCTGGAGCAGGATGGCGACCCCCTCGCCAATTACTTGGGGCTCATCGTCGGGCGGGTGATGAGGCTGAACTACGACGGGCTGATCGACATCTTCGACGAACGCCGCACTACAGTGAGAGGGAAATGAAAGGCGCCACGCCTTTCGGGCGGCAGCGCCTTTCACTCCTCTACGCGTAGTGTCCTACGCCTTAGCGATGGTGTAGTACACAGTGACTTCAAGATGCTTGCCGTCACTCAACGTGGCGGTGTGATTTCCAAGTCCCCAGTCATTGGCCTCCGTGTAGACGTGCCTGAACGACGCGGTGTCGTCACCGCCCTTCAGGAAGTCGTCTTTCTCGCTCACGTTACCGAGAACTGCGAGCGTCGCGTTCTTGTCCTTTGTGACCGTGCCGGAGTTGCCCAGAACAATGGTCTCGCCGTCATTCGTCTTGCGCCCGGGCCTGTCGAGCACCGCGATAGCCTGATCATCTACCAGCAGGCTCCAGTAGAGTTCCCCCCTGCCAGGCGATTCGCCATTGTCTTTGACAAAAATCTTATTCATCGTAACCTTGAGGGTTTGCGTGGGCATAACGTCATATTCTCCTCGCCGAGTGTTGAGTGCATGAACGAGCGGGTGAGCCGAACGCAATCCCCGCGCCAGCATCGACGCCGGCTCCACCCGGTCTCTTTATAAGCAAATATGAGATTCTATTTTGACGGGGGTTAATGAGGTGTCTACAGGAGAGGACGGATTTAAACGGCAGGTGAGTACTTCTGTTAACCTCCTATTTACTGTACTACTCGCCCGGGCTATAGGTCGGCCAAAAGAAGAGGGACGAGCCCCCGAAGAGACCCGCCCCCTGTAAACCATGCACGGCCGCCCCCTTCTCTGCCGGCGCGGGTGTCGGCGTCCGCGTCTTGCGGTCAGGCGGAAGAGGGACCGCGGGTGCCCCTCCCGTCTCTGTTAGTCGTTGACACCCCCACCCCGCCGGGCGTAACGTTCCCCCGTTCGCGTCCGCGGCCCCTCCACCTCAACGGTTCCAGGCAACTCATAACGAAGGAGAACTTCATGCTGAAACATCCCGCGGGGCGACTCGCGCGCCGCCTCCTGCTCCTGCTCGTCCTGGTCACTGCCCTCGTGGCGTCGTCGTCGCCCGGCGTCTCTGCTGAGAGTTGTCTCTATCGGTTCGACGAGTGGGGGAATTGCGTCAGGACCTGCTGCTACCCGAAAGTGGGCTGTGTCGATAGTTCCTGTTGACGTAATGCGTCGCCGACTACAAGCCCTTCAAGCCTGACCACTCACCCGGTCAGGCTTTTCCGTCTGCCCCAAAAGTCCCCCGCCTGCCTCAATAGT
>JBEVKV010000198.1:0-5239 GCA_040509515.1 Pyrinomonadaceae bacterium | reverse complement strand
TTCAACTGGACGACCTCGTCGGACTCCTTCCGCTTCGCCTCGAACCGCTTGTCGTCCACCAGATCGGGCAGCGCCACGCCCGCCTTCTCCGCCACCACCTTCACCGCCTCCGGGAACGAAAGCCCCTCCAACTCCATCACGAAGTTGAACACTGAGCCTCCCTTCCCACAGCCGAAACAATAGAAGATGTTCTTCGACGCGTTGACCGAGAAGGAGGGCGACTTCTCCTGATGGAAGGGGCAGCACGCCATCCAGTTCGAGCCCTTCTTCTTGAGCCCGGTGACGTAGTCGCCGACCACGCGGACGATGTCCGCCTGCCGCCTCAGGTCGTCGATGAATGTCTGCGGGTAACGCATGGCTGTACAGATTCAATCCCAACGGGCGTGCGCGTGGCAAGGGCGCGCGGGGCGTTCGGGGCCTCTAAACGATATGCGCGAAGAAGCGTTTTAATTTCTCGGCGTCCAGACGCCCGCCGGTGCGGACGCCGCTGCACACGTCGAGCCCGAAGGGGCGGACGTTTGCGACCGCGTCGGCGACGTTCTCGGGCCGCAAGCCGCCGGCGAGAAAGACCGGCACCGGCGACGCCTCGACGACGCGGCGGCTGACGCGCCAGTCGTGCGTGCGCCCCGTGCCGCCCAGCTCTTTGACGGCGAGGCTCTGGTTGCCCGAGTCGAGCAGCAAGGCGTCCACCCGCCGCGCGACTGTCAACGCTTCGTCGAAAGACTCCTCGCCCGTGACGTGGACGACCTGCACGAGCGAGACGCCGGGCAGCTCCGCGCGCAGCTCGTCGTAAACTTCGGCGGGCACGCGGTCGCAGAGCTGCAAGGTGTTCGTGCGGCAGCGCCGCTGCTGCGCGACGATTGAGGCCGCGTCCTGCCCGCAGGTCAGCAGAAAGGTCGCCACCGGCGGCGGCACGCGCGCGGCTATCTCGGCTATCAACTCTTCGGCGATGACGCCCGGCCCGCTCGGCATCGCCGAGACGAGCCCCACCGCCGATGCGCCGCCCGCGACCGCCGCGCGCATCTCCTCGACGCTCGCGATGCAGCAGACTTTCACGCGCGGTCGCATCGTGTTCACCTACTGTTTCAGCTCGACGAGGGTCGCGCCCGCTCCGCCCTGATTTTCGGGGGCGAGGTCGAAGCGCGCGACGTGCGGGTGGTGGCGCAGCAGGTCTGCGACGGCGCGGCGGAGCGCGCCCGTGCCGTGGCCGTGGATGACGCGGACGTGCGTGTGGCCGTGGAGGAACGCTTCGTCGAGGAAGCGGTCGACGCGGTCGCGCGCGTCGTCGGTGGTCTGGCCGATGAGGTTCAGCTCGGCGTCCACCGCTTCGCGCCCGCCTTTGAGTCTGACCTCGGTGCCGCGCTCGGACATGCGGCGGAGCCGGCCGGCGAGCGTGTCGTCCTCCTTGACCCGGCGCGGCTGCGCCTTGACGATTTCGAGGTTGGAGAGTTTCTCGCGGAAGCGCAGGTTGTTGACGCGCACCTCGGCCTCGCCGTCGCCGACGCGCTCGACCGTGCCGGTCATGCCGAGCGTCTTCAAGCGAACTTCGTCGCCGGCCGCTATTTCGCGCTCCGACCCTTCGGTCGACGAAGCGGTTGACGAAGTGGCCGCCCCCTGCGCGTCGTCTTCGCGCGCGCCCTTGACGACGCGGACGCCGCCCGTCTCGCCCGGGCGCGGCGGCGTGGCGGCGCGCGCTTCGGTGCGAGCCTTCTGCGCTTCGCGGCGCAGCTCGGCGGCGCGGCGCTCGGCCTCGCGCTCGACGCGGACGCGCTGCGCGCGGTCTTCGATCTTCGAGTAAAGCTCGCGCGCCTGCCGCTCGAACTCGGCGACGGCGCGCTCCATCTGCTTCGCGAACTCTTGCTGGCGCTCGCGCTCGCGGCGCGCGGCCTCCGCGTCGAGCGAGTTGTAACGCTCGGCGACGGCGCGCCGCTCCTCTTCGAGCGCGCGGCGCAGGGTTTCGGCCTCCTCCGACTCGCGCTGTATGCGGCGCAGGTAGGCGTCGGCGGCGAGCGTGCGCTCGTCCACGCGCGAGCGCGCCGCCTCGATGATTTCGTCGGGCAGCCGGAACCGGCGCGCGATTTCAAGACCGGCGGAGGAGCCCGCGACGCCGACCAGCAGGCGGTAGGTCGGCTGCAAGGTGCGCTCGTCGAACTCCACGCTCGCGTTCTGCACGCCCTCCTCGTTCGAGGCGTACATCTTGAGGCCGGAGTAGTGCGTCGTCGCGATGACGTGCGCGCCGCACGCGCGCCGGAAGTGGTCGACGACCGCGACCCCTAAGGCCGAGCCCTCCTCCGGGTCGGTGCCCGTGCCGACTTCGTCGAGCAGGACGAGCGCGGGCGCGCGACACTCCTCGACCATGCGGCGTATGTTCGAGACGTGCGAGGTGAAGGTCGAGAGGTTGGCGGCGAGCGACTGCCGGTCGCCGATGTCCGCGAGCACCGATTCGTAGGGCGGAACCCTCGCCTCGCGCGCGGGGACGTGCAGACCCGAGAGCGCCATCAGCGAGAGCAGTCCGGCGGTCTTCAGGACGACCGTCTTGCCGCCCGCGTTCGCGCCCGAGATGACCATCACGGGCCGCCCGGCGTCGAGACGCAGACTGACGGGGACGACTTCAAACCCCTGCGCGCGCAGATTCTCTTCGAGCAGCGGGTGGCGCGCTTCGACGAGTTCGAGCGCGCCAACTTCGTCAATCAAAGGCTCGACCGCGCGCAGGTGCGCGGCGAGCGCGGCCTTCGCGCCGACGAAGTCGAGTTCGGCGACCGCCCCGGCCGCGAGTCCTATCGCGGGCAGTTCGGCGCGCAGCTCTTCGGTGAGCGTCGAGAGGATGCGCGTGACCTCGCGCTCCTCGGTCTCGCGCAGGGCTTGCAGCTCGTTGTTCGACTCGATGGTCTCAAGCGGCTCGACGAAGACGGTCGCGCCCGACGACGAGAAGCCGTGCGCGACGCCGGCGACGCGCCCCTTGTGGTCGCTGCGGACGGGGATGACGAAGCGGTCGTTGCGCAGCGTGACGAGTTGATCCTGAATCGCCTCCTCGGAGCGGCGCATCAGGGTTTCGAGCTGGCGCGTGATGGTCGAGCGCATGCGGACGATGTCCGAGCGTATGCGCGCGAGTTCGGGAGAGGCGCGGTCGTCCAGCTCGCCCGACGGGAGTATCTTCGAGAAGACGCGCGCGGCGAGACCGGGCAGCGTGCGCGGCAAGTGTTCGACCGCCTCCCACAGCACGGGCGCGGCCTCGCGCTCGGCCGAGACCGCGGCGCGCGCGGCGGCCGCCTGCTCGCACAGCCGCGCCAGTTCGAGTAGCACCAGCGGGTCGAGCACCGTGCCCTCGATCCTCAAACGCGCGAGGGCTTCGGCCGGGTCGCTCAGCTCGGAGAAAGACCAGCGCGCCCCGCGCGCGCGCATCTCCACACACTCCGACACCGCGCGCAGCGCGCGCCGAACCTCTTCGACCGAAGAGAGCGGCGCTAGACTCTCGGCGCGCTCGCGCCCCATCGGCGTCTGCGCGTACCGCCGCACGAGCGCACGCGCGCCCTCATACTCCAACGTCCCGAATGCCTGATCGTTCATACTCGCGTAGATAGTAAAGCGTGAACCGTGAACAGAAAAGCCGTGAACCGTAAACCGTGAACCGTGACGAGAAAAAGCAGGGGCTTACTTGTCACGGTTCACGGTTTACGGTTCACGCTCTTGTTACGGTTCACGGTTCACGGTTCTGCGCCTGCGTCGCTCGGTGCCGGTCATGGCGGCGTCGAAGAGGCGCGAGGGGTCGAGGAGGTAGACGGTCTCGCCCGCGTTCGAGAAGGTCGCGCGCGCGGGGAGGTTCGCGTCGTCGGGCGCGGGGCCGAGGTCGCGCGAGTCGAGCGTGAGACGCGCGGCCGTCTCGGAGGCGAGCGCGAGCTGCTCGTCGCCGGCGAGCGAGGCGACGTGGGCGTACTTTTCCGGGCGCGGGCTCGGGCCGTGGCCCAGCGTCTCGAACAGCCGCGCCGGGTCGAGGACGGTGCGCATGCGGCCCCGCACAGAGACGACGCCGAGCACGCAGGCCGGCGCGTGCGGCAGCGGCGCGGGCTCCGCCCACGGCGTCAGCCCCTCGCACTCGTCCGCGTAGACCGCGAAGGCAAGCCCGCCCGCGCGCATCAGCAGCGCCTCGCGCTCGTCGCGCGCCGTCGCGCCGGCTTCCGTGTCGTGTCGTCCCGTCATTCGTTTAAGCGTGGCAGGGGGAATGTCTCGGTTCTAGCACGTCTGGTAAACTGTGGGCAAACCAAACGGGGGAAGGGGAGAGGTGGAGATGGACGAATTCGACCGCTACCGCGCGGAGATGAACGAGAAGCTTTTGGGGTCGGGGCACCTCGGCATCAAGCGCTTCTTCGCGCTCGACACGCAGGCGTACGAGCAGGGCGCGCTCGACAAGAAGACGAAGGAGTTGATGGGGCTCGTCGCGTCGGCCGTGCTGCGCTGCGACGACTGCGTGACCTACCACATCAAGCAGTGCGTCGAGGTCGGCGTCACGCGCGAGGAGTTTCTCGACGCCTTCAACGTCGCGCTCGTCGTCGGCGGCTCGATCACCATCCCGCACCTGCGCCGCGCCGTCGACCGGCTCGACAAAGAACTGGAAGCGAAGTGATGAAGGTGAGTCGCCGGGGCGTGTGGATGAGAGGACTGCTGTCAGTCGTCGCGTCTTGCCTGCTGCTTTTGTCGGCGGCGGCGGGCGCGCGGGCGCAGGAAGAGAAAGGCGGTGGAGACGTGTCGTCTCGGCGCGAGGGGCGCGTGCGCGCGCCCGAGCTTGAGGGCGGGCGCGGGTGGCTCAACACCGCGCGGCCGCTCACGCTCGCGGGTCTGCGCGGCAAGGTCGTGCTGCTCGACTTCTGGACTTACGGCTGCGTCAACTGCATCCACGTCATCCCAGACCTCAAGCGGCTCGAAGAGAAGTACCCGAACGAGCTGGTCGTCATCGGCGTCCACTCCGCCAAGTTCGACAACGAGAAGGAGACCGAGAACATACGCCGCATCGTGCTGCGCTACGGCGTCGAGCACCCCGTCGTCAACGACGCGGACTTCCGCATCTGGAACGCCTACGCGGTGCGCGCGTGGCCCACGCTCGTCGTCGTCGACCCGGCGGGCTACGTCGCCGGCTACGCTTCGGGCGAGGGCAATTACGACGTGCTCGACAAGGCGATAGGCGAGCTGGTCGCCGACGCGCGGCGGCGCGGGACGCTCGACGCTCGCCCGCTCAAGTTCGCGC
>JBEVKV010000197.1:0-13254 GCA_040509515.1 Pyrinomonadaceae bacterium | reverse complement strand
GTCTTTCCTTTCTCATCACTCATCACTCATCACTCATCACTCTCTTTTCCGAACCAGTCGACGAAGCGGCGGATGCCCTCTTCGATGGGCGTCCGCGGGTCGTAGCCGAGCAGGCGGCGCGCCTTCGTCACGTCGGCGAAGGTCTGCGGCACGTCGCCGGGCTGCGCGGGCTGGCGTTCGACGAGGGCCTTCCGACCCAGTTCGCGCTCCAACAGTTCTATCAGTCCGCGCAACTCCACGGTGCGCGACTCGCCGAGGTTGAAGACCTCGTAGGCAGTCGCTTCGTAATCCATCGCCGCGCGCACGCCCGCGATGATGTCGTCAACGTAGGTGTAGTCGCGCCGCGTCGTGCCGTCGCCGAAGACGGGGATGGGCTTACCTTCCGAGATGAGCCGCGCGAACTTGTGTATCGCGAGGTCTGGGCGCTGCCGCGCGCCGTAGACCGTGAAGAAGCGCAGGCAGACGCAGCGCACGCCGAACAGGTGCGAGTAGGTGTGGCAGAGCAGTTCGCCCGCCGCCTTCGTCGCGGCGTAGGGGCTGATGGGGCGCGCGACGGGGTCGTCCTCGGCGAAGGGCACCTTCTCGTTCTCGCCGTAGACGGAGGACGACGAGCCGAAGACGAACTGTCGTGCGCCGTGCGCGCGCGCGAGTTCGAGCAGGTTGAGCGTGCCGTTGATGTTCGTCTCGGCGTAGAGCACGGGCTCAAGCAGCGACGGCCGGACGCCCGCGCGCGCCGCGAGGTGGACAATCACGTCGAAGCCCGCGCCCTCGAAAATCGCTTCGAGCGCCGCGCGGTCGCGTATGTCCGCTTCGTGCAGGCGGAACTCTTCGCGGCCGAGGTGCGGCGCGACGTTGCGCCGCTTCACCTCCGGGTCGTAGAAGTCGTTAAAGTCGTCAACGACGTGGACGCGCCAGCCGCCCTCCGCGAGCAGCCGCGCGACAAGGTGCGACCCGATGAACCCCGCCCCGCCCGTGACCAGAACGTTTCGCATAAAGCAACCGTCTACTTCGTCGCGTAAATCCAGAGGTGCCAGCCCCAGCGCGCGGCGAGCCGCGCCTCGGTGGAGCGCGGGAGACGCGGCCCGAGCAGCGGGAGCCAGCGCTTGTTCAGGAAATGCACAGCGAAATCCACCTGTGGAAAATCCTTGAACAGCTCGCGCGCCTCGCGCCGCGAGTAGACGCGCGTCAAAGGGTTGCCCGCGCCGTCGGTGTTGCGGCTCAGGAACTCGCCCGCCGAAAGATACTGCGCCGAGTCCTCCTTCAGACGCGCGGCGTGCTCGCGCAAACTCTCGACCGGCTCGCCCGTCAGGCTGTGCGCGAGCCTGAGCCCCGCGTCCGTGCGCAGCAGGCGCGCGCCCGCGCGGCGGAGCAGGCCGATGTTGACGCGGTAATTGTAAGAGTCGCGGTGGTAGAGCATCACGACCGCGCGCCCGCCCGGCGCGAGCACCCGATGCACCTCGCCGACGGCCGCGCGCGCGTCCGGCGTGTGATGCAGGACGCCGTGCGAGTAGACGAGGTCGAAGCTTCCGTCGGCGAACTCCAAAGCTTCGGCGTCGGCCACGCGGAACTCGCCCGGCAGCCCCTCAAGCTCGAACCTGCGGCGCGCGAGCGAGACGGCCGCCTCCGTCAAATCGACGCCGGTGTAACGCGCTCCCGCGCGCGCGAAACGCGCCCCGTCGGTGCCGAGCCCGCAGCCAATCTCAAGCACGCGCAGGCCCCCCGCCCTGTCAAAACCGGCGGCCTCGGGGATGTGCCACTCCGTTCGGTAGCGGTGCTCCTCGACGGCCTCGTAGAAGGCGCGCGAGCCGACCTCCGCGTCGGCGAACTTCGTCCCGCACGGGTGCTCCTGCCAGAACTCCCGCACACGCTCCTTTAAACTCTGCCGCTCGTCCGTCATGAAACAGTTCGCCGACACCTGTACAACATCGCGCGCACCCCAACGACGCGGGGCCGACCCGCACAGGACAATTTCCGCGCGCCGCACGAAACTCAGGAAATTAACATGCCACTCCCGCGCGCTCCAAACGGCCGCCCTAAGTTATACCCCGTATATGACCTATACGTCATTAGTACCATCTAGCGCGAATATTCCAGCTATGCTATAAGGCCGTCACATGTAATAGCTGCTGACAGTTGGTAACGAAGGCGGGCGGCGCTTCTCCCCGTTCGCCTTACCAAAGGAGTTAGACCGTCATGGCGCATGAGTCCGCGCGCAAGGAAGAAAATCTGCTCTTCAGCCGCGAGGAGTTGGCGTTCGACATCGCTTCGATTCTGAAGGGCGACGAGTATTCGGCGGAGGCGCTGGCGCACTTGTTCATCATCTTGCGCGAGGCCATCACGGGTGGCTTGGAGGGAATCGTGCGGACGCGCGAGACGCTGGGGGCGGCCGTCGAGTTGTCCTTCGCGCACTCGCGCGCTCACGCGGCGGCGCTCAGGCTGTATCTGCTCGCGCAGGAAGGGCTTTTGAAGGCCGAGGACGAGCCGGTGAGATTAATCGGAGCGGCGATTGAAAGAAGCACGGGCGGCGCGCGCCGGTAAGACATCGACAAAGAGCCGAGGGGCGGGCGCAGGACGTTGAAATGTCCCGCGCCCGCCCCTCGAAGCACGCTTCAAACTCCGCCCTTACGCGTCGGGGGCTTCGAGGAGTTCGAGCCGTGTGCGTTTGAGTTTGAGCACGGCGAAGACGATGCAGAGGAACGCGAAGGCGGCCTCGACCCCGAGTCCGCGGCCGGCGAGAGAGGGCGAGAGGCGCTCCCTCCAGTTCGGTTTGTAGTCGGTCGGCAGGAGCACCCTCCCGGGGACTGGCCGCCCGCCCGCGCGGTGCCACTCTACCTGATCGTCCGTCAGGTATTGCGAGTCATAGCTGCTGTCCATGTAGTAGTCGCCGCGCGTGACCACGGCGGCGTAGGAGAGCGGGTTGAGGAGCAGGGCCGGGCTGTCGTGGCGCTCGGTGAACAACGCGCCGGCCACGCCCGCGAAGGCGTAGACGCCCGCGAGCAGCGCCACGCCCGCCCACCCGCCGATGCGAAAGCGAAACATCGCGCAGAACTGCACGAACGCGACGGTCGCCACCAGCGTCAGCGCGAAGCAGGCGGCTATCGGCAGGAGCTGCGAGAAGAGTCTCCACTCGGCCCACGCGCCGCGCGGCGTGACGTGGTAGCTCGCCCACAGCGCGAAGAGCCCCGCCAGAGAGACGCCCGCCGCCACGAGCAGCGTCGCCGCCGAAGCCTTTATCTCAGACCTTTGCAGCAGCGCGAGCGGGTCGCGGTCGGCGCTCCACCACTCGCGCAGGCGGTCGCGCGTCAGCGCCGAGCCGCCCGCCAGCACCGCCACGGCCGCCCACGCCAGCCCCATGTAGACCAGCAAACGCGCGACCGGCTCGGTGTCGTCAACGTGCCGCCCCCACAGCAGCCCGACGAGAACGGCCGCCGAAGTCAGGTAGAAGAGCCACGCGGCGCGCGGCCCCGTCGGTATCAACTGCCAGACCTTCACGCGCCTGACCGCGCCCGCGAACGCCCACGCCCCCGCGAACGCGAGCAGCCCGAGCACGACCACGTAGGCCGGCACACGCGCGCCGAAGAAGTGCCACCAGAAGAACTGGTAACTCCTGTACTGGTACCCGCCGTAGTCGTGCGCGCTCGGGTCTGCGAGCCACACCGCCATCCCCTCGTAGTCGGCGTTGAAGAACTGGTTGAGCCCGACCGCCGCGACCGCCCCGGCCACCGCGACGAGCGGCCCCACCAGCAGCCCGCCGCGCATCACGCGCTCGGAAGGCCCCGAAAGCGCCGCCGACGCGTAGAGCCCCACGGCCTGCAGGGCGAAGCCGCCGACGATGAGGAAGAGGTAGAGCCGCGCGACCCTGTGCGGGTCAACCTCGCCGAGCCACGCGGCCGCGAGCGCGCACGGCAGCAGCATCAGCGCGACGAAGTAGGCCAGCGCGCCCGCGCCCCAGAACTTCCCCCACGCCATCCTGAACGGCGAGAGCAGCGTCATCTGCTGGAAGATGGCCGTCCCGCGCAGGCGCTCCTGCACGAACGAGAGCCCCGCCATCGCCGGCCCGAGCATGAAGAGAAGCCCGAAGAGCACGACCGTCAGCGCGCCGTAGCCGGTCGCCCCGAAGCTCCGCACCTGCAACGCGTAGACGCGCTCCGCGTGCCCCGGGTCGTTCACGTACACGTCGTACCAGCGCGGCTCGGAGTTGTTCCAAACGACCCACGCCCCGGCCGCCAGCAGCGCCAGCGTCAGCCCCGCGACGAAGAGCGCGCGCCGCCTCGGCAGCGTCGTCCGCAACCCCCTCAACAGCTCCGGGTTCAAAACGTCCGCAGGATTCCAGGCCATCACAAAATCCTTTCAGGAAACGTCGCGGCGGCCCGAGGCGAGGAACACGTCCTCGACCGTCAGTTGCCGCTCGTAGAACGAGACGACGCCCGCGTGCGCCGTCACCAGCTCGCGGTGCAGCCCCGCCAGCGCCTCGCGCGCGCCCGTGTGCGTGAAGTCCACGGTCGCGCCCGTTATTTTAATCCCTTTCACCTCGGCGCGCGCCTCTAAATCTTCGGCGAGCCGCGCCGCGCCCCCGGCTTCGAGCAGCACGACGCGGACGGGGATGCCGCCCGCCAGCTCCGAGACGAGCGCGTCGATGCGCCCCGAACGCACGACGCGCCCGCGCTCCATGATGACGACCGAGGTGCTGAAGTCGGCCAGCTCGGTCAGGATGTGCGAGCTGACGACGAGCGTCGTCCCCAGCGCCGCGAGCTGCTTGATGAGGTCGCGCAGCTCCATCCGCGCGTGCGGGTCGAGCCCCGAGGCCGGCTCGTCGAGCAGCAGAACCTTCGGCGCGTGGAGCAGCGTCTTGGCGATAACGAGCCGCTGCCGCATCCCGCGCGAGAGCGCGCCGACGCGCGCGTCGCGCTTCGACCCGAGGTTGGTCAAGTCCAGCACGGCGTCGATCCGCTTCGAGACGCTTGCGGCCGCCACGCCGCCCGCGCGCGCGAAGTATTCGAGGAACTGCCGGACGGTCAGCTCGTCGTAAAGCCCGAACGTGTCCGGGACGTAGCCGACGATGCGGTGCAGCCGCTTCGGGAAAGCCCCGACCTCTATGTCGGCGACCTCTATCTTGCCGCCCGAGGGGCGCAGCAGCCCCGCGAGCATCTTGAGCAGCGTCGTCTTCCCCGCCCCGTTCGGCCCCACCAGCGCGCACGTCTCGCCCGCCGGCACGAACAGGCTCACGTCGTGGACGGCCGGGTGCGTGTCGTAGAACTTCGTCAGTCCGGAGGTGCTAATCATAAGTTCAAAGCCGCGACTTGACCTTAGACACGCCGGAGGGTCTGTTTTGTTCCCGCCGCGTCGCTCAACGCCGCTTCCGCGCCGGACGGCCGACGCCGACGATGCGGTCTATCAGCTTCCGGTCGTCGGGCAAAATCCCCGACTTGACGAGGCGCGGGGTGAGCGTGCGCCAGTTCGGGTCGGCCGCGAAGACGCGCCGGAAGAGCGGAAGCGCCTCCTCGACGCGGTTCATGTTGGCGAGCGCGACGGCGTGCCAGTAGACCATCTCGACGTTGTCGGGCACCAGAGCTTCGGCCGCCGCGTACTCGCGCAGCGCCGCCTCGTTGTCCTTGCGCTCGACCGCCGCGTCGCCCGCGTTCATGTGATTATAGGCGCGCTGCAAGCGGACGAGCCGCCGTAGTTCCCTCAGAGGCTCCGCGTGGTCGTCCACGCGCAAATCGAAGAGGCGGTCGGCCCACGGCTTGCCGCTCGACTCGGCCTTGACGACGACGAGCGCGGCCGACTGCCGGCCCCGTATGTCGCCGCCCTGCGCCTGCGCCGCGTCGAGCGCGGCGAGCATCCGGTCGGCCAGATCGCCGCGCGCCGACTCGAAGGCGTGCGCCATCGCCGGCCAGACGCGCCCGTTCGCCATCAGGTTCGCCTGCACGGAGTAGCCCGCGCCCGTGCGGTCGCCGGCCGCCTCGATGCACTTCGCGCCGGTGTGCGCGGCGACGCGTCCGCGCGCGTCCACCATCGCCACCTGCCGCACGTCGCGCCCCTCGTCCTTCGCCAGCAGCGTCTTCAAAGCCTCCTCGGGGCTCGCGCCGCCGCGCATCAAATCGAGCCCGCGCCTGCCGTACGAAGGGTCTATGAAAGACTGCGTGGCGACCGCGCCGACGCCCGCCTCGGCCCACGCCACGTTCGACCCGACCGAGAACCAGTGCGACTGCACCGCGACGCCCATCTCGCCCGTCGCCGGGTCGCGCGCCACGATGGAGTAAGTGTGAACGGGTCTGAGCGGCCTCGGCGAAGCGCCGTCCGACGGCCCGGGCTCCTGCGCCCACGCAGTCCGCGTCCCCGGCAGCGCCGCCGACGCGAGCGCCGCGATGGTCAAGACCGCCAACATTCGTCTCATCTTTCCGTCCCCGCCAGAGAATGTTTTTACTTAACTTCAGAACGCCCAGTAGCCCTGCGCGAAGCGCGCGGCGAAGAGCGCGAGAAAGAGCAGCGACCAGACCGCGACGGCCGCCCCCCACGCGGGGCGCGACGCGCGCAGCCGCGCGAAGAGTATGAACGCCGGGAAGAGCACGAGCGTGTAGCGCGGGACGCTCAGCACGAACTTCGTGCTCGTCCACAAAAGCCAGTTGCACGTCATCCACACCGCGTAAGACGCGCGCAGCCGCAGCCACGCCCACGCCGTCAGCCCCAGACCCAACAGCAAGAAGAGAAGCTCCTGCCACCCGACCATCCGCGCTTCCGACGGCGCGCGCCCCCAGACAGAGTTCCACGCCTCGCGTATGCCGACCCACGGCCACGTCAGCGACTTGAACCAGTGCTGACCCTGCATCCCCAAAAACGCGCGCGGGTCGCCGAGCACCCACCAGTTGATGAAGAGGTAGCCGCCGAACCCCGCCAGCGGGCCCAGCGCCCACAGCCACGCCGCGCGCACGCGCCGCCCCGAGGCCCTGTACTCCTCCCACGCCTCGAAGGCGAGCGCCGGGATGAGCAGCAGCCCGTTGACGCGCGCCAGCGCCGCCAGAGCCCCGAGCAGCCCGGCCGCCCACCAGCACCGCGAGCGCGCCGCGAGGAACGCGCCCAGCGCGAGCGCGATGAAGAGACTCTCGGTGTAGCCGACGTGGAGAAAGTACGCCGTCGGGAAGACGAGCATGTAGAAGACCGAGGCGCGCGCCACCTCCTCGGGCTCGTCCACGCGCGCCAGCCTGTAGAGCAGCACGCCCGCCGCCACCGACGCCGCGCCCGAGACGAAGAAGGCGGCCAGCAGTTCGTCGCGCAGCACGAACGCCGACGCGCGCACCAGCCACGGGTAGAGCGGATAGAAGACTATCCAGCGCGCTTCGACGCCTTCGGAGACGTAGCCCATCCGCGCGATGTCGAGGTAGTGCGGCGCGTCCCAACGGTTCCAGATGGCGAGCCAGTCGTAGAAGGAGCCGTGCCGCTCGTTCTTCCAGATGACGAACGACTCCGCGCCGTACCAGATGAGCAGCGCCTTGACCGCCAGCACCAGCCCGGCCGCGCGCGTGTCGAACCACGCAGGGAGCAGCGCCGGCCGGCGCGCCGCCGCCGGCCCCGACTGCTCTCGATGTTGCGGCTGCTTCTTCTTCATCTACGCGTCGATAAACTCTCGCTGCCACATCTCAAGCGTGAGCAGTTGGAGGACTTGCAAACTGAAGTCCTCGCGCCCCGAGAGGTTCGCTTCGACGACGCGGCGCACCTCCTCGGGGCGGAAGAGTCCGCGCGCGCGGACGACCTCTTCGGACAAAAGCTCTTGGGCCAACGGCCGCAGCGGCCCGCGCAGCCACGAGCGTATCGGCGCGCCGAAACCCGCCTTCTTCCTCCACACGACCTCGCGCGGCAGCAAACTCTCGGCCGCGCGCTTGAGGATGTACTTGCGCTTGAGGCCCTTCAGCTTCAGGCGCGGCGGCATCCGCGCCGTCAACTCGACCAGCTCGTGGTTGAGGAACGGCACGCGCACTTCGAGCGTCGCCGCCATCGAAGTCCTGTCCGTGTAGTCGAGGTTCAGGCACGGCAGGAAGGTCTTGAGGTCAACGTAGAGCAGGCGGTTGAGCGGAGCGGCGCGCGCGCAGCGGTCGAAGTAGCGCCGGTGTAGGTAGTACGCGTCGGCGTCGCCGACGCCCGCGCGCGTCTCGTCGGTGTAGAGCCGCCGCTTGGCCTCGTCCGTGAAGTACGTGCCGAAGCCCATGTAACGCGACTCGAAGTCGAGCGCGGCGCTCGCGGCGAACTTCTTCGCGTTGCGGAGTGGAGCCGTCAAACGCCCGGGCCGGCCGCCCGGCAGCGCCGACGCCAACGCGCGCAGCGCCGGCCGCCGCAGCGCCGTGGGGAAGGGGTCGAGCGCGCCCGCCAGACGCATCGCCAACTGCCGCGGGTAGCCCGCGAAGACCTCGTCGCCGCCCATCCCCGAGAGCATCACCGTCAGCGTCTCGCGCGCCTCGCGCGAGACGAGATAGCTCGGGATCGCCATGTCGATGACCGGCATCTCAAGGTGCCGGACGAGCATCGGCAGTAAGCCGGCCACGTCGGGCCGGAGCATCGTCTCGTGATAGTCGGCGTCGAGGAGTCGCCCGACCTCGCGCGCCCACGGCACGTCGCTCGGGATGATGTCGAAGCGCAGGTCTTCGTCCTCGATGCCGACCGTGTAGGTCGAGACGCGGCGGCCGTTTGAACGCCGCTTCATCAAGGCCGCGATGACCGACGAGTCGACGCCGCCCGAGAGGAACGAGCCGAGCGGCACGTCCGCCACCATCTCCATCCCGACCACGCGCTCAAGCGTTTCGAGCACGCGCTCGCGCCACCACGCTTCCGACTTCCCTTCCTCGATCTCGTCGAACGAAACGTCCCACCACTCGCGCACCGTCGAGACGCCGTCGCGCCACGCGAGGACGTGCGCGGGCGGCAGCCGTTTGATTCCGCGAAAGAGCGTGTGCGGGTCGGGCGTCCAGAGGAAGGTGAGCTGCTGGTTGAGCCCTTCGGGGTCAAGCTCGGCCCTCACCAGCCCCGACGCGAGAATCGCCTTCGCCTCCGAGCCGAAGAGGAACGCGCCGCCGCCTTCGCCCTCCGCCTCGGCGTAGAAGAGCGGCTTGATGCCGAGGCGGTCGCGCGCGAGCGTGAGCGTGCGCTCCTGCGCGTCCCAGACGGCGAAGGCGAACATGCCGTTGAAGTGCGGGAGCGAGCCTTCGACGCCCCACGCGGCGAAGGCTTCGAGCATGACTTCGGTGTCCGTGTCGGTGCGGAACTCGCGCCCGAGACTTTCGAGCCGCTTCCTCAACTCGCGGTAGTTGTAAATCTCGCCGTTGAAGGTGACGGAGAAGCGCCCGTCGGCCGACAGCATCGGCTGGTGCCCGGCGCTGCTCGTGTCGATGATGGCCAGCCGCCTGTGCCCCAGACACGCGCGCCGCCCCGCTTCGCCGAACGGCGCGGAACTCCACACGCCCTCGTCGTCATAGCCGCGGTGCTCGATGGCGCGCAGCATCGCGCCGACGCGAGTCTCTGGATTGACGGAGATGAGCCCGGCGATGCCGCACATAGGTCGAAGAAGTGATAAGTAATAAGTGATAGGTGATAAGAAAATACAAGGCTCGTCTTTTCTTTCTTATCACTTATCACTCGTCGCTTATCACTTGCACGGCTTCTCCAGTCCGCAGCGAGTCGAGGATGCGGAAGGTTGCGCGCGTGGTGTTGGCGAGGTCGGCGAGCGGGATGGGCGCGGGGCCGCCTTCGCGCAGCGCGGCGCAGACGGCGCGCGCCTGTTCGCGCTGCCCCTTGTCCTGCGCGCGGAGCCGGTCGCGGGTCTCCCGGCCGCCGGAGTAACTGACGGCCGCGCGGTAGTCTTCGACGACGAAGGAGCGGCCCGCGCCGAAAATCTCGACGCGCTCTTTCGGGAGCACGCGGTCGCCCTCGGCGAGATACGCTATCGTGCCGTTCGAGCCGTCGGCGAACTTGAGCGTGATGAAGACCGAGTCGTCGTCCACCGACTCGCGGTCGTCGGAGGTGACGGACTCTGCGTAGACGCGCGTGACGCGCGAGCCGGTCACGTACTGCATGAAGTCGACGAAGTGGCAGACCTCGCCGCGTATGCGCCCGCCGCCTTCGCGCGCGTCCTGCGTCCAGTGCGAGCGCGGCACGCGCCCGGCGTTGACGCGGTAGAGAATCGAGAGCGGCGCGCGCCTTCCCTTGAAGAACTCGCGCGCCGCGCGCGCGTGCGGCGAGAAGCGCCGGTTGAAGCCGACCATCAAACGCGCGCGCGAACCGCGCGCCGCGTCGAGCAGTCCGTCCAGCTCCTCGTCGTTCAAAGCCAGAGGCTTTTCGACGAACACGTCGAGCCCGCGCCCAAGAGCGCGCCGCGCCAGCTCGGCGTGCGTGTCGTGGCGCGTGGCGATGACGACGAGGTTGACGGGCTCGTCCGCCAGCACTTCGTCCGCGCCGGAGACGAAGCGCGCGAAGCCGTAGCGCGTCCCCACGTCGCGCGCCGTCACGCCCGAGGCGGTGGCGATTGAGGCGAACTCGACGCCCTCCGCCTTGAAGTTCGGCAGCAGCATCCGCCGCGCGTAGTCGCCCGCGCCCACCATCCCGACACGCACCTGAGAATTTGAAATTTCAAATTTGAGATTTGAAATTCTATTGGCGACGTTGCGCTCAAGCTCGCGCGCCGCGTCGTAGTTGATGAGGACGGCGAGGTACGGCTCGCCCGCGTCGCCGGAGATGAGTTGGTAAGCGCGCGCGCCCTCTTCGACGGGGAAGCGGTGCGTGACGAGCGGCGCGGTCTGCACCGCGCCCGAGGCGACGAGGTCGAGGAAGGCTTCGAGGTTGCGCCCCTCCGTCCAGCGCACGTAGGGCAGAGGGTAGTCGTGGCCGCGCTCCTCGTACTCCGGGTCGTAGCGCCCCGGCCCGTAGGACATCGAGACCCGCAGCGTCAGCTCGCGCTGAAAGTAGCTCTGGCGCGGCACGTTCATCCCGACCAGACCGACCGCGACGACGCGCCCACGGAGCCGCGAAATCTCGCCCGCCAGCTCGACGGGCTCGTCCGACTGCGTCGCCGCCGTCAGCAGCACCGCGTCCGCGCCGCGCCCGCGCGACCAACGCAGCACCGACTCCTTCACGCCCGGCCCGGCGACGCACCCGTCGTCCGCGCCGAGCCGCATGCCAAGCTCGACCTTCGATTCGTCCAAATCGACGCCGAAGACGCGGCAGCCGTTCGCCTTCAAAAGCTGGGCGGCGAGCTGGCCGACGAGCCCGAGGCCGACGACGACGACCGACTCGCCGAGCGTCGGCTCTGCCAGACGCACGCCCTGCAGCGCGATGGCGCCGACCGTCGCGAAGGCCGCGCTCTCAAACTCGACGCCGTCGGGCAGACGCACGCACAAATTCTTCGGCACCGACAGCAGCTCGGCGTGCGCGGCGTAGCCCGTCCCCGCGCAGGCCACGCGGTCGCCCGCGCGGAACTCGGTCACGTCCTCGCCGACCTCGACGACCACGCCCGCCGCGCTGTAGCCGAGCGCGTGCGACTCGTCCAGCTTCTCGCGCACAGACTGCAAGGTGCTCAAAAGCCCCTCGCTCTTCACCTTCTCGAAGACCTTGCCGACGAGGTCTGGGCGCTCCTTCGCCTTCCCCAGAAGGCTCTTGCGACCCAGCTCGACGAAGGCGCGCTCGGTGCCCGCGCTGACGAGCGACGCGGCGGCGCGCACCAGCACGCGCCCGCGCTGCGCCACGGGGGCCGGCACGTCGGCCACCGCCCCCTCGCCCGTCTTCAGATTTTGGAGAAGCTGTTTCATCGCGCGGAGACGCGTCCCTTTCGCGCCAGCGCCTCTTCGATGAGGCCGCTCACCCACTCGGCGCGCGCGTCCCAGGTGCCGCCCTCGACCGACTTCTGACGAAGGAGCGCGGCCCGCGGGTCGTCTTCGGCGAGCGCCTCTTCGACCAGCCGGAAGAAGTCTTCGCGCGAGCGCGCGATGCGGAGCACGTCGCGCATCGGCTCGTACTCGGGGAGCGGCGAGATGACGACCGGCTTGCCCGTCGCGAGGTACTCGCGCACCTTGATGGCCGAGCCGTAGCTCGTGAACGCGCGCTCAGTTTCCCACGGCAGCACACACACATCAAACCCCGCGGCGTAGCGCGGCAGCTCGTCGTAAGGGACGGCCGGGAGGAAGTGCGTGTTGGGCAGAGACTCGACCTCCACGCCGCGCGACTTGTTCCCGATGAAGACCCACTGCCACTCGGGGCGCTCGACGGCGGCGCGCTTTATCAACTCCTGATCGATGAGCCACGGCTCGACCGCGCCGAAGTATCCGAGCCGCGGGCGCGGGATGCGCGCGACCGCCTCGGCCACTTCCAGCCCGCCGCCGACCCTCGACCAGTGCTCGAAGTCCACCGCCTGTTCGAGCAGGTGCGAGCGTTCGCGCGCCGTCGCCGCCTCTTCGAGAAGTTTACGGCCCGAGTAGAAGACGAGGTCGGCGCGTTCCAGCGCGTGCTCGTGCAGCCGCCGGATGGTCGCGGCGTCGGTCGCGTGATCCATCGAGTTCTCGTCGTACTTGTCCGAGACGTGGTAGACGACGAGCGACTCGTCGAGCCGGCCGATCATCTCGGCGGCGGTCGGGATGGCGACCCAGAGGACGGGGCGCACGAGCCCGCGGCTGCGCGCCAGCGCGCCGACCTGCGCCGCGAGCAGGGCGCGGTTAACGGCGCGCGCCGCGCGGCTCCCGAAAAACGGCAGCGCCGCCGGCGAGACGACCGTGATGCCCTCGGGCGTCGTGCGCGCCAGCTTCGCGTACGACCGCAGCTTGCGCGCGACCCTCGGCAGCAAGTCCTTGTTCCCCAAACCCGGCAGCCCCATCGAGATCGAGTTCACGAACACGACCCGATTCCCCGCCCTTGCGAACCGCCGCATCAGGTGGTTCTTCGAGTGCGGGTGGTGATACCACCAGTCTTCGCCGCCGAAGCAGACGAGGCTCTTGCCCGTCAGCATCGGCGATTGTCTTTGAGTTTTGAGTCGGTCACGCCGCTTCCGTGGAGGGGAATTGTCCGAGTTTCAAGCGTCCTTGTCGAGCAGCTTCGTGGTGTTCTCGGTCACGCTCGGCGGCCGGTAAATCTCGGCGGTGTTGCCGCGCTGGTGTTGGCTGAATGAGGAGACGGGGACGAACTGCGCGGAGCCGAGCGCCGCCCGCTCTCGCGCCGCTTTCATGGCTTTACGACTGGCCCGGGTTTCGACGGGCAGGACGTTGTCGTTGAACAGCCACGAGT
>JBEVKV010000196.1:0-9174 GCA_040509515.1 Pyrinomonadaceae bacterium | reverse complement strand
GGAAATACGTGCCTTGCCTTCTCTTATCACTCATCACCCATCACTCATCACTTTCATTCGTATCTGAGAGCGGTCATCGGGTCGACCTTCGTCGCGCGGCGCGCGGGGACGAGGCAGGCGAGCAGCCCGACCGCCGCGAGCAGCAGCGCGACGCCGACGAACGTCAGCGGGTCGGTCGGCGAGACGCCGTAGAGCAGACCCGACATCAGGCGCGTCACCGCGTAGGCCCCCGCGAGCCCCGCGCCGACGCCCGCCAGCGCGAGCCACATCCCCTGACGAAGCACCAGCCGCACCACGTCGCCGCGCTGCGCGCCGAGCGCGACGCGGATGCCAATCTCGTGCGTGCGCCGCGCCACCGCGTAGGCCATCACGCCGTAGACGCCGACGCCCGCCAGCACCAGCGCCACGCACGCGAAGACGCCGAGCAGCGTCATGTTGAAGCGCCGCTGCGCGACCGACTCGGCCAGTCGCTCCTCCATCGTCCTCACGTTGGCGACGGGCTGCTCGGGGTCGACGGCCGCGACCTCGCGCCGCACGGCTGCGGCCAGCGCGGCCGGGTCGCCCGACGTGCGCACCGCGACGTAGAGCGAGAGCGGCGGCACGGGGCGGTTCGAGAAGAGCGGCTGGTAGACGGGGACGTAAATCTCGGGCTTCGATTCGAGGTCGAGCCCGCGGTGGCGCACGTCGCCGACGACGCCCACGACCTCTATCCACTCGGGCGTCTGGTCGTGCCCGCGCCCGATGCCGGCGTAGGCGATGCGCTTGCCGACGGCCTCCTCGCCCGGCCAGTGGCGCTCGGCCATCGAGCGGCTGACGACGGCCACGCGCGGCGCGGTCTGCACGTCGCGCTCGCCGAAGTCGCGCCCGCGCAGCACCGGCACGCGCATCGACGCGAAGTAGCCGGGCGTGATAAAGCGCAACTGCTCCTCGGGCTTCGGCTGCCCCGGCGGCACCGGCCGCCCTTCGATCAGGAACGTGCGGCTCCCGCCGTTGCCGTTCAAGGGCAGCAGGTTGTTCGCGCCCACGGCCTCGACCCCGGGCAGAGCGCGCAGACGCCCGAACAGGTTCGAGTAGAACGCGCGGTGCCCGTCGTAGCTTCCGTACTTCGTCTGCGGCAGCACGAGCCGCATCGTCAGCACGCCGCGCGCGTCAAAGCCCGGGCTCTCGCCGAGCACGCGCGCGAAGCTCTTAACCAGCAGACCCGCGCCCGCCAAAAGCACGAGCGCCAGCGCGAACTCGCCGACGACGAGCAGCCCGCGCAGGCTCCCGCGCCGCTCGCCCTCGCCGCCGCCGCGCCCGCCCTCTTTGAGCGACTCGTTGAGGTCGACCTTCGAGGCGTGGAGCGCCGGCACGAGCCCGAAGACGACGCCCGTCAAAAGCGAGACGCCGAAGGTGAAGGCGACCACGCCCGCGTCGAGCCCCACCTCCGCGACGCGCGGCGTCCCCTCGGGCGCGAGCGCCACGAGCAGATCGATGCCCCACAGCGCGAGCACCAGCCCGGCCGCGCCCCCTGCGAGCGAGAGCAGCGCGCTCTCGGTCAGAAGCTGCCGCATGATGCGCACGCGCCCCGCGCCGAGCGCCGTCCGCACCGCCACCTCCTTGCGCCGCGAGGACGCGCGCGCCAGCAGCAGGTTGGCGACGTTGGCGCACGCGATGAGCAGCACGAGCCCGACCGCGCCGAGCATCACGAAGAGCGAAGTGCGGACGCTCGTCCCGACCACCTCTTCGGCCAGCGGGCGAATCGACGCGCCGAAGCCGCGCGGGTAGCTGTTCGCGTTCTCAGCGCCTTGCGCGCGCGCGAGCGCCGCGACCTCTTCGCCCGCGCGTGCCAGCGTGAAGCCTTCCTTCAGACGCGCGACCGCGCTCATGAAGTGCGAGCCGCGGTTGTTCGGCGAGAGCAGGTCGGCGTCGAAGGCCGCCGGCTTCCAGATGTCGGTGTCGTTGTTGGGGAAGTGAAAGTCCGCGGGCATCACGCCGAGGATGGTCGAGGCGCGGCCGTCGAGCATGACCGACTTGCCGGCGACGGCCGGGTCGGCGTTGAAGCGCCGCCGCCAGAGCGAGTGGCTGATGACGACCACGTCGTTCGAGCCCGGCCGGTCTTCCTCGGCGGTGTATGCGCGTCCCCTCGACGGCGCGACGCCGAGCGTGTTGAAGAGGCTCGCGGTGGCGTAGACGCCCTGCACGCGCTCGGGCTCGCCCGCGCCCGTCATGTTGAAGCCGCCTTCGTAGTAGGCGGCCGCGTCCTCGAAGACGTGCGCGCCGCGCGCGCGGAAGTCCACGAACTCGGGCGCGGACAGCTCAAGCTCCTCGAAGCCCTTCTGGTTGAGGTTGCCCCAGAGCGCGACCAGCCGCTCGGGCGCGGCGTAAGGCAGCGGGCGGAGCACGACCGCGTTGACGACCGAGAAGATGGCGCTGTTGGCGCCAATCCCCAGCGCCAGCGTCAGCACCGCCACCAGCGTGAACCCCGGCCGCTTCCGTAAAGTCCGCAGCCCGAAACGAACGTCCTGCCGCAGCGTCTCCATAAGCTCACTCCGTTCGCTGGTGATGAGTGATGAGTGATGAGTGATGAGAGGAGGCGAGGCCCGCTTTCGCCTTCTTATCACTCATCACTCATCACTTCATTCGTATCTGAGAGCGATCATCGGGTCTACCTTCGTCGCGCGGCGCGCGGGGAGGTAGGAGGCGAGGAGCGCGACCGCGCCGAGCAGCAGCGCGATGCCGGCGTAGGTGAGCGGGTCGGCGGCCGAGACCTCGAAGAGCAGGCTCGACATCAACTGCGTCAGTGCGAACGCGCCGAGGAGCCCCAGCGCCAGCCCTATCGCGACGAGCAGCATCCCCTGCCCGACGACCATCCGTAGCACGTCGCCCGCCTGCGCGCCGAGCGCCATCCGCAGCCCCAGCTCGTGCGTCCGCTGCGCCACGGCGTAGCTCATCACGCCGTAGAGCCCGACCACCGCCAGCGCCAGCGCCAGCGCCGCGAAGACGCCGAAGAGGAAGAGCGAGAAGCGCCGCTGCGAGAGCGACTCGGAGACGAGCCGCTCCATCGTCGTCACGCGGAAGACCGGGAGGTCGCGGTCGACCGACGCGACCGCGCCGCGCACCGACGGCGCGAGCGACGCCGGGTCGGCGTCGGTGCGCACGACGACGAACAGCTCGGGGCTGTTCGGCCTCTGCGAGTAAGGGACGTAGTACTGCCCGCGCGACTCGCCTTCGAGCCCCTCGTTGCGGACGTGGCGGACGACGCCGACGACTTCGCGCCACTGCGGGTCTTGCGTGTTGGGGATGCGGCTGAACGTGATGCGCTTGCCGACGGGGTCTTCGTCCGGCCAGTACTTGCGCGCCAGCGCCTCGCTGACGACGACGACGAAGGGCGACTCGGCCGTGTCGCGCGCGTCGAAGTAGCGCCCCTTGACGAGCGGGATGCCCATCGTCTGGAAGTAGTCGTCCGAGGGCATCCAGCGGTCGCCGTGCGGCGAGCTTTCGTTGGGCGCGAGCTGCCGCCCCTCGATCTGGAAGCTGCCGCTCTGGTTCATCCCGCTCATCGGCAGCGTCGTCGTGGTCGCCGCCGAGCGCACGCCCGGCAGCGCGCGCACGGCTTCGAGCACCTGCCGGTCGAAGGCCGTGCGCGACGGCCCGTCCTTGTACTTGGTGCCGGGCAGCGAGACCTGCATGGCGAGCACGCCGCGCGGCTCGAAGCCCGGGCTGACCTGCTGCAGGCGCATGAAGCTGCGGATGAGGAGACCAGCGCCGACGAGCAGGATGACGGCGAGCGTCATCTCGACGACGACCAGCGCGTCGCGCACGCCGCGGCGCACGCCGCCGCGCCCGCTCCGGCCCCCCTCCTTGAGCGTGTCGTGGAGGTTGACGTTGGAAGTTTGAAAGGCCGGCGCGAGCCCGAACACGAGCCCGGTCAGCACCGAGACGCCGAGCGTGAAGAGCAGCACGTTGCGGTCTAAGCCCACCTCGGCCGCGCGCGGAATCTTGTTGTCGCTGAGCTTGAGCAGGAGGTCGACGCCCCACATCGCCAGCAGCAGCCCGACGCCGCCGCCCGCGAGCGACAACAGCACGCTCTCGGTCAGAAGCTGTCGGACGACCCGCCAGCGGCTCGCGCCGAGCGCGGTGCGCACCGCGATCTCCTTCTGGCGGACGGCCGAGCGCGCCAGCATCAGGTTGGCGACGTTGGCGCACGCGATGAGCAGCACGAACACGACCGCGCCGAGCAGGATCATCAGCGGCTTGCGAATCTGCCCGACGACGAACTCGTCGTAACGCGTGAGCAGCAGCCCCCAGTTGTTCGCGTCCGCGCCCGGCATGTACTGGCGACGGAGGTCTGCGGCCATCCCGTCCAACTCGGCCTGCGCCTGCGCGAAGCCGACGCCGGGGCTGAGGCGCGCGACCACGCCGAGGTACTCGTTCGTCAGGCCGCTCGTCGGGTCGAGCTGCTGCGGCGTGAAGGCGATGGGCGACCAGAGGTCGGGCGTCTGCCCGCCGAACTCGCGCCCGAAGGTGAAGTCGGCCGGCATCACGCCGACGACCGCGTACGGCTCGCCGTTGAGCGTGACGTTCTTGCCGACGACGGGCAGCCCGCCGAAGCGCCGCCGCCAGAAGCCGTCGGAGAAGACGACGACCTTGTTGTTGCCGGGCTTGCCTTCATCCTCGGTGAACGTGCGCCCGGCGGCGGGGCGCGCGCCGAGCGTCTGGAAGACGTTGGGCGTGACCGACATGCCCTGCAAGCGCTCGGGCTCGCCCTCGCCCGTGAGGTTGACGTTCCAGCCCGTCAGCGCCGCGACGCCCGAGAACGACTTCGCGTTCTCGCGGTAGTAGTTGTAGCCGGACGAAGAGACCGAAGCCTTGAGGTCGATCTTCGGGTAGTTGTGGTTGATGAGGACGAGACGGCCCGGCTCCTCGTAGTTGAGCGGCTTCAGGAGCACCGCGTTGACGACCGAGAAGATGGCCGTGTTCGCGCCCACCCCGAGCGCGACCGCCAGCACCGCCACGACCGTAAAGCCCGGGCTCTTGAGCAGCACGCGCGCCGCGTACTTGAGGTCTTTGAGAAACGTCCCCATCACCTAAATCCCCCTTCCCTTCACGGCAGGTCGTTCGTCCACGTCAGCTCGTAGCTGCCGGTCGCTTCCTTAAATTCAAGCTCGACCGTCCACTCGCCCTTCGCCGCCCTGTCCTCGGACGTGCTCACGTCGTAGGTGTTGGCTCTCGCGCCGGCCGGGCGCAGGTGCGCCTCCTGCCGGACTTTGCCCTTCGAGTCGCGGACGAGGAGTTTGGCCTCGCCCTCGCGCACGACGGCCTTCAGGCGCAGGCTCACGCGCCCGCCGACCTCGCGCACCGGCAGCTTGAAACGCTTACGCTCGGTGGTCTTCTGTTCCAGCGTGTGCGACTCGGACATCCTGTGGATGCGCTCGTCGGCGGCGTGGGCGGCCGTCGCGGCGAGCAGCGCGAGCAGCACGGCGGCCTTGAGTGTTCTTCTCACGTCGGGAACCTCCTTCGGGGCGGAAGGCGGCGCGCGGGCGCGCGTCTTTCGGGCAATAGTAGTGCGTCGCGACCGGCGCGGGGGCCCGGGTCACGGGGTTTGGAAGCTGTAAAGCGAGGAGCGAAAAGCTAAGCGCTAGAGTTTGAAGCCGCTCTCTTCCAAGACCTCTTCGGCCTTCGCCTCGTGCGTCTCCTCGACGACCTGGCCGTCGAAGAGGTGGAAGGTCCGGTCGGCGTAGCGCGCGTAGCGCGGGTCGTGCGTGACCATGCAGACGGTCGCGCCGCCCGCGTGCAGCTCGCGCAGGAGGTTCATCACCGCCTCGCCGTTGGTCGAGTCGAGGTTACCCGTCGGCTCGTCCGCGAGCAGGATCGACGGGTTGCCGGCCACCGCGCGCGCGACGGCCACGCGCTGCTGCTGACCGCCCGAGAGCTGCGAGGGGTAGTGCTTCATCCGGTGGCTCATGCCGACTTTGAGCAGCGCCTCTTCGACGCGGTCGCGCCGCTCTTTGGCGCTCATGTCGCGGTAGGTCAGCGGCAACTCGACGTTCTCGTAGACGTTCAAGTCGCCGATGAGGTTGAACGCCTGAAAGATGAAGCCGATTTCGCGGTTGCGTATCCGCGCGCGCTCCGAGAGCGAGAGGTTCGTGACGGGGGTGCCGTTGAGGATGTACTCGCCGTCGGTCGGCGTGTCGAGCAGCCCGAGGATGGAGAGCAGCGTGGACTTGCCGCAGCCGGAGGGGCCCGCCATCGAAATGTACTCGCCCTTCTTGATGTCGAGGTGGATGCCGGAGAGCGCGTGCGTCTCGACCTCGTCCGTGAAGAAAACCTTGCGCACGCCGTCCAGCTTCACCAGCGGTTCGCTTGTAGCGCTCATCTCTTTTCCTTTCGAGTTTGGTCTTGGGGTCAGGGGTTTCGGGTCTTCAGTCGAGTCGGAGCGTGTCCACGTTATCCCACTGGGACGTGTCGGAAAGGATAACCGTCTCACCCTCGCGCAGCCCCTCGACCACCTCGACCGTGTTGACCGAGGTGCGGCCGAGCCGGACGGGGACGCGCGTCGCGGTGCGGCCGTCCGCCTCGACGCGGAAGAGCGTGACGCTGGCCTGCGCCGCCCCGCCCGTCGCGGGCCGCCCGACGTATAGAACGTTGTCGAGACGCTCAAGTTCAATCGTTCCGTCCACGCTCAAGTCCACGCGCGCGCCCTGCGGCATCGGGCCTTCGAGCCGCACGTCCACCGTGAAGGTGCCGTTGCGCGCCGCCGGGTCGATGCGCTGGACGACGCCGTTGACCGTGCCGCCGCCGCGCGTGTCGATGACGGCCGGCTGGCCGAGCGTGATGTCTTTAATCTGCGTCTCGGGAATCTGGAGCGCGGCCTTGAGGCTGGTCGGGTCGGCGACGCGCGCGATGTTGGTGCCGGGCGTGATCTGCTGTCCGACCTCGACCGTCACCTCCTGCAGCACGCCGTAGGTGCCGGCGCGAACCTGTAGCGAGGCGACCTGCTCCTGGTTGAGCCGGAGCTGCGCGCGCAACTGCTCGACGCGCGCCTGCTGCGCGGCGATCTGCGCGGCGGTCTGCGACTGGCTCGCCCCTATCCGCTTCTTCTCGATCTCAAGGCGGTTGGCGAGCTGCTCGACCCTCACGCGCGAGATGCGCAGCGTGAGCGCGGGGACGAGCCCCTCCTTGGCGAGCTGCTCGTCGGTGTCGAGCTGAATCTTGGCCTGACTGTACTCGGACTGTATCTCCGCGGTCGCGGCCTGCTGGCTCATCCGCTCGCTCTCAAGCCGCGAGCGCAGGTTGTTCATGTCGGCCTCGGCCGACCTGATCTGGTACTGCACGTCGACGGCAGCCTGCTGGAGCGTCGGGTTCGAGAGCGTGACGAGCACGGTGCCGGCCGGCACCGTCTCGCCCGGCTTGACGAACTTCTGCTCGACGCGCCCCTCGACCGGGGCGGCGATCTGCCGAATCTCCTCGGGGATGAGCGTGCCTAAGCCCCGCACGTTGCGGAGCATCTGCCCGCGCTTGACCGTGTCGGTCAGCACGGTGGCGCGCGCGACGCTCGGCGCGGCCTTCGGCAGACGCGAGAGCCCGTAGGTGATGAGCGCAATCGCCAGCACGCCCAGCGTCGCGAACACGGCCAGCTTCAGGCGTCGCCGGTTCTTCCTCTGGGGCCGCTTGATGTCCATGGCGGAGCGCGGCGCGTCAAAAGAGGGGCGCTTCACGTCCGCGGTGGGGCGGGGCGCGTCCGTAGAGGTGCGTTTTACATCCATAGCGAGCTGCTTTACATCCATCGTGGAGGATTGTTACGTCGACAGAAACACTTTCACTCGCGACGCCCCTCAACAAGCCCCGTACCACTGCCGCACGACGCCGCGCCCGCCCGTTTTTCAGGACTTTTCCCCCGGGAACGGTCGCGCGCGCCCCGCGCCGGTGTCCGTTTCCGCAAACCGAAATCCCAAAATCGCAAAAGCGCGAGCGCCCACGGGGTGGCGGCGGCGGCGCGTCAAAAATTTACGCACAAAGTCCGAATCCGCGTATCATGCGGAAATCACTCCGCGGATTGACGGGAAGGGCGACGGCAGTTTTATGTAAGCCGGCCGGGCTTAAAGAAGAGGCTTAACTTTCGTCTCAGTCAAGGAGAGCGCACATGGGCATACTGGGGGGCGTGAGGCTGCGGGGCGCGGCGGCGTCGGGTGCCGAAGGCTGCCGGAGGAAGTTTCTGCGTTACTTCCCCGGCGGCTTCGAGGACGCGAAGTATCTCGACTGGGAGCGCGACTACAAGTGGGAGGCGCACGGGCGATGGGAGGAGGCGCTCGGGCGCGCGGAATACCGCCGGCTTTTGCGCGCGGGCGAGTTCTCGGAGGTCGCGGCGCGCGCCGTGCGCGTCGAGCAGCGCACGCGACACAGCATGATCTTCTCGTTCGAGAAGATGGCGCTGCGCGACGCGGTGAAGACCGAGGCCGGCGCGCGCACGTTCGCCGAAGGACTCTTCGAGCTTCTGCACGGCTCGGGCTCGCTCGAACGTCGCTTCAACAACTGGGTCGGGGCCGTGGACTCGCTCCCGCGCAGGCAGACGCGCGTGCTGACGTGGCCGATGGTGACGGTCTGGGGCTTTCTCGCGCAGCCCGAGAGGCACGTCTTCCTCAAGCCGACGGTGACGCGCGCGGCGGCCGCCAAATACGAATTCGAGTTCCGCTACAAGTCGCGCCCCGACTGGGCGACCTACTCAAGCCTGCTCGACTTCGCCGGCCGCATCCTCGCCGACAACAAAGACCTGAAGCCCCGCGACATGATCGACGCGCAGTCGTTCATGTGGGTGCAGGGCTCGGACGAGTACCCGGACTGAAAAACTCTTGCGCGCCGCGCCGGAAGGTGGTTCAATGCGCGCCCGGCGGCCCGCCGTACGGAGCCGTAAGCCCCGCCTTACTTTCCTTGACGAGAGGAGAAGACGATGAGGTTTTTCACCGGGAGAAAGGCCGCGATATTCCTGACGCTGCTGGCGCTCGCGTGCGCCGCGAACGCCGCCGGGACGCGCGCGCGTTCGACGCTGCCCAACCCGATGCTCTACCTTCAGCGGGTGGAGTTCGTGAAGACGGGCGACAAGGAGTTCACGCGCTACTTTTTCGGGGTCGAGAACGCGTCGGCCTATCCGGACGAGATGTTCGCCGCCTCGCCGAGCCTGCCGCCCTGCGGCCA
>JBEVKV010000195.1:0-6178 GCA_040509515.1 Pyrinomonadaceae bacterium | reverse complement strand
TGTTTCGACTTACGGCCGGCCGGTGGCTTGGCTGACGACGCGCGAGTTGGTGACGCGCCCCGCGGCGTCCAGCGTCAGCTCGATGACCGCGCCCGTCGTGTCGAGGACGCGGCGGATGGTCTGCCCCGAAGCGTTGGTCGCGTCCTCGCCCTGCCGCGTGAGCGACGTGACGTTGCCGACGGTGCGCTGGCCGACGACCGTGCCGGCCGTGTCGAGCGTCCGCTCGACGATGTTGCCCGAGCGGTCGACGACGCGCTGGACGGTCTGGCCGAGCGTGTTGACGGTCGAGCTGAGAAGCCCGCCGGGCTGCGTGACGTTGTTCAAGGTCTGGCCGACGGTGCCGACCGTGCGGTCGACGACTCCGCCCGGCTGGAGCGCGGTGTTGGCGACGCCGCCGACGGTGCCGACCGTGTTGTCGACGCTCTGCAGGAGGCGTTCGAGTATCTGCGGGTTGCGGTCGATGGTCGTCAGCGTGCGGTCGATGATGGCGGCGACGTTGTCGAGCCTGACCTTTAGCAAGACCTCCGCGCGCACCCCCTTGATGGTCAGGTCGACCTCGTCTATCCCCGCCTCGGCCCCCGCCGTCAGTTGCAGGAGGTTGGCGAGCCGCGCGTCGAGCGAGACGCGCGCGCGCAGGTTCTTCACCTTGAGCGTGATCTCCTCGACCGAGAGGTTGGGCACGTCGAGGAGCACGTCCGGGTCTCCCGTGGCGGCCGACTGCCGGCGGCGCTCGCTCGACTCCTGCTGCCGGCGTATCTCCTCCTGCGAGAGCGGGCGGACGGGCGTGACGGGCGTGGTGCTCGGCCGCGGCTGCTGTTGCTGTTGCTGCGCGACGCGCGTGCCCGTGGTGCTGCCCGTGATGGACGTGTTGGCGTCGCCGCGGTCGGTGATGGTGGTCGTCGTCTGCGCGCGTGCGCCCGCGCACAGCGCAAGCGACATGACGGCTCCGGCTGTAAAGAGCTTCTTCATCGTTCCCTCCGAAAAGTTTAATGAGAACTGCTTGCGGCGACATGAAAGAGCTTGGAGGAGTGTCGCCCGGTGAACTTCAGGGGGCGGGCGGCGGGGGACTCTGCGCGGGGGCGGGCGCCGTGCGTCGCGCGTCGAGCAACCGCTGCAGGGGCGCGAGGCTCGCTCGGAATCGCACGCGGCCGCGCACGCCCCGCAACAGCACGTCTATGTCCTGAGCGCTCAGCGCCACGCCGATCTTCAGACGCAGCCCTGCGGCGTCTCCGCCCGCCTCGACCGCCGTCTCCGCCTGAAAGTCGCGCTCGTTGATGCGGCGCACGTCTATGTTCAGCTCGAAATCTTCGTCGGCGGTCGCGCCGTCCCGCGTCGCCGTCGGCGTCGGCGCGGCTGCGGCGGGTGCGGGCGACTCGCCGGGGCGTGTCTGCGCCGTCACGAACGCGGACGCGGACGCGACGAGAAGGCACACGACGGCGACGCGGCCGAGCGTCGGGCCGGCGTCCCGGCGAAAGTTGTTTTGCTTCACTTCCCCCTACCCCTCTGCGCCGGCCCGCGGCGAGACGCGTTCGTGACGGAGTTCGCGGGGGAAGTCTTGGAAGGAGACGGGCTCGCGGGCGGCGCTGTCGTCGGCGTGCCGGGCGGCTGAGCCGGTGGCGTGGCCGGAGGCTGCGCGGGGCGCGGCTCGTCGCCCGCGGGGACTTCGCCGAGCGCCTCTGCGACGATGCGGTCGATGTCCGCGAAGACGCTCGTGATGCGCAGCGTGATGCCGATGTTGCGATAGGTCACGCCGGGCTGAACCTGCGGCGGCAGGGTTTCGCGCTCCGCCTCCCACACGGTCGCGCGCTCGGGCTTTCCGGTGAAATCCACGCGCGTGTTCGGCACCTTCCCGAAGCGCACCGAGTCGGCCGTCACGCGCGCCGTGATCGAGAGGTCGGCGTTCGCGTCCGCGTCTCGCTCGCCCGCGCGTTGCGTCCGCGTGTCGCGCGCCGGCGTCGGGCTCTGCGCCTCCTGCGCGCGCCGCTGTTGCTGCTGCTGCGCCGAGGCGTCCGAAGAGAGCGCCGCCGCCCACACCACGGCGGCGACGAGCGCGGACTTGACGACGGCTGTGAGCCTCACTCTCATCATCGTTTCGACCTCGACGGGCAGACCCGTCCCTCTTCACAGACTTACAAACTCGCAGGGGAACTCGGAAGGGGGTTTCTCAGACGGTGCGCGTATGATAGCAGAATCCCCGCACGCCGCAAGACGCACGCGCAGAAGAGGCGCGGCGGGAGACGTTCGGCTCGCGGCTGTGCGAGAGCTTCAGCGGGGGTCGCCGGGGGCGGAGGCGGTGGGCTTGAGGTCGGGCGGGGCGACGCAGTAGGCGACGACGCGGTTGCGGCCGAGGTTCTTGGCGCGGTAGAGCGCGGTGTCGGCGAGTTCGATCAGCTCGATGGGGTCGCGCGCGTCTTCGGGGTAGGTGGCCACGCCGACGCTGATGGTGATGCGGAGCGTCTCGCCCGTGTCGGCGGCCGCGCCGCGCCGCGTAGCCGGGAAGTGGTGCGACTCGATGGCGGCGCGGACGCGCTCGGCGGCGACGAGGCCCTGCGCGCAGTCGGCGTTGAGGAGGAAGGCCGCGAACTCTTCGCCGCCGAAGCGCGCGGCCACGTCGCCCGCGCGGAGCGCGCGCGTGATGAGCGTGCCGACCTCTTCGAGCGTCTGGCTCCCGACGAGGTGGCCGTGCGTGTCGTTGACCGACTTGAAGTGGTCGAGGTCCATCATCAGCACGCAGAAGGGTCGCACCTCGGTCTCGGCGCGCGCCGCCTCGCGCCGCAGCTCGGAGAAGAAGGACTTGCTCGTCAAAAGCCCGGTCAGCTCGTCGTGCGCGAGCAGGCGGTGAATCTGGCGCTGGTACTCGCGGTCGATGTCGTCGAGCAGGTCGAAGCGCAAAAGCTGCTCGCCGACCGTGAGCTTGTCGCCGTCCTGCAGGTAGGAGTCCGCGACCGGCACGCCGTTGAGGAGCGTGCCGTTGGTCGAGCCGAGGTCTGTGATGCGGTAGCGGCGCTCGTCCGTCGCGGGGTCGCGCTCGACCGTGATGCGCGCGTGCATGCGCGAGGCGCGCGCGTCGTTGACGCGCACGTCGGCTTCGAGCGCGCGCCCCAACGTCACCTCGTCGCGTTCGAGCGGGATGGGCGCGGCCAGCAGCTCGCCGCGCAGGAAGACGAGCGCCGGGTGTCGCTCGCGCGCGGAGGAGCGCGCCGGGACGGGCACGGTGATGTCGAAGCTGTTGTTGCCCTCTTCGCGGCTCATCTTCGGCGGCGGGGAAATCCTCAGAAGTGGACGGGGACTCGCGCCCACGCGCCGCATCTTAGCCCGCGCCGTACGCGCGCGGCAACGCGAAAATCTCGGCGCGCCGGTTCGGCCGCGCGGCGCGCGCGCCGCCGCGCGGCGTTTGACTTTTCGCGGGCCGCGCCGCGTATGATTGTCGCCGTTCGGGCACGTCACACTTCGGCGGCGCGGGTCGCGAGGGGCAACGGTTCACAATGGAGCAGTCACAGGGGCCGCTGGGCGGTCTGCTGAAGAAAATACTCTTCCGCGAGGGCGCCAAGCGGGCGCGTCTCCAGCCGGTCTGGAGCCGCCTGCACACGCTCTCGGTCTACGCGATGAACTACGGCGGCGGCGGGCTGGTCGAGACGAGCGGCGAGGAGTGGGTGCTGGCGAACGTCGTCGCGCCGGCCTGCGCGCGCGTCGAGTCGCCGGTGGTCTTCGACGTGGGCGCGAACGTCGGCGACTACGCGCGCCTCGTGCGCCGGCACGTCCCGGCGGCCGCCGTCTACGCCTTCGAGCCCTCGCGCGCCACCTACGAGCAGCTCGCGCGAAACGTCGCCGGAGAGGGCGGCCGAGTCAAGACCTTCAACCTCGGGCTCTCCGACGAGATGAGGGGCGTCGAGCTTTACTCGTACACGGTCGAGGGCGAGGAGCAGTCGCTCATCTCGTCCATCGACAGGCGGCTGCCGACGCAGGTCGTGCAGGTCGAGGTGAGCGCGACCGAGCGCATCGAGGTGCGCCCGCTCGACGACTTCTGCGCCGAGCACGGCGTCGGCCGCATAGACTTCCTCAAGCTCGACGTGGAGGGGCACGAGTTGGCCGTGCTGCGCGGCGCGCGCCGGATGCTCGACGCGGGCGCGGTCTCGATGATTCAGTTCGAGTTCGGCCCGGCCAACATCTATTCGCGCACCTTCTTCTACGACTTCTGGACGCTGCTCTCGGGCGCGTACGACATCCACCGCATCGTGCCGAAGGGGCTCGCGCACATCGCCTATTACGGCGAGCAGCGCGAAATCTTCCTGACGACCAACTACCTCGCCGTGCGCCGCGGCGGATGAAAGCCGACCCCGCGTCGCCTTCGTTAAAAATGTTCAGCCCCTACCCCACGCCGCACGAAGGCGCGCCCGTGATTCGCGAGGGCGGCCGCTTCGTGCGCGACGCGCCCGCGAACCTGCGCCCCGAAGACGCCGGACTCTTCGCGCACGAGCGCGAGCGCGAGATTCCGCCGACGCGGCTGCTTGAGCTGCGCGGCGTCTCCGCGACGCCGGAGGGCATGCTCTTCAAGGGCGGTTCGATTCTGCCGGAGTCTTTCTCGTCGCCCGTCATCATGCGCCACTTCCTCGGCCGGCGGCGGAGCGTCCTGAAGTTCTTCGCCACGAACCGGCTCCTGCGACGGCGGCGACTCATCAAGGAGCCTCGACTGTGGGTGACGGACGACTGGAGCGGCGGCTACTTTCACTGGCTGGCCGACGCGCTCCCGAGACTCTACGCTGCGCGCAACATTGCCCGCGAGACGACGCTGCTGCTCCCGCACGGCTACGAGCGGCTCGGGTTCGTCACCTCTTCGCTCAAGCTCTTTCCGCTGCGCGGCGTCGAGTACGTCGGCGCGGACGAGGTCTGCGTTTGTGAGCGGTTGGTCATGCCGACGCACACCGCGCCGTCGGGACATTACAACGAGCCGCTCGTGCGCGAGCTGCGTGACTTCGTCCTCGACGCCTGCGGGGCGTCCGCACCCGAAGCCCGTGCGCGGCTCTACGTCAGCCGCGGGCGCGCGCCCAAGCGCAAACTGACGAACGAGCTTGAGGTGGCGCGCGTCGTCGAAGAGTTCGGCTTCCGCGTCGTCTACTTCGAGGAGCACACTTTCGAGGAGCAGGTGCGTCTGACGGCCTCCGCGCGGTACCTCGTCTCGAATCACGGCGCGGGGCTCACCAACATCCTCTTCATGCGTGAGGGCGGCGGCGTGCTCGAACTCCGCCGCGCGGGCGAGCGCGAGCGCAACTGGTTTTACAACCTCGCCTCGGCCGCCGGCCTGCGCTACTTCTACCAGCTTTGCGCCCCGGCCGACGCCGACGCGCACTCGGGCGACCTCACGGCCGACCCGGGCCGGCTGCGCGACAACCTCGCGCTGATGCTCGGGCGCGACGGCTGACGCGGCGGCGCGCGGGCCGCGCCGTCTTGTCCCGCGCGCGCCGTGCTCCTATAATTCCCCGCAAAGGAGTTCTCACTTTGAAAGAAGAAGCCACACTGGAGTGTACGTGGTCGAGACACGAGTTGACGGTCGAGCGCATCTCCGAGGCGCGTCTGCCGACCGAGGTCGGCGACTTCCGCATCGCCGGCTACCGCTCGAAGACGAGTGAGGAGGAGTTCGTTGTCCTCTTCAAGGGCGAGATAAAGCCGGAGGAGCCGACGCTCGCGCGCATACACTCGCAGTGTCTGACCGGCGACGTGTTCGGCTCGACGAAGTGCGACTGCGGCCGGCAGCTCCACAGCGCCATGCAGCTCATCGAGCGCGAGGGGCGCGGCGCCATCGTCTACCAGCTTCAGGAGGGGCGCGGCATCGGCATCATCAACAAGATTCGCGCCTACGCCCTGCAGGACGAGGGCGCGGACACCGTCGAGGCCAACGAGCAGCTAGGCCTCGCGGTCGACCTGCGCGAGTACCGGCAGTGCGCCGAGGTGCTCTTCGACCTCGGGCTGTGTCAGGTCAGGCTGATGTCGAACAACCCGCTCAAGCTGCGCGCGATGGAAGAGGCCGGGCTGCGCGTCGTCGAACGCGTCGCGCTCGAAGTCGAGCCCGCCGACGCCGCCATGCACTACCTCCGCACCAAGAAGGAGAAGATGGGACACCTCCTCAACCACATCGAGTAGCCGCCGGTAAATAATCAAGTCAGAACCGCCCGCGGTAGCG
>JBEVKV010000194.1:0-18337 GCA_040509515.1 Pyrinomonadaceae bacterium | reverse complement strand
TTCAAGCCCGGAGCAATAGTCCCTGAATATGATGAGCACGGCGTCTGACAAGCCTGATTTCAGCGCGTACCCGCTGGCGGCGCTCGCCGCCGGATTCGCCTCGGGCGTGCTGCTCGCTCGACTCGCCGGCGCGGGGCCGACCCCGTGCGTCGCGCTCGCCGCGCTCGCCACGCTCGCCGCGCTCCTCGCGTCGTGGAAGAAGAGGGACGGCGTCGCCGCGCCTCTCGTCGTGCTGGCCTTCGCCTGCGCGGGGGGCGCACTGTCGTCGCTTGAGGCGGAAGCTGCGCGCGCGGGGACGCGGCTCCGAAGCTTCTACGAGCGCGGCTTGATACCGCCGGGCGCGCCGGTCGAGTTGACGGGCGTCATCGAGCGCGCGCCGGAGTCAGCGCCCGGCGGGCTCGTGCTCGCGCTGCGCGTCGAGTCCGTGCGTTACAGGTCTGAGGAGAGTCGTTGCGCCGGTCGCGTCGAACTGTTCGCGCCGGTGCGCGACGCGGGCGCGGCCTCGGGGTACGAGTCGCTTGAGCTGAGGCGCGGCGCTCGCATCCGCCTCGCGGCGGCGCTCACGCGCGAGGGAGACTTTCGCAATCCGGGCGTCGAGACGCTGGGCGACTTTCTTGAGCTGCGCGACGCCGACGCGCGCGGGACGCTCAAGAGCGCGCTGCTCGTCGAACGCCTCGACGACGAGCCGGTCTTCCTCCCGCTCGCGCTGCTCGACGAGTGGCGCGCGCGGCTCGTGCGACTGTCGGACGCGACCTTCTCTACGGACGCCTCCGGCGTCTTCAAGGCCGCCGTGCTCGGCAACCGGCACGGCCTCTCGCGCGGCGCGGCCGAGCGCTTCCGCGAGGCGGGCACCTTCCACGTCCTCGTCATCAGCGGTCTCCACATCGCCTTCGTCGGCGGGCTCGCGTGGGGCGTCGCGGGTCGCTTCACGCGCAGGGCGTTCGCGCGCTGGGGCGTGTCGGTGGCGTTCGTGTGGGCTTACGCCGTGGGCGTCGGCGCGGAGCCGTCGGTCGTGCGCGCGGCGCTCACGTTCACGCTGGCCGCGCTCGCGCCCGCGCTCGGCCGGCGCTCTTCGGCGCTCAACGCGACGGGCGGCGCCGCGCTCGCGCTGCTCGTCTGGCGGCCCGCGAACCTCTTCGACCCGTCGTTCCAACTGACCTTCCTCTCGGTGCTCGCCATCGTCGCCGGCGCGGTGCCGCTGCTCTCAAATCTGAGAGAGGTCGGCGAGTGGCGGCCGACGCGCGCGACGCCGTATCCGCCCGCCTCTCCCCTCTGGTTCCGCACGCTCGCGGAGTCGCTCTACTGGCGCGAGCGCGACAGTCGCGCCGAGTTGTCGCGCGCGACGCACGCCTACAGACTCTTCAAGTCGCCGTGGGCGGCGCGGCTCGAACGCTGGCGCGTGCAGCCTGCGCTCCGCTACGCCTTCGCGGCGGCGCTCGTCTCGGCGTTCGTGCAACTCGCGCTCCTCCCGCCGCTGGCCGTCTACTTCCACAGGCTCACGCCCGCCTCCGTGCTGCTCAACCTCTTCGTCGGCGCGCTGATGGTCGTCCAAGCCTTCGCCGCGCTCGCCGCGCTCGCCGCCTCTCAGTTGAGTTCACAACTCGCCGCGCCGTTCATCTTCCTGACGGAGACGGCGACCTCGCTCCTCGTCCACAGCGTCGACCCGTTCGCGCGCGCGGGCGTCGCGAGCATGAGGCTCCCCGAATTCTCGGGCATCGCGCGCGTCGTCTACTTCCTACACTACGCGCCGCTCGCCGTGCTGGCGGCCGCGCTCCTGCGCTGGCGGCCGCTCGCCTCGCCGCCGCGCGCGAACGAGGTTGAGGAAAGACTCAGGCGCGCCACCAACTCACGCCGGTCGAGCGTTGACGAAGACGCCGCCCTCGAAAAGCGTAACGCCGCGCGGCGGGCTCGACTGTTGAAGGCGTCGGCGCTCATTTCGTTCACGAGCACTCTCGTCATCGTCGCGCACCCCTTCGGCGCGCGGCGCGCGGACGGCCGCCTGCGCATAGACTTTCTCGACGTGGGGCAGGGCGACGCCGCGCTCGTCACGATGCCCGACGGCTCGACGCTGCTCGTAGACGGGGGCGGACGCCCCAACTTCCTCCGGCCGCGCGGCGCGGAAGACGAGCCGGAGGCGTTCGAGCCCGACGCGCGCGGCGTCGGCGACCGTGTAGTCTCCGAACACCTCTGGTGGCGCGGCCTCTCGCGCGTCGACTACGTGCTGGCGACGCACGCCGACGCCGACCACATCGACGGGCTGAACGACGTTCTGAAAAACTTCCGCGTCGCGGCCGCGCTCGTCGGTCGCGCGCCAGCCGGCGATGAAGAGTTCGCGCGCTTCGCCCGTACGGCTCGCGACGCGGGCGTGCCACTGCAACTCGTCGCGCGCGGCGACCGCCTGTGCTTCGGCGCGGTCACAATTGAAGTTCTCTGGCCGCCGCGCGCCGCCGTTTCGCGCGCGGCCTCAGACAACGACGCCTCCGTCGTGCTGCGCATCAGCCACGGCCGGCGCGCCTTCCTGCTCACGGGCGACGTGGAGTCGCGCGCCGAAAGCGCGCTCGTCGCCGCGGGTGACCCCCTCGTCTGCGACGCACTCAAGGTCGCGCACCACGGCTCGCGCACCTCCTCGACCGGCGGCTTCGTCGGCGCGGCGCGCCCGGCGCTGGCCGTCATCTCGGTCGGGCGCGACTCGCCCTACGGACACCCGCACCGGGAAGTCCTCGCCCGCTGGCGCGACGCGGGCGCACAAGTCTTAACCACCGGCGAGCGCGGCATGATTACCGTCAGCACCGACGGCGAAGACTTGCGCGTGGAGACTTTCGTCAGGAGGTAGTAGCGCCAAGCTTTTCTAAGCGGTCAAGGGGGTTTGACAGGGAGGGGCGGGATACGTACACTACCTCGTCGCCTTACGCCAACCACTCAATTGGCGTAACCCTTACGGAATTAACCCGAGTTCCGCAACCTCTTACTCCTTGACCTCAGTGCAGCCGCCAGTCCGTAACTCGGGGGAACTTCCGCGCCGCCTCAACCCCACCCGAATAAGGAGATGTGATGACAACTGACAGAAAGAATAC
Source organism: Pyrinomonadaceae bacterium (assembly GCA_040509515.1). Lineage (GTDB taxonomy): Bacteria > Acidobacteriota > Blastocatellia > Pyrinomonadales > Pyrinomonadaceae > QHXN01. Next base: position 15,263 of record JBEVKV010000194.1, on the reverse strand, counting down.
CTTACTTATTACCCTGCTGGTCGCGGCAGCAATTGCGCTGGCGTTCGCCGTGAGCGGTAAGAGTAATGCCTTCGCCCTCGGCCCACAAGATGAGCCGAGAGGCGGCACGGAGCCGGTCGTGAACTACGACGAGGCTGTCAAGAAGAGTACCGCGCAGGGAAAGAAGAGAAAAAACCTCGGGCTCCGGACGGACAGACCTGTGGCGGAATTGCCTTGGAATGTCGAGCCGTTACCGGTCGGGGCGCATTGGTGGATTGGACTGCCGGCCCTGCCGGTGGCGCAAAGCGACGCCGTCATACGCGGCGAATTAGTCGGCGGGCAGGCGCTCCTTGATCCCGACAAGATGGGCGTCTACTCCGAGTTCTCCGTCCGCATTGGCGATACGTATAAAGCCGCGCCGGGGCTGCTTGCGCCCGGTAGTGTGGTGACGGCCACTCGGCCCGGCGGGGCCGTGCGTTTCCCTTCCGGGAAAATTCAGAGGTACAGGATTGGCAAGCAGGGATTCCCCAAACAAGGCGGGCAGTACATTCTGTTTCTCAGGTGCGGCGAGCAGGGTGAGTTCTCCATCCTGACGGGCTACGAGTTGCGCGGCGGGCAGGTGCTGCCGCTGGACGGCGATGACAAAGACCCGAGAGGAGACCTGCAATTCGGCAAGTACCGAGGGGCGGCCGAGGAGACATTCATGCGCGAGCTGCGCGAAGCCGTGCAGTCCTCTCCGCCGGGGGAGGGACGCTAATGAAAACCTCTCCTCACAGAATCGCCCTGATACTTCTCATCGTACTCACCTCATACTTGTTTCCCGCGATGACTACGCGGCTCGGCAACCGGGCTTCGGCCCAAACTACCTGCCAGGCCCCGCCTACGCAAGGGAAGGCCACCACCTGGGCGCAGGGTGCGACGGTCAACGTCGTCATTGACCCGACGATGAGCAGTGACCAGCAGAAGGCCGTCCTCGCCCAGTTGGACAAGTGGAGCACGGCGGGCGGCGCAAACGTAACTTTCAACCCGGTGTCACCCGGTGCGGCGGGACCCGGTGCAGCCGGGGGCGGCAACCCCATCCTTTTTATCAGCCTTTAAGTCCCCATGAACTTCGGGCCCACGGCACAGGGGGAGACGCGCGGCTTCTCAAACGGGTCTGGTAATCGAGGCGATAGCTTCATTGATATAAACCCGGGCGTTACCAACCTCACAGCCTTCATCCACACGGTCTCGCATGAATTAGGGCACACCTTCGGGTTGGACGACTGCACCTCCTGTAGCCAGGGGGCGTCGGCAATGACCTTACCATCAACGCCTGACCTGAACGCGACCGGGGGCCACGACGGCCCGACTTCCTGCGACAAGAGCGCGGTTAAGCAGAACGGTGGGTATACGTCGCCGACGCCCGTCGCGGGTGGTGGTGGCGGCGGCGGCGGGGGATACTCCGGCGGCGGCGGCGGCGTTTGCAGCCCGGGCGGGCTGACGATGACCATCGACGGCTTTGAAGTGTACAGCGGGCCCTGTATCTCGCCCGTCCTCATCGACGTTAACGGAGATGGCTTCTCGCTGACGGACGTGGCGAACGGCGTCTCCTTTGACCTCAGCGCCGACGGCGTGCCCGAACGCGCTGCGTGGACAGCCTCCGGGTCGGACGACGCGTGGCTCGCGCTCGACCGCGACGGCGACGGCCTCATCAACGGTGGGGCCGAGTTGTTCGGCAACCACACGCCGCAGCCGCCGTCCAACCGCCCGAACGGCTTCCTGGCGCTCGCCGAGTTCGACAGGCCCGAGGGCGGCGGGAACGGCGACGGCGTGATGGACGATAGTGATGCCGTCTTCTCCAGCCTACGCCTGTGGCAGGACATGAATCACAACGGCGTCTCGGACCCTGGAGAGTTACGCGCCCTCCCGGAACTCGGTCTTGCGACTTTAGACCTCGACTACAAGGAGTCGAAGCGCACGGACGAGCACGGTAATGCGTTCCGGTATCGCGTAAAGGTAAAAGATGTACGCGGCGCGCAGGTAAGCCGCTGGGCGTGGGACGTGTTCCTCGTCACCGGTCAGTAGTCAGACGTGCTAAGTGACGTGGCGGGCCGGCAGTCTTGAGAGGCTGCCGGCCCGCTGTTTTGTGACTTCATACTCGACAGAACCCATCCCCTTGTATTGAGCAAAATTGAAATTGCTCAGTACGTAATTCGGCCCTTAAGTTATACATACACAACTGTATTGAGCAAAACTTTGTCCTATAAAATCGCACGCACCTCCTCGACCGAGGGCTTCGTCGGCGCGGCGCGCCCGGCGCTGGCCGTCATCTCGGTCGGCCGCGACTCGCCCTACGGACACCCGCACCGGGAAGTCCTCGCCCGCTGGCGCGACGCGGGCGCACAAGTCTTAACCACCGGCGAACGCGGCATGATTAGCGTCAGCACCGACGGCGAAGACCTGCGGGTCGAAACTTTCGTTAAGCCTTGATTGTTTGAGAGACGTGCTCAGCCGGCCATGAGGACGCGCACGTCGCGGACGTTGGTTCCGGTCGGCCCCGTGACGAGCGCGTCGCCGAGGCGGGAGAAGAGAGTGTGGGCGTCGCTCTCGTCAAGAAACTTCCGCGCGTCGAGCCCGAGCGCGCGAGCGCGTGAGAGCGTCGTCGCGTCCGCGAGCGCGCCGGCGGCGGGACTGTTGCCGTCGATGCCGTCGGTGCCGGCGCACAGCGCGACCACGCCCGCGGGCGCGCCGCCGTCGGTCTTAAGCTCGCGCCCGATTCGACCGAACTCGAACGCGACGCGCAACGCCGTCTCCGCGCTCCGCCCGCCCGTCCCGCCCCCGCGCACGGGGCACGAGAACTCGCCGCCCGAGATGAGGCACACGCCGCGCGCCCCCGCCGCGCGCTCCCGCGCGTAAAGCTCTGCGAGCCTTGAGACGAGCGCCGCCGCGCCCTCTTTGACCGGCTGCTCTGCGAGGTCAGGCGCGTACTCGACGGCGAACCCGCGCGAGCGCGCGGCCCCGGCGGCGGCCTCGCAGGCGCGCTCGTTGTCGAGGAGCACTTCAAAGTACCTGCGCGCGTCGCGCGGCGTGCGCGGCACGTCCGTCGCGTCAGACTCTTCGAGCGCGCGCACGACCGCCGCCGGCAGACGCGTCGCGAGGCCGTAACGCTCGACGATTGATTTGACGGGCGTGGAGTCTCGCGGCGGCTCAAGCGTCGGGCCTGACGCCACGTCGTAGGCGCGGCCGGCTTCAACGTCGGAGACGACGAGCGTCGCCTGAGACGCGCGCGGCGCACGCGCGGCCAGCCCGCCGCCCTTCACGGCCGAGAGCGCGCGCCGCACGGCGTTCACATCGGCTATCGGCGCGCCGCACGAGACGAGTGCGCGATTCGCCTCGCGCACGTCTTCGAGCGTGAGGCGCGGGTCGCGCGGCAGTTCGAGCATGGCGGAGCCGCCCCCCGAGACGAGGAAGAGGACGACCGACGAAGAATCGTCCGCCGTCTTTAACAAATCGAACGCGGCGCGCGCCGCCTCGAAGCTCGCCTCGTTCGGCAGCGGGTGCCCGCCCTCGAAGACGCGCCAGCGTCCGGAGAGCGCGTCGCGCGTCGCAGGCGCGGAGAGCACGCCGCACGCGAGCACGTCGCCCAGACGCTCGTCGAGCGCCGACGCCATCGACGCCGCGGCCTTCCCCAGCGCGACCGAGAACACTTTCAGCCCGCGCGCGCCCGACCCGAACCACTCGCCGCCGACGCGAAGGCGTTTGCCGTCGAACTCGACCGCGCCGAGCACCGCGCGCCGTGCGTCCGACGCCGCGAGCGCCTCGTCGAAGACCTCACGCGCCGCGTCCCGAAGCTCTCGAAGGTCGGCCAATCCGTCTCACCCAACTTCGACCCGGGCGGCGCTACTCCGGCGCGACGCGCGTGCGTAGCTGTCGGAAGCGTCGTTCGCTGATGCCGCGCACCAGCAGGAGGTGCTCCGCGCGTCGGAAACGTCCGTGGCGCTCTCGGTGCTCGACGATGCGCGCGGCGAGCGCCGGCCCGATGCCCGGCAGTTGCTCAAGCTCTTCGCGCGAGGCTTCGTTGATGTTGAGGGGAGTTGCCGAAGATTCGGCGGGGCGTGTCGTCTGCGCGGTGTGGAGGCGCGGGGAAGCGGCGCGGCGGGGCAATTTGACGCAGGATGAACCGGCCGCCCCCGCGACGCAGCACAGGATGATACACACGAAAGACTTCCCGAAGTCGGTCGGCAACACGTACGAAACCTCACGCTTGAAAAGGCTTTGTGAAGTCTGCCGCTTGTTTGTGCAAAATGCTAGAAGTCTAAATTTGTCAGGAACTTGTAACTTAAAAACAGGGGTTTTTCACAGGTTTTTCCACAGAAACTGTGGAAAAGTTGTCGAAAACTTGTTCCTAAAATAAAGCCGGTGTAGCTTTTCACACCGTTTACTAAACGTCGTCACATTATTTACTAAACGGGGATTGTCACATCTTTTGCTAAACGGGCATTTCCTTCAAAGACCTGAAGCCTGACTTTACAGGCTTTTGCGAGCTATTGAAAGGGCATTAAGTCCCCCTTGCGTGGGTGGCTCAATGCCCTTTTTTCAGCGTGGCGTTCACTCGAAGTAGGGGGTGACGCTTATGTAATCAACCTGCGCCGTCGTGTTGGGCACCTCTTCGGTCTCGCCCATCCTGAGCGTGACCGAGAACGCAACTCCGAAGTCGGCCGCCTCGAAGTCCGCGGCGGTGAACCCGGCCAGGTCGTCTCCCTCGAAGACGTATGAGGCGTAGACCCACGCCGGCTGCCACGGGTGGTCGGTGTCGGCCTTGTTGACCGCCGTCTGCACGACGCCGCCCTTAATCAGGTTGACGGCCGAGTCGACTATCTCGGCCCCCTCATATCCCTCCTTCAGTTGCCGTTTGATGATGACGACGAGCGCGGCAAGCGTCTGCCCCTCCGGCACCTCCAGACCGAAGTCGGAAGCCAGCAGCCGGTTCGACTCGTCCTCGCGCGGCGTGGGCGGGCTGGTGAGGATGGGGCAGATCGGCGTGCCGCCGCCCTCAACGTCGACGCCGGGCACCGGCACGGACGTGAAGCCTATGGGGTCTTGCCAAGGGGTGACGCCGACCGAGTCGTCGTTCGCCGTCAGGGCGGGTACCGCCGGGGTGCCCGGCGTCAGTCCCTCCGGTACGTAGCTGGTCGAGCGCACGGGGACGACGGGCTCGTTCGGCAGAACGCCGGGCTGCCACCTGTAACCCGCTTTGCCGATGATCTGCGGCTGCACGCTCATCACCGAACGTCCCACCGAGGGGTGGTCTGCGGGCACCGCGACGACTGCGGGCTTGAGCGTCACGAGGTCGCCGGCCGTCAGTTCCGGCTTAGTCCGCTCCAGTAGGAGGAGGCCGGACGGGTCGGCGAAGGGACTGAGCTTGACGGCGTCGTCGGCGCGGACGGCCCAGAGGAAGACGACGACGGTCGCGGAGTCGCCCGCGTCGTCGCTCGTCAGCAACAGCTCGTAGGCGGAGCCGGTGGTAGTGATCGAGTCGGAGACGTGCGTGCCGGCGGGGTGGCGGACGTTGACAACCACCAGGTTCTGCAACAGCCGGCGGGCGGTGCCGGCAGTCGTAATTCCGAGCGCGTCATCCAGGTCGAGGGTGGCAACGCCAGAGGCGAGCGGGACTTGAAACACGTAGATGAGCCCGAACCCGTTCGACTCGACGAAGCTATGGATAAGGTCCTTGGCGTCGGGCTCGACGGGGTGGTCGATGAGGAAAGTCCCGTTGCTTTTCGTCAGCGTGGAGGCGACGTGCAGGTTGCCGTTGAAGTAGCCCGCATAACGCGTCCCACCGCCGCCGGTCTCGGCGTACAGGCCATAGCTGGTCGTGCCGCTCGCGACACCCCCGCGGTCGGCATTCGCGTGCAGGAAAGCGCCGTACGCCACATCGCCGTTGCCGAGTCCCGCCTGCCCGTACCCGTAGAGGCCGATAGGCGAGCTGCCGGCGGCGCCGTTGAGGACGCCGCGCACCGCCGCGTTGTTGGCCGGGTACGGGTCGGTGCCGCCCCCGATGTTCACTTTCAGCGACCCGCTCATCGTATCGCCCGTCACATTCACAAATCGCGAGTCGAGCGCCGCCCCGAGCGCTGCCACGTCAACGTCGAGCGTCAGCAGGTTGCCAGGGTCGTTGTAGGTCTTCGTGAGGTAGACACTGTCCACGGTCAGGGTGTTGACCCTGTCGTCTATTGCTTCGCCTAAGTCGAGGATAGCCGGGCTCGCCTCCAGCGCGTCGAGGCGCACCAGGGCGTCGTTGAGAGACTTCATCTGTCTGCGCACGTCCGTCACCTTATCGGCTGTGATGACGGTTACACCCGCGTTGACGCGTACTTGGTAGAGCGCGACCTCGTTGACGCCGGCGGCAGGGGCGGCCGGAACTGAAGCCGCAACACCTTGACGCACGCCGATGGTAGCAATGTTATCCCGGCGCGTCGGCACGTTGCTGTTGGTGATGGGGTACGGGTTGGCGCCGGCTGCCAGCTCTGACTGTGTCAACTGTTGCCGGAAGGGGAGGGCAGTTTCTTCGCGGTCGCTGTCGGCCACGAGCGTCGCGTAGATGAGGTCTATGCGCGGCAGCGAGCCATGCGCGTTGGTCATCGTTACCACGGACGCCGCGCCGCTCGGAAGTGTGTCAAAACTCCGCCCGGTTACGTCGATAGCATGCCCCTCGCCGACCGAGACTCCCATACCGCCCGGCAGGGTGTAGTTGAAACCGGCGACCTCGGCCTGCGCAGCGTTGCGCATTAGCTTGTCGCGTACGACTCTCTCGATGTGCGAGTGGGCGAAGTCTTGCATGAGCATCTGCTCGGTGGCCTTCACCACGCGACCGTATATCACGCCAGCCGCTTCACGCGTCACGATTAACACTTTTCTGCTCATAAGGGTTACGCCTCCTCCGGGGCCTAAGCGATCTTCTCTTCGATAATAAACACATGTCCCACTGGCTGCTGGAATCTCAACAGCGCGTCCACGTCGGCGCGCGTCGGTACGAGCACGGGGTCAACGACCGCCCATTCGTCTGTTGTCCACTCGCCGTAGAAGGCGAGTTGTTCTGGCACTCCCTCTGTCTCTGGAAATATCTGAATGATGACGACGAGCGGGGTCTCGATGACCCAGCCGTCCTCGTCGGTTGTGTATTCGCCGTAGAACTGCGGGGCGACTATCACGCGGGAGCGGATGCCGAAGGCTGCCAGAAATTCCTTGATACCGCGCGCAGTTCCGCGGCGCGCGTAATGTGTGGCGATGTCTCTGTAGAAATTCCTTTTAAGCTCAATGGACGCCCACGCGGGGAACCAACCCCAGCCGAAGAGCGCCCACAGCCACCAGTTTATGAACTCCTCGGTCGCCGTCTCGGGGGCGATCATTCGGTGGAAGGTGTCGAAGGTTAACTCCCAGCCGTCCAGCTCGCCACAGGGGACGCTGAGAAACTTTCGTAGGAACAGATCAACGTCGTCCCGCCGCATGTACGCGGGCAGATGTTGATAAAGAAAATCGAGATTACTAAACGACATTGAGAGTGACGGTCTCCAGTCGAGGCAACTCGTAAGGGGCAACGGCAACGACATTAGCGGGCGTGATGAGAATCGACTCAGCAGACCAGGCTTCTATCCTGTCAACGCCGTCTGTCTTTTCGATCTCGGCGATAATCTCAGAAGGATGAATGGCGCGGCCGAAATTTCCCGCGCTGACCGAGTAAAACTTCCTCAAATTATTCTCAATCGCCGCCAACGTAACGCTCTGCGTGGCTAGGCCGTCGAGCTTCACATTCGCGGAGACGTTGAAGGTGACGAATGAGGGGTCGCGCAGGTAGATGAATTGGGAGCCCACTGCTTGCGAGAGCAGCGCCCCGATCTTCCTCCTGACCTCTGAACTGACGGCGTCGCCAGTGCGCGTCATCACGACGACTGTAGTGTGCCCGGCCCGGCTCTCCCCGAAGTCGCCGTCTTTGACCAAAGGGAACGCGCGCACTATCCCGTTGCCGCCGAGCACCTCTTCGAGAATCGCATCCTCAAGGTCACGCCCCGACACGAGACGCTCCGCTCGGCGCTGGTAGTTGCGAGCACGCTCCAGCGCGGAGGTGGCGGACTCTTTATCCGAGCCTGACTCGACAGCTTCGGGGTTCGTGACGGCCGTCACCCAGGCGACTGAATCGAGAAGGTCAGTCAAGGTGTCGGTCGAGAGCATCGTCGCCCCGGTTGTAGTCCGGGTCGCGCTCACTTCGCCGCTGGTAGCGCCGGCAGGGATGACCAACTCGGCGTCCGTCTGAAAAACTATGTCGCCTTCGGCGGTCGCCACCTCGGTGCCGGCTGGAATCGTCGCGCCGGTACCCGGCGGCGGCGCGACCGTAAAGTGCAACATGGTTGTGGCGGCCGTCGCGTCGCGCAGCTCGACGCGGAACAGTCGGGCGAAGGCGATCAGGTTCTGGGTGGGTACCTGATTGATCTTGTACATCATCAGCGCGCACACCCAGAGGAAGGCTTCGAGGAGAACAACGTGGGCGCTTGACGGATTCGCGTTGGTCAACTCGGAACAGATGGGCGCGCTCAATGCCCCGGCCTCTGCCAGGGCGAGCAGCTCGCGCTGCACGGCGATATTCCTCTCTATCCTCTCGGCCGTCAGCCCCCCCGACGCGCGCGCAATGGCCTCCGCCGCGAGCAGCACCTCGTCGCGGGAGTCGAGCACCGGCACGGGCACGAGTTCAGCCATTTGCTTCACCCTGATTCGTGGGCTTGACGCCCGACGACTGCTGCTGGACGGCGTCGCGGATGAGGTTTCGCCAAACCGTCTCGGCGTTGATCGCCCCGCGTAGCGTGTCCATCTCGCGTGTCAAGTCGGCGCTTCTCGCACGCAGTTCCTCGATCTGGGCATCGACGATTGCCTTCTCATTCCTCACCTGGTTGAGCCTACTGGTTTGTTGCTCGATGCTCTTCTCTAATTCCTTAATGACTGCTGAAGGGCTCATCACCAGCTCGTCGCTTGCCGGCTGCTGTCCTATATCCATTTCACTATGCCTCCGCTCTCAGCCGCCAGACCGGATAGACCAGGTTGTACGGGACGCTACGTCCCCTGACGGTGTAAGTGACCTCTATCGCCGCCCTGTGCAGGTTCGGCGCAAGGTCGAATGTGCCCTCATTCTCAGCCGAGCCGGCGCGGACCTTCACCGTCTCGACCAGCGGCTCGTAGTTCTTGATCTGCCGCTCGACGACGTAAGCGAAACGAGCTGCAAATCCAGCGTTAACGACAGAGAAGATCATGTCGGGGATGCCGTAATCCGGCATCATCACCCTCTCGCCTTGTCGCGTTTCGATGATGGCGATGATGGACTGACGGACTATCCCCGCCCGGTCGCCGACGACGGCGAGCGAGCCGCGCCGGTCGGCCGAGAAGGGGAACCGTAGACATGATCCGTGTAAGTTCATCGCTCTTAAAGTATGCTTGGCCGGGGCGTCGCGGGTCGCTGCTCTACTGGTAACTTGAGCAGGTCTTAGTACCCACCTCGGCCCGTGATGCCCCTCCCGGTTACCTGCTGTGGACCTCGGCCTCGACGATGCGGCTGTAGAGGCCGTCGTGCGAGGCCGTCACCGTCAAGCGCACGGCCATCCCGCGCACGGGCGCGAAGCTCACCTCCCGCACGCACAAGGAATTGCCCGTCACGGCTGCGGTCTGCTGCCAGCCCGTGGGCGTCAACACTTCGACGGTGAAGTCTTTGACGCCGTAGACGGCGCACGTCTGCGTCGGGGTCGGCTCCGTCGGCGCGTTGAAGGCGTCCTGAAGTGTGACGAGCGTGACGCGGCCGATTGAGTACGGCCGCGCGAGCGTCACCGTGAGCGAGTCGGGGAACGCTCCGCGCGTAGCGTCGTTCCAGCCGCCGCCCGCGCCCCACTGGTAGCCGGTGCGGTCGCCGTCGATGACGGCCGAGGCCGGGAAGTTGGCGTTGGCCGTGGAAGAGGCGGACGCGGAGGCTGTGCCGTCGAGCGCGAAGTTCTGCTGCGCGGAGGCCGTGAGGCAGAACATGAAACTGAGTGTGAGCGTGAAGAGAATTGTTTTCATTGCTGTTCCTTTCGCGTTTGTCTGTCGTTTGGTAAAATGCGCGACCCATGAGCGGCAACGCCTTACTCGCCAGAGCGGGCAATCAACTCCTGATGCTCCCCTCTCGCCTCTCAGATATTCGCGACCGCGTCGCGCCGGGCACGTTCGCCCGCCTTCGCGAGCAGGTACGCCCACACTCCATGCTCACGAGCGCCCGCCTTCGCGCGCTGCACAACGCCGTCCGCCGCGTCGTCAAAGAGGGCGTGCCCGGCGGCATAGTCGAATGCGGCACGGCCGCCGGGGGCAGCGCCGCGATGATGGCACTCACGCTCAAAGAACTCGGGGACGGCCGCGACGTGTGGCTGTTCGACACCTTCGAGGGACTGCCCGCCCCGACCGAGCATGACCCAGACGAAGCGCATCAATTCACGGGTGAATTTCGGGCCGACCTCGCGCGCGTCCGAAACACCTTCGCCGGCTTCGGCCTCTCCGCCCACTTCGTCAAGGGGTTCTTCCGCGACACGCTCCCGTCGAGCGAGACGGGCCGCATCGCCGTCCTGCATGTGGACGGCGACTGGTACGAAAGCGTGAAGGACTGTCTCGTTCATCTCTACGACCGCGTCTCGCCCGGCGGCATCATCCAATTCGACGACTACGGCCACTGGGAAGGTGCGCGGAAGGCCGTTGATGAATTCATGCGTAACCATCGAATTTCTTCTCCCCTCCGCTACGTCGATTACTCCGCCCGGCAACTCGTCAAGCCTTAGTTCAACGCCTCGACGGTGAAGTCCCGCAACAGCAGGTCATTCGTCGCGACGCCCTGACCCGTCACCTTGATGGTGATGGCGTTGGCCGTGTTCTCCGTCGGGGCCTCGTACCGGGCACCGTTGCCCGCCTCGTTGCCGGTGTTGCTGTTGCCGTAACTGGGGCGGCCGAAAAGGTGCTGTGTAGACGCCCCAGTCCTCGTGACGTTGAAAACGTGGTGGACGTTGCCGCCGTTAATCCCCACGGCGTTCGGCATGAAAATGATGGTGCTGCCGAAATACAGCCGGACGGATTTTGCGTTGGCGTTGGCGGCGCAAGAGACGAAGACCGTGATCCGCAACCTCTTCCCGTCCGCGCCCAGAGTCCCCGCCGGCATCGGGTAGCTCGCGAGGTCTGTCTCGGCCGCGTTGACGTTCGCCCCGCTGTAGGCGTTGAACAGGACGCGCACGGGCGTGTAGCCGAGTGCCGCCTGATAGATGCCATCGAAGTAGGTTTTTAAACTCGCCTTCAGGTTCGCCCACGTCAGCTTTCTCAGAACGTTGGACGCCGCCGAATCGGATAGCCCCAAAGAGTCGGCGTCAACAGGTGCCACCTTCGACGTGGCTCCGCTGACGAGCGCGCCAACGCGCGCGACCGTCTCGTCCCCCGTGTTCGTGCCCGACGTGGCGTTGACGACCGTCTGCTGCGCGTCGGTGACGAATCGCTTGTCGGCCGAGTCCGTGATGTTGACCGTCGTGGTGGTGTCGGCGTTGGCGACGTTGCCGAGCCCCACGTCGGCCTTCGCGAGCGCGAGGAGAGCCTTGACGGCCGCCGCGTCCGCCCCGGCGAGTAGTGTGCGGGCGTACGCCGTGAAGTCGGCGAGAGAGGCCGCACCCGCGCCCGTGAAGTACGGCAGCTTATTGGCGGCCGAGACGAGCGCCGCCAACGCGGTCAGGTTGGCCGCTACGGGCTGCTTGCCGGCCAGCGCCGTCGTCGTCGTGGCGGCGAAGTTGGCGTCGTCGCCCATCGCGGCGGACAGCTCGTTCAGTTGGTTGAGCGCCCCCGGCGCCCCGTTGATGATGTTGGCGAGCGCGAGCGCAATGGCCGCGTCTCTGGCCGTAGCCTCGGCCGCCACCGCGTTCGTGACTTCCGAGTCGCGCGCGATGCTCGACGGGATGCGGTTGTCGGGGACGAGTCCCGAGCCGTCGAGCCCCGCGTACCCGCCCGCCTGATTCTTTTCGGAGAGGGGCTGCAAGAGGGCGTCCGCGTTAGCTCTCGCGGTCGCTTCCGCGGAGAGGGCGGCCGTCGTCGCATAAGCACTGAGGTCAATCCCCGCGACCTGTTCGTCCGCGTAGGAGTTGGCGGCCGAGAGCGTGTCGGCGTCGCCCGCCTCGCGCGCCCCTGCCTCCGCCTCTAACTGCTCGACCGTGACACCTCCGCCGCCCGCGCCTTCGACACTCAGGACGCCCGCCTCATCGACCATCAACCCGTCTCCGACCCTGACGTGCCCGAGCGCGTCGGCCGACGCCACGACGCCGGCGTGGGAGGTGAGCAGGGCATTAAAGGCGGCCTCGCTCGAAGGCGTGTAAGGCACGGAGCCGATTGCGCGCAGCACCTCCAGAGGGATAGCGTCTTCGCCGGCCGGGAGCGTGAAAGGAAAGCTCTCCTCGCTAGGCAACTCGCAGATGTACTGCGCCGGGCGTAGCCCCTCAGCGTTGCACCACAGCGCAACCGCCACGCGTCCGTCTTCGTCTACGGCAACCTCCGTCTCACTCTTTGGGTAGGTCGCGAGCGTGGTGAAGCTGTTTCGGGCGAGTCTGAACTTCACCTTTGCACCCTCAGCCCAGGGGGCATCGGTCAAGATTCTTAGCTCGATATTGACTGTACGCGTTGCCATGTATAGTTCGCCCTACTGTCGAATGCTTTCTACTGGCCGAGCCCTAGTGCGATCAGTGCCGCGCGGAGTGCATTCGTGAGCGCAATGCAGGAGGCCAAGTCAGTCGCCGGGGCCGGGAGCGTTTGCCTCGCGACCGGCGCGGCACCCAAGAAGCCGACCTTGCTGCCCTGCGCGTGAACGGCCACGTTGCCGCCTGCCTTCAGTTTCACGTTGGGCGCGTCCACCTCGGCCAAACTACCGCCCTTCACGAGCACCTGCGTCTGGCTGATAACCTCAAGCAGTAACTCGGCGAGCAGCTTGTACCGACCGTCCGTCTTCAGCCCCCGCGCCTCGTCGCCGATGAACTCGCCGGGCACGATGAAGTCTTCGTTGAATCTGCACAGGTAGAACAGGCTGTGCTTCTGACCGAGCCTGCCGAACAGCAAAACTTCGGACCCGACCTCAGGCAGATTCACCGGCCCGAACCCAGCCGAGCCGACCCACGGCACGAGTGCGCAGACCCACTCATCGTGAACGATGCTCTCGTCCATCGAAGGGATGACAACGCGGATGCGGTGCATTCCCTCCGGGTCACTAACCTCGGCGACGATGCCCTCGACGGCCACCATCCACCGCTCGCCCGCTCGCCCGCTCGCCCGCTCGCGGCTAGCCTTCCGGGGTCTCCTCATTGCGCCGGCTCCTTGATGTCTCGGTAGAGGTCGAGCGTGGTTGTCAGTTCTCCCGGACGGAAGTTGTGCATGACGCGGTCGCAGATGTAGCGGCCGGAAAACAGCTCCCCCATGCCTGCAATCGCGACCGTCTCACGCACGTCAGGGCGGCGCCCCATGAACACCGAGAGCATCCGCACCGAGAGGCTGAAGGCGTGCTCTCTCTTCAGCTCTTTCCGCGCCTGGGCGCGTCGGTCAGCGTGGCGCTTCGACTTCACGGCGAGGTCTCTCTTGATCTCGACGTGCTGCGTACCGCGCGCGCTCCTGTCGGACTTACCCTTCAGCCGGCGGCCGCCGCGACCGCGCCCCCTGTGTTCGACCTGCCCAGGCCGCCCGTCACGATTCTCAGGAACCTTGAAGCTCAGGCTGTAATCCGAGAGCAGTTGGAAGTCCTGCTTGTAGCCGAGCGTGACGATTGGCGTCCCGGTCTTCGCGGCTTCTCTGGCGAAGAGCGTGTCGCCGCGAACGAAGAGGACAAGCCCCGCCTCCTCAGCGCGCTCCTGCGCGTGCTCCCAATCCGTCTGCGCGTCCTGGAGCAGAGACTTGTGCTTGTCGAGCTTTATCGGCGGGGTCGGCGAACTGAACTGGAGGCCGTTGCGGCGCGCGAGTTTCGCGATGACGCCGAGGTCATCGAGCCCCTTGTGATACTCCGTCTTCTTGACCTGGCGCATCTTGAAGCCCATATCGAAGAAGCGGAATGAAGAGGTCGCGGAATTGCGCTCGACGCGAGCGAGCAGCCCTTTGAAGATCGGCTCGCCGAGGTCGGCCCCGTAGCCGAGCCACACGCGCGCGCCCAGGACGGCGATGCCATCACCGGATGTCCACTTGTTAAGGAATTTAAAAGCGGGATCGAACACGCGCCACACGGCCTGCGACGCCTCGTCCGTGGTCAACTCGACCTCCAGACCGGCGAAGAGGCTCTTATCAATCCAGGAGTCGAAGCGTTCGCCCCCGATCTGGATGATGGCGTGTGGAGATGCAGTAATCATCGAGACTCAAATCTCCCCATCTCCAGCGGCCGCTCGGGAATGAGGAGCACCGTTCCCGGCTCGATCTGCCGGGGGTCTGTGACAGCGTTGCGGTCTGCGATCAAACGCCACAACTGCCAGTCGCCGAAGTAGCGGTGCGCCAACCCGGTAATCGTCTCGGTCGCGTCGAAGACGTGCAGCGTCAGGCAGCTGTCTTCGACCGGCGCGACCTCTCCGAACTCTTCGTATGGCGGGATGCTTCTCATTGATAGAAAGTGAAACCCCTAGAACAGGATGTTCGCCTCCTCATTCTCACGCACGCGGCGCGACGTGGCCGGCGGTGCGTCATCCTGAAACTGAAGCAGCGTAAGACTGACTCGCGCTCGGATCGGCGTCCCGTCGCCGAGGAAGAACTGCTCGCTGATAGTTGCGTCTGCCAGCACGCAACGCTCCTGCCGGTCGCCCCATTGAGCCAGCAGCACTGGCGGTCGCCCCAGCCCTTCCACCTCCTGTGTCAACATCATCAGCGAGTCGATCTCCGGCGTTATCGACTCGCCAGTCTCGGTGCTGTCGAGCAGCAGATCGTCGAACCGAAGCTGCCGGGGCTCGCGGTTCGCGAAGTAGAGGGGCTTCGTCCCGACCGTCACGTCCTGCGCCTGCCAGTTGACACGCACGCTCGTCTCGATGCCGGTGGGGAAGCGCCTGAAGGAGACGTCACTAGCCCCCTCAAGATTGATGAGCACAAAAGCGTCGAAAGGGGAACTCATCAGGCGCGCTCCTCCGCGATCTGGTCTTCGTGGTAGAGCCGTTCCTGAATCAAGGCGGCGAGCAACTCGGGGTCTTGCGCCGCGCGCGCGTCGCCCTGTATTGAGACGAGTGGCGCGTGGAAGTTGAACTCCCGCTTGGTAACAG
>JBEVKV010000193.1:0-6930 GCA_040509515.1 Pyrinomonadaceae bacterium | reverse complement strand
CTGAGAGGCGGGATGCTACCGGGGATGGCCTAGCCGGGATAC
Organism: Pyrinomonadaceae bacterium; assembly: GCA_040509515.1. Lineage (GTDB taxonomy): Bacteria > Acidobacteriota > Blastocatellia > Pyrinomonadales > Pyrinomonadaceae > QHXN01. Next base: position 6,888 of record JBEVKV010000193.1, on the reverse strand, counting down.
ACAATCCTGAAGATCAAGCTAACACTTCACCAACTCGCCGACGCGGAGACCCTTGAGAAGTCAGAACTATCAGGGTTTTCAACGCCGGGCAAAGCTACCGCACTCTACGCCGAAGGGCGTAGCTTGAAGTTTGATAGACATGCGGGAGACGACGCGTCAGTCATTACTGCTCGGTAGGCGAAGGCGCGGCCGTGCCACGCTTCTGCTGATAAAATCAATACGGACGCCGTCGATGTGTTCGCGGCAGACCACCCGCACGATTTTAATTATGACGCCTACCTGACGCGTTCTTGCGCTGCCCGACCGACCTCACCTCTCGCGAGGCGAAGCGACCAAACCGCGCGTGCAGAACTTGAATGTTCGGGAGTACAACTCTTACGGAGAAACGCTTTACGACACCGGGCTTAGGTCACGAGTTCTTCGGCCCTCGTCACCAAATCTCTCCCGACGATGATGCGGTTTTGGAAACTCACGGTTGTCAGTAAGATTGATACGCGTTCGTGATCTTTGAGCGACGAATCGAAGATGCCGACTAAGTCTTTAAAAGGCCCGCCCTTGATGACGACCTTGTCGCCGGGACGAAGGGTGTCCATCCTGACGTACCCCTGCTCGTCAACCTGCGATTTGATCAGTTCGATAATCTGGTCGTCGGTTACGGCCGGCTGACCGCCGAAGCTGACGATATTCTGAACCCCTCTCGTGAACGTAACCTTATGCATGAGACCGCTCAGCTTGAACCGGGCGAAGGTGTATCGCGGAAAGAGCGGCCTCGTCACATAGACGGGTTTGCCAGTGAATTGGTTATCGTGACGCGCTTTGATTTTGGGCGCGAATGTTTCCAAGCCCCACGCACGGAGGTTGCTCTCGACCCGGCTCTCAGCCATCGGTTTCGTATAAATGGCATACCAGGCAGGCCGCTCTTCGAGAAACTCTTCAGACATCTTTAAAACCTCTCGCCGAACAGAGAGTTCCGCCGCCCCTACGTGCGGTAGGACGAACTGAGTTGAAGCTTTAGCCTACGGGGAGGTTGGGGCCACCGAGATGACCGTCACGGAGCGCGAATTTCGACCAGGAGTTGTCGAACTGGATGGATTGACTGGCGGGGGAAGTGGTTCCCACCGGTGGACGCGTATCATACAGAAAGCAACCCTCCTTAAAGGGGTGAAGTACTTGTTTAAATCGCTGCTTTTACTGTATGATGCGGGCTACCCAGGCGATGCATCACCAGCGTTAGCAGCGGTGCGTTGTCTGAAAGGCTCCGCCACTACTGGCAGGTAGTGGCGGGGTCATTTTTTTTCGCTAAATCATTAAAAGACCGTCGGTTCGCCTTTCCTAGCACTCACAAAACGATTGCAAGCGGCTGTTCGGGAGAAAGAATCTGTTCGGGCTCTTAAAGTGTATAAATAAGTTTATGTGAAGTTAGAGACAGGTCATGAGTACGGCCAAAATATCTGGCCGAAAGCGATTGACCAATAAACTCCCCTTCTCTGCTGTTTATTCTTCTTTACAGCGAAAAATGATGAGGGAAAGGGGGCAAGGCAGCACCAGCTCTGAAAGTTCTAAAGAGGCAGTTGTTCACAAAAATGTAAAAAACGCACCTGCAACGTACACGCTTTACCTCATCTTGTCAAGCGCGCTGGCGTTGGGCGCAGTGTCCGAATCAGCCACGACATAACATCGAACAAATTAATCGGGCAGCGCGGGTGTTGCGGCTTACATATCTGCCGCCGGTTGACCGATTAGGTCTGAGACTTATTGTACATCGCCTGATGTCTATCTCTTACCCAATGGCACACGCCGAGACTACAGTTTAGTTCCACAGTATTTACAGTGGACGGCGTCCGCGTCGTGTCCTTGAGAGGCACAGTCCGGGCAGGCCTGCGTCGAGACTGGCTTCCTCGCCGCCTGCGCGATCTCGACCGTGACGATGCCGGTCGGCACCGCGATAATGCCGTAACCGATGATCATCACGACCGCCGCCACCTTCTGCCAGAAGGGGGTCTTGGGTGAGATGTCGCCGTACCCCACGGTCGTCAGCGTGACGACCGCCCAGTAGATGCCGACGGGGATGCTCGTGAACCCGTTCTCCTCTCCTTCGATGACGTAGAGCAGCGTCCCGATGACGACCACCAGCGTCAGCACCGTCAGGAGGAAGACGCTGATCTTGCGGCGGCTCGCGCGCAGGGCGCTCATCAGCACGTCGGCCTCCGAGAGGTGCTCGGCCAGCTTGAGGATGCGGAAGATTCTGAGCAGCCGCAGGATTCTGACGACGATCAGGTAGTGGCTGCCGGGGACGAGCAGGCTCAGGTAAGTGGGGACGATGGCCAGCAGGTCTACGACGCCGAAGAAGCTCGCCGCGTAGCGCAACGGCCGCCTGACGCTCGAAAGCCGCAGGACGTACTCAAAGGTGAAAAGGAGCGTGAAGGCCCACTCGGCGGCGTAAAGCTCCGCGCCGTAACGCTCGCGCACGCCGCGGAGGCTCTCCAGCATGACGGCGAGCACGCTCAGGAGAATGAGGCCGATCAGCGCGACATCGAAGGCGCGCCCCGCTCGTGTGTCGGCCTCGAAGATGACCTCGTGCAGACGGCCCCGCCACCCGCCGGAGGGAGGGCGCGCCTCCGCGGCTCGGGCGCCGGACTTACCTTGAGGCGAAGGGCGGCTCATGGGAATGCTCCTTTCGGGGACGTGCTCTCGCCGCTGCCGAATAATCAGGTGAGCGCCTCGGAGCCCGAAGCCAGCTCCCATCGCTCCTGACGGGCGCGGAGGGCGCGGGCGCAGGGATGCTGCTCTGGCCTAAGGAGAACTGGCTGAAGACGGCTTACTAAGCCGGGACAAACGAGCGGGCGGGTACCACCGGGCTCGTCAAAACGTGGGCAGCATCAACAGCCGAAACCGCTCTTTGCAGAGTGGCCGGCGGTCGTCTGTGCCGACAACATAAACTACCTGGCGAGGGTCAGATATTCGGTCACATACTCGGAGTAGTACTCGTCGTACGCGGCCTTGTCCGTCGAGCACATGGAGACGAGGGAGGAATTCATGTGAGGCAGCGTATTTTTATGAATCCAGAGGATAGAGGCAACGACGTAGAACCTTCTGCCGCCCGAGTCGAGGGCGTAAACCAAAGTGCCGCCGTTCGTGTCCGCCCCTGATCTGGCCTCCACGCTCGCGGCCTCCTCGCGCGGGGGACGTGTGATGCGGACGCCGTGCAGGATGGAGGGCAACTCCACGTACTGCACGGCGCCGAAGATGAGATCGAGATTTTCGTCCTCTCCAGGACCGGTCTTGCTACGCAGGAGCATGTGCTGGTGGCTGATGTAATAGTCGAAGAGGCTGAAAACTCTGTCAGAGGAAAATTCGCTGACACGGACGGGGCTGTCGTCTCGCATGTTTCTATCCCTTCCATGTGTGGCAATTTGCCTGCGCTCGGTGATTTAAGGGCGGCGCTCTCCGCGGGCGCGTAAAAGCCGAGCGTAGAGCGTATCTTACGCGCACCAATGAACGGCGGGTTGCCGACGATGAAGTCGGCCGCCTGCCATTCGGCTTTGCGCGGGTTCGTGTAGCGCAGGACTGGCACGCGCGCCGTCTCGTCCGGCACGGGTTCGCCGGTCACTGTTGACGGTTTCATCGTGCGTCCGTCCCAGCGCGTGACGGGATTGCCGCCCTCGTCGGCGACCGCTTCCACGCCGTCGTAGGCGAGCACCGCGTCCCTGTTCTCGATGTTGTGAAACTTCTTCAGCACCGGCTCCTGCGGCAGCGCGTCGCCGCGCGTGCGGAAGTGCCATTGCAGGTGGCCTATCCACAGCACGAGGTCGGCAATCGCCGCGGCGCGCGGGTTGACTTCGATGCCGAGCAGTTGGTGCGGGTCAACTTCGATCAGCTCGCGCTGCTGCTCGCCGAAGTCTTCGAGCGCCGTCAGCACCTCGCCTTCGAGCCGCTTCATGTGTTCGAGCGTCACGTAGAGGAAGTTGCCCGTCCCGCAGGCCGGGTCGAGCACGCGCACGGTGCAGAGGTGCCGGTGAAATCTCTTCACCTCCGCGACCGCCTCGTCCAGCTTCCCAGACTTGGCGAGCGTGACCGCCGCCGCCTGCGCCGCCGCCCACTCTTCGCGCAAGGGCTCGATAATCGTCGGCAGGACGAGTCTCTCGACGTAAGCGCGCGGCGTGTAGTGCGCGCCGAGTTTGTGGCGCTCCACCGTGTCGAGCGCCTGTTCGACGAGCGTGCCGAAGATGGCCGGCTCCACGTCGCGCCAGTCCGCGCGGCTCGCTTCGATGAGAAGCTCAAGCTCTTCGTCCGTCACGGGCAGCGCCTCCGCGCTCTCGAAGAGCCCGCCGTTGAAACGCAAAAGCTTCCGCCTGAGCGTCGGCGAAAAACTCCCTTCGGCCATCGCGCGCCAGAGCGACTCGACCATGTCCGGGAAGATAGAGACCTGCCCGCGTATGCTCTCCAGCAGCTCGGTGAACCCCGCCTTCGGCATCAGCCGCACGTCTTCCGCGAACATCGTGAAGATGGCGCGCATCAGGAACGACGCGACCCGCTCGGGTCTGTGGCCCGACGCTTCCAGAGATTTAGCGAGCCGCGCGAGCCGCTCGGCGATGTCGCGTGTGATGCGTGCGCTGCGCTGGGTCGGGTCGAGCGAGAGCGGGTCTGTCCACACCGCCCGCAACACCTCGCGCACCTCTTCCCTTTCGAGGTCGCGGAGCGCGATGCGGAACCGCGCCGAGTCCGGGAAAGGGATGTATGCGCCGCCGGTGCGCGAAAATTCCGAGTAGAGGGCGATTGAATGCCCCACGTCCGCGACGACGAGAAACGGCGGGCGACCCTCCGACGCCGGCAACGCGCGCGCATACTGCTCGGCTTGGCCGCGTGCGGCCATCATCGCCTCGTTCCAACCCTGCGTGCCGCGCACCGCCGTCCCCCGACGCCGCGCGCGTTTTGTCGGCGCGGCCAGTTCCGGTTGAAGTTGATTGCGCTGCTCGCTTCCCTGCTTCGCTTCGAGGACGAAACAGCCGCGCTTGTAGAGGTCGATGCGTCCCGTGCTGCTTGTGCCGTCGCCGTGGTAGAAAATGACCGACTTTTCAAAGACGTACGCGTTCTCGTCCTCGTCCGGTTTCGTCGGTTCGGGGCGTGGCACTCCCAGCACGTCGCAAAGCTCGGCGAGGAAGATTTGATAGTTGGCCCTCTCGGCGGCTCCCGAAGAGGCCCAACGCTCGATGAAGTTGTTGATGTTGGAATGCGAGGTCGCGTCGGCCGTCACGATGTATTTCCCTCACGCACACTTGACTCGGCTGTCGGTCGCCCTCAACCCGCGAGCTTTGAGTGTTTGCACTTGGCGACTCCCTTCCCTTCGCCCCCGGGATACCAGTAGCCGGTTCCGTGACAGTCAGGGCATTTTGTCGTGTCGGCGTCCAGAGGCAAAGACTGCTGCGAGGTCCCTTCCGCGTCCGTGACGGCTACCGAGGCGATGCGCGGGTTGATCTCCCCGTGCTCGATTAAATACCGAAGCTCCTTCGCAGCCCACCCGCCCCAACTGTAGGTCGCCGCCTTCGGTTTCGGCCGGCCGGCATTCTCTCGCCTGTCCTGCTCGACGTAATCGAGGATGTAAGCGGCCCTTTCGAGAAGCTCGTTCGGACATTCGTCCACGAGCGGGTTGACCTGATTCTTGTACGTCCCGAGGGCCAGCAGGCGCGTCTTCAGCGACTCGCGCACGCCCGCCTCCGAAGGCAGTGGCGGCAAGGGCAGCAGCCGCTGCGGCACGTATTTGGAGCCAATGTTCCCCGTGACGCGGAGCGCGGGTTTAATCAACTCGTAGGACTCCAAAATTCCTCGCTCCGACAACTTGGAGAAGGACGGCTCGATCTTTCCCCACACCTGCGACGGAGCCGTGATCTTCTGCGAGAGTCCGAGATGTTCGTGCGCCAGTTCGTTCAAGTTGAAATCGAAATCACGCTTTCCTTCGTCGGCGAGCAGGTTGATTAGCTCGAAGAGCCGGCGCGTCAGGGGCGAACGCAGCGAACGCAGGAGTTTGAAATCAATGGCGACCCCCGACCTGCGAACGTCGTTCAGGAACTCCGGGTTAAATGAGATTTGGGTGAACTGCTGGTGGCCGCCGGTCACGCTCTCCTTATCCGTCCGCAGTTTGTCGGCCAGATACCTCGTCTTTCGCTCGTCAACGAACTTGTACCCGACGATGAGCCGCCGCTCCTCTTCGATCCGACCCGCCTGCGTCGGATTGCTCCAGACGTTGACGCCCCGGTAGCTCGTCGCGTAGTAGCGTTTGAGCGCGCCCTCGATGTCCTGCCGCGCCGCCGTCGTGTTATCCCACCCGAGGATGTTTAAAAGTTCTGATTTTCTGAAGACGAGGTTATTGGTCTGCTCGCCCCTCTCGAAGAGAAGCGTTAACAGCCCGCCGAGCACGAGCGGGTCGGTGCCCCGCGGCAGACCCAACTCGCTGTCCGTCACCATCTCCAACTTGCGCTCGACCGCCGTGTTGTTGGGGTCTGTAAAAGTAGTCGTGAAGGAGCGGCTCTTGATAATCTCGGTTTCGCCATAGCCGAGCAGCAGCAAGGCACTCGGGAACAGCCCAAAAGCGCGATGCGTGCGTGCGATCAGGGCGGCGGTGCCCTCTTGCTGGTCATCCTCGTCGGAGTTTGCCTCGGTGTTTTTGGAAGGCGGGACTGTCTTTGTCTTTTTCGACTTCTTGCCTTTGGTGCTCGTGGGCATGAATTACGCTCCGTTTCGCCTGCCTTTTGCCTACCTTCTATACATAGATTTATATATAAGATTTACTCTACATATAGTAGCGTTACTAAAGAGCGTCATAGAATTTTTGGACTCCGGCTAAACGAACTATAAACAACAATTGAATTTTGTTGTGCCTTTCCCAATCAT
>JBEVKV010000192.1:0-9658 GCA_040509515.1 Pyrinomonadaceae bacterium | reverse complement strand
CTACTCGATGATGTCGGAGACGGTGCCGGCTCCCACCGTCCGCCCGCCCTCGCGGATCGCGAACCGCAGCCCCTTCTCCAACGCGATCGGCGTGATCAGCTCGATCTCCATCGCCACGTTGTCGCCCGGCATCACCATCTCCACTCCCTCCGGCAGGTGCGCCACTCCGGTGACGTCCGTCGTCCGGAAGTAGAACTGCGGCCGGTACCCCGTGAAGAACGGCGTGTGCCTTCCGCCCTCCTCCTTCGTCAGCACGTACGCCTCCGCCTTGAACTTCGTGTGCGGCGTGATGCTCCCCGGCTTCGCGATCACCTGCCCCCGCTCCACGTCCTTGCGCTCGACGCCTCTGAGCAAGAGCCCCACGTTGTCCCCGGCCGTCCCCTCGTCCAAAAGCTTCTTGAACATCTCGACGCCCGTGCAGACGGTCGTCCGCGTGTCACGGATCCCGACGATCTCCACCGTCTCGTTGACCTTCACCTTCCCCCGCTCGATGCGGCCGGTCGCCACCGTCCCGCGACCCTGGATCGTGAAGATGTCCTCGACCGGCATCAAAAACGGCTTGTCCGTGTCCCTCGCCGGCGTCGGGATGTAGGAGTCGACCGCCGCCATCAGCTCGTCCACCGTCTTCTCCCAGTCCCCCTCGCCGTTGAGCGCCCCCAGCGCCGAGCCCCGCACCACGGGGATGTCGTCGCCCGGGAACTCGTAGGCCGAGAGCAGCTCGCGGACTTCCAACTCGACCAGGTCCAGCAGCTCGGCGTCGTCCACCGCGTCGACCTTGTTCATGAAGACCACCATCGCCGGCACGCCCACCTGCCGCGCCAGAAGGATGTGCTCGCGGGTCTGCGGCATCGGGCCGTCGGTGGCGGCGACGACCAGGATCGCCCCGTCCATCTGCGCCGCCCCCGTGATCATGTTCTTGACGTAGTCGGCGTGGCCGGGGCAGTCGACGTGCGCGTAGTGCCGGTTCGGCGTCTCGTACTCGACGTGCGCCGTCGCGATCGTGATGCCGCGCGCCTTCTCCTCCGGCGCGTTGTCGATCGAGTCGAACGCGCGCACCGTGATCTTCGGGTTGTGCTTCGCCAAAACCTTCGTGATCGCCGCCGTCAAAGTCGTCTTCCCGTGGTCGACGTGCCCGATGGTCCCGATGTTGACGTGCGGCTTCGACCGGTCAAACTTCTCCTTCGCCATGTTTCTCTCTCGCTCCTAACGAATGTGTTTGTCTGCTTCTTTCGTTTGGGTCGCCGCAACCGTCAGCGAGAGAGGCGACCCGCTTGCAATCTTTTAACTACTTGGCGACGCCCTGCACCTTCGCGATGACCTCTTCGGCGATGTTCTTGGGAGCCGCGTCGTAGCGCTCGAAGTGCATCGTCGAGGTGGCGCGCCCCTGCGTCATCGAGCGCAGGTCGGTCGTGTAGCCGAACATCTCGGAGAGCGGGACGTAGGCCGTGATGACCTGCGCGCCGCCCGGACGCGGCTCCATCTTCTCGATCTGCCCGCGGCGGCGGTTGAGGTCGCCGTTGACACTGCCCATGTACTCCTCGGGCGTGACGACCTCGACGCGCATGATGGGCTCCAGCAGCACCGGCTTGGCCTTCTTGACCGCGTCCTGAAACGCGAGCGAGCCCGCGATGTGGAACGAGCGCTCGTCCGAGTCGACCTCGTGGTACGAACCGAAGACGAGTGCGACCTTGATGTCCACCAGCTCGTAGCCGGCGAGGAAGCCGCGCTCCAGCGCGTCGCGGACGCCCTCCTCGATGGGCTTGATGAACTCGCGCGGGATGGCGCCGCCCGTAATCTTGTTCTCGAAGACGAAGCCCTCGCCGGGCGCGGGCTCGATCTCCAACTCGGCGTGGCCGTACTGGCCGCGGCCGCCCGTCTGCCGCTTGTAGCGCTCGGCGCCCTTCGCCGGAATCGTGATGGTCTCGCGGTAGGCGACCTGCGGCTTGCCGACGTTGGCCTCGACGCCGAACTCGCGCTTCATGCGGTCGACGATGATCTCAAGGTGCAGCTCGCCCATGCCGGCGATGATGGTCTGGCCGGTCTCGTGGTCGGTCGAGACGTTGAAGCTGGGGTCTTCCTGCGCGAGCCTTGAGAGAGCGGTGCCGAGCTTGTCCTGGTCGGCGCGCGTCTTGGGCTCGACGGCGACGCGGATGACCGGCGCGGGGAACTCCATCGCCTCAAGGACGATGGGCTTGTTCTCGTCGCACACCGTGTCGCCGGTCGTGACCTGCTTCATGCCGCCGATGGCGATGATCTCGCCGGCCGACGCCTCGTCGATGTCCTCGCGCTTGTTGGCGTGCATGCGCAGCAGGCGGCCGACGCGCTCCTTCGTCCCCTTGACGGAGTTGTAGGCGTAGGAGCCGCCCTTGACCGTGCCCGAGTAGATGCGCACGAACGAGAGCTGGCCGAGGTGCTTGTCGGCCATGATCTTGAAGACGAGGCCCGAGAACGGCGCGGACGCGTCGGGGGGCCGGTTCTCCGTCTCGCCCGTCCTCGGGTTGACGCCCTCGATGGGCGGGATGTCGAGCGGCGACGGGAGGTAGTCCACGACCGCGTCGAGCAAAGTCTGCACGCCCTTGTTCTTGAAGGCGGAGCCGGTGACGACGGGGACGAGCTTGATGGCGAGCGTGCCCTTGCGGAGCGCCGCGCGAATCTGCGCCTCGGTGAACGAAGCGCCCTCGTCTTCGAGGTACTGCTCCATCAGCTCCTCGTCGGCCTCGGCGGCCGCTTCGAGCAGCTTGTGGCGCATCTCCTGCGCCTGCGCGCGGAGGTCTTCGGGAATCTCGGTCGTCTCGTACTCCGCGCCCTTCGACTCGTCGTTCCAGATAAGCGCCTTCATCGTGATGAGGTCGACGACGCCCTTGAACTGGTCTTCGAGGCCGATGGGAATCTGCAAGGCGACGGGGTTCGCGCCGAGGCGGTCGATGATCGACTGGAACGAGCGGTCGAAGCTGGCTCCGGCGCGGTCGAGCTTGTTGATGAAGCAGATGCGCGGGACGCCGTACTTGTCGGCCTGACGCCAGACGGTCTCGGACTGCGGCTCGACGCCCGCGACGCCGTCGAACACGGCGACCGCGCCGTCGAGGACGCGCAGGCTGCGCTCGACCTCCATCGTGAAGTCGACGTGGCCGGGCGTGTCGATGATGTTGATGCGGTGCTCGACGCCGGAGCGCTTCCAGAAGCAGGTCGTCGCGGCCGACGTGATCGTGATGCCGCGCTCCTGCTCCTGCTCCATCCAGTCCATCGTCGCCGTGCCCTCGTGCACCTCGCCAATCTTGTGCGAGACGCCCGTGTAGAAGAGCACGCGCTCGGTCGTGGTGGTCTTCCCGGCATCGATGTGCGCCATGATGCCGATGTTCCGGAACTTGTTCAGGTCTTGCTTAGCCATAACGGAACCCCGTGAACTATGAGCCGAAGCCGCTTACCACTTGTAGTGCGCGAAGGCCTTGTTGGCCTCGGCCATGCGGTGCGTGTCGTCCTTCTTCTTGACCGCGGTGCCGCGGTTGTTGGCCGCGTCGAGCATCTCGCCGGCGAGGCGGTCGATCATCGTCTTCTCGCCGCGGGCGCGGGCCGCGCCCACGATCCAGCGGATGGCGAGCGAGCCGCGGCGCTCCTGCGCGACCTCGATGGGCACCTGATAGGTCGAGCCGCCCACGCGGCGCGACTTGACCTCGACTGTGGGCCGCACGTTCTCGATGGCGCGCTTGAACATCTTCAAGGGGTCTTCGCCGGTCTTGTCGCCGACCTGCGCCAGCGCCCTGTAGAAGATGCCCTCGGCCGTGGACTTCTTGCCACCCCACATCAGGCCGTTGATGAACTTGGTCACCAGCGGGCTGTTGTAAACCGGGTCGGGCAACACGTCGCGTCTGTCAACAACTCTTCTTCTCGGCATAGTCGTTTATCAGTTCAGTCTTACTTCCTACCCTTAGCGCCGCCCTTGGCCGCGCCGGCCGCCGCGCCGCCCTTCGGGCGCTTGGCGCCGTACTTCGAGCGCCCCTGCTTGCGGTCGTTGACGCCGACCGAGTCGAGCGTGCCGCGGATGATGTGGTAACGCACGCCCGGCAGGTCTTTGACGCGCCCGCCGCGGATGAGCACGATGGAGTGCTCCTGGAGGTTGTGGCCGACGCCGGGGATGTAGGTCGTCACCTCGATGCCGTTGGTCAGGCGCACGCGCGCGACCTTGCGCAGAGCCGAGTTCGGCTTCTTCGGGGTCTGCGTGTAGACGCGCGTGCAGACGCCGCGCTTCTGCGGCGACTGCTGCAAGGCCGGGCTCGCCGTCTTGTACTTCACGGCCTGACGCCCTTTGCGTACGAGTTGGTTGATGGTCGGCACTGCTCTTCAGTCCTTCTTAAAGGTTCTCGGTCTCTTGCGGGCCCGCCCACGCCCCGTCTTCAAGGCGCAAGAGGCTGCCTTCCCTGCCTCTTACCGGAACCATTTGTCCGGCAGTCAGCGCAAGAGCGGCATGCCCTTGTTTTTCTAATTAGTCAGGGATGTTCTGACTTCCAGCGGGTGTGGATTCTGGCCTCCCCTGTGGCCGAAACTTTTCTGTGGCGTCGCCTTTGGTAAAGGGTGCGGGGCTTCGGGTCTTGCTTCTCGGCCCTGCTGTTTTTCGCTCTCCGGAGCCCGGCCGCCCCTTTCGGGGAGGTGGCCCGGAGTTTACGCCACAATATTTGTCAACGACCTGTCGCCCTCTTGCGGGGGTTTCAGACCGGGCGACGCCTCCACACCGGCAGAACCAACTCAAGCGTCGCACTGTTGGGAAAAGGACTATCAGTCCAAACGTGAGACTATACGGGCGCTTTTCCTGTCTGTCAAGCGCGGGCGCGGCCTCCCCGCACGCGTCTCGAAGAAGCTCGACCGGAGTCACGGGCGCGGGCTTAAAAATCGTGCCCGGCCGCCCCGGTTTTCTGCTAAAGTCCGAGCCCGTAACCACCTACCGAAAGGCGAAAATCTTTGATGCGCTTCAACCCGGATGAGTACATCACAGTTAGCGAAAGAATCGAGAAATTTTACACTAAATTCCCGCAGGGGCGGATTCTGACGACCATCGTCGAGCACAACGCCGAGACCGGCTTCATCCTCATCCGCGCGGAGGTCTACCGCGACCCGGAGGACGCGCTGCCGGCCGCGACCGGCCACGCCTACGAGATGCGCAGCGCCGGCCACGTACAGGCCGGCAGTTACGTGGAAGTCTGTGAAACCAGTAGCGTTGGGCGCGCGCTCGCCCTGCTCGGGTTTGAGGTTCGCAGGGGCGTGGCGAGCCGCGAGGAGGTCATACGCGGGGCGAAAAAGCAGCAGGCCGTGGCCGCGCCGCCCGCGCCCGCGCCGCCTCAGACGGCGGCCGCCTCGCGTCCCGAGCGGGCTTCCGCGTCGTCGCAGAGGCCGGAAGCGGCCGACGCCCCCGCGCCGCCCGCGCCCCCCACGGCCGCGCCCGACCTTGATTCGCAGATTTTGCAGGCCGCGGAGGAGTTGGGCTACGACGCAGCGAAGGTGCGCAAGTGGGTCAACCAGAAATTCGAGGTGACGGGCGGCCTCGGGAGCCTGACGCCGCACGACAAGCGCGAGGTGCTGAAAATCTTCACCGAGCAGGCACGCTCCGCGCCGGCACGCTCCGCCCGCAAGTGAGGCGCGGCCAAACTCTTACCGGGCGTGCTTGAAGACTTGGCCGTCCTTCATGACAAAGTTGACCTGTTTGAGCGCGTACACGTCTGCGAGCGGGTCGGCGGGCGCAGCGATGATGTCGGCGGCGAGTCCGGGGGCGATGCGGCCGCGCTGCTTCTCGACTCCGACGAGGCGGGCGGCGTCTGTCGTCATCATGCGGAGGATTTCGGCGGGTCGCATCCCGACGCGGACGTAGTTTTCGAGAAAGTCGAGCGTGTATGCGCCGCGCCCCTTCTCGGGCCGCGTGAGCAGAACGTCCGAGCCGAAGGCTAACGGCGCGCCGACCTTGTGCGCGCGTTGCAGGCGCGCGTAGAAGCGCGGCGAGAGCCTCGGGTGGTAGCCCTGCTCCTTCGCGACGCCCTCCGGGAAGTCCGTGCCGACGAGAAAGACGCCGGCCTTTTTCATCAGCAGCAGAGTCTCTTCGGTCATCTCCGGCCCGTGTTCGATGGAGGCGACGCCGCCCGCGATGGCGTTGCGCGCGTCGAGGTCTGAGTCACAGTGCGCGGCCACCTTGACGCCCGCGGCGGCGGCCTCTTCGACGATGAAGCGCACGTCTTCGGCGGTGTAGCGGTAGCCGCCGATGCCGCCGACGACTATCTTGATGACGCGCGCGCCGTAGTGCAGGTTTTCGCGGACGGCCCTGCGCATCTCGTCGCGCGAGTCGGCGTAGATGTACTCGTCTTTGAAGAGGTCTGGGCGGCCGGGGCGGAGCCGGTTCTGCCCGCCGAAGGGCGTGATGATCTTGCCGGCGATAATCATGGTCGGCCCCGGTATCCAGCCGGCGTTAATCGCGTCGCGCAGCGCGGCGTCGGTGTACTCGGGGGCGTTGCCCACGTCGCGTATGGTCGTAAAGCCGGCTTCGAGCATCGTGCGCGCGTTGACCACGCCCTGAATCATGTGGACGCCGAGCGGCTGCATCGCCTCCTGCGAAGGCGAGAGCCCGTCGAGGGGAGCCCACGTCGTCAGCATGTGCGTGTGACAATCAAAGAGGCCGGGCAGGACGTACGCGGCGGAGAGGTCGATGACGGTCGCGCCCGCCGGTATCGAGAGCCCCGCGCCGACGGCCGTGACCTTCCCCGCTTCGACAAAGATGAGTTGGTCGCGCGCGGCCGTCCCCGCCTCGGGGTCTACGAGCCGTCCGGCCTTGATGACCGTCACCTGCGCCCCGACCTCCGAGGCCGCGAGGCAGAGCACGAGGAGTGCGAAGCAGAGAAGCTTTTTCATGATTCGATTATCAGGGCGGGTTGCGAAAAATCTCAGGAGCGTTTTCGCGTGGCGGGCAGCTTCGCGGGAAGGTCTCGCCGGTCGTCAATCAGAACGTCCGTGCTGACGCCGGCCGCCTCCGCGTACCTCAAAAGAATCAGCAGCGGCGGCTCGTTCTTTCCTAGCTCATAAGTAGAAATCTGCTTAGCCCAGATGAGTTCTTCGACTCCGAGGTGACGCCACATCCCGGACTGAGAAAGCCCTAACGCCTCTCTTATCTGGCGCAACTTCTCCGCCAGACGTTCGGGCTTCATGCGCGGCTTCGTCCCCATCAGGAGTTTCCTCCTGATAGATCAGGGCGCACATTGAGCTTGTCATTACCATTGTTTGATGGTAATGTGTATTTGCGTGACCGATTCGCCGTGAGTAGAGACCTCTCCTGCTCAACGGCGATGCTCATCTCTCCGAGATTGAGGGTGAGCTTTCGCGGCGCATCCGACCCGTTGCCTTATTTTCAAAGACTACAGCGCGAAGGAGAATAGCACATGGCGATTTTGGTTGGCGACGACTAGCGCGGGCACGTCTGGGCAGAGATGTTGCCGCGGCCCCGGCCTCACCGGACGGGGCGGGTTCGCCCGCGTCCGGGCGCGCGGGCGAATCCCTTCTTTTGGCGACGAAAAGGCCGGCGCGGCTCGCAACCCGCGCCGGCCTTTTCTTTACTTCGGGAGCGGACTTCAACTCCCCGCCGTGCGCGTAGGGTTTACGCGCCGCTTCCGCCCTCCGTGTTGCCGCCGCCCGCCTTGCCGTTCGTGCGCCGGCGCGAGCGCAGAGAGCTTTCGACGTGTCGCGCGCTCTCCCACGCGGCGAGCGCGGCCCCGTCGTTGCGGTACGTGTTGCGGACGATGGCGTCGAGCCTGCGCACGGCGTTCATCCCGCGCTCCGCGCCGGACTCGACCGTGGCGGTGGCCGTCACATGCGCGCCGCGTCCGATGTTCTGCTCCCCCACGGCGCGTTCGAGGTCGGCGATATCCTCCTCGAAATCCTCTATGAAAGAGGCGGACATGCCGTAGCGCAGAAATTTATCCTTGAGCGGGCGCGCGTCGGCGGCGAAGGCGCGCGCGACCTGTAACAGCGCGGAGTCGCTGCCGCCGCGCGGAAGTCGGAACTTGGTTTCCAGCCCCGGCGTGTCGAGCGCCATCGCGCGGACCGTGTTGCTGAAGGCCCGCATACTGCCGCGCAACTTCTCGCGCGCGGCCGTGCGCTCGGCGGTCGCGCGCTGCACGGAGCTAAGACCCGAGGTCTGCGAGGTGGCGGCCTCGGTCAACTCCCCCGTGACGAGCTTCAGTTCCGCAACCATCTCCGCGCCGAGCGACCCGGCCGGGAACACCTCCGCGCGCGCGTCCGCGAAGCCCAAAACGCGCACGAACATCTCGTGCATGCGGTTAATCGAACTGTTCATACATTTTCTACTCCTTGCATGAGGTTGACAGGAAAAGAGGCTCGGGGCCGTGAGTTGTGCGCCGCCCATGCTCGTAGGAGCCCGTATTATATGCCCGCCGCGCCCCGCGTCCACAACAAATTTCTCCACACACGCCCGCACACACGCCACACCACGAAACTCCCCCGCCCCACCCAAACTTCGGCACGCACAGCCAAGCTTTCCCCCGCACACGACGAAATTGGCGCGCACAGCCCCGGCCCCGCCCCGCACAGCGCGAAAAAAGCCACGCACCGCCGCCCTCTACCCACTCGGCTGACAGATTTTGTAACTCCTGTGTGAGTATTAATGCGTGATAGAGAAATGCAACCGGACGCGACTGTCGCGTGGCGGGACAGGTCAGAACGGCTTTGCCTAAAAAGTCATTTTAGGGGCTAGGTTCTTGGGCAACCTTAAGCACTTTTTGGACAGACCGTGATATTGACATCCTTCCTGCCCCGGCGTATCGTTCCCGCGTTCCCCCGACCCCTCAACCTCATCGGCTTACGCTACTCATAACGAAGGAGAACATCGTGCTCAAACGACTCACACGCAAACTCATCACCCTGTCCGTACTCTGCGCCGCACTCACGGCCGTTGCATCCGCCCCCGCCTCGGCTACCAATGGCGGGCTTTCCCGCTGGCCGTTCTGTTTGCGGGAGCCTGATGTTGCTAGCTGCCCTTCCGGGTGGATCTGCTGCACCGACGAGTGGCGTACAGAATGTTGGTGTAAGGGCTAGAAGGCTCGGAGAGAAATGGTTCGGTGACGGGAGGGGCGGGGCTTCGGCTCTTGCCCCTCTTTCTTTTTGGGCAAGGTTAAGCAGTTTTTGGGCAAGTGACCCCTTTTTGGGCAAAGTCATCTGGCTCCGCCAGAAAGGCTCGCCCGAATCCAAGCCCGTCGACGCGCCGCACAGCCAGACCGGCAAGGACTGAAGCAGCCGTTTAGCCGTCGGCGCGGAGGTCTGGGTCGAGGAAGGGCTGCGGGACTGCGCCCTGCGGGGCGGTGGAGATGATTAGTTTTTCAAAGCGGCGGCCGGGGTCGAGGCGCGTCTCAATCGGCGCGCCTTCGCGGAGGGTGACAAAGCCTTTGTAGGCGAGCCACTCGCGCGCCCCCGCGCGGAGCAGGCCGCCGCGGTAGCCGAGCGGGGGCGCTTGCGGCGCGGCGTCGTCGGCCGCGGGTTCGAGCGCGTCCCAGAGGTCGAGGAGTGCGCGCGCCTCGTCCGCCGAGAGCGGCCATGAGGGGTCGCGGCGTCCCGAGAAGACCGAGACGCCGCCCGTGTAGTCGCCCGACTGTTCACTGGATTTTGATGTGACCAT
>JBEVKV010000191.1:0-7182 GCA_040509515.1 Pyrinomonadaceae bacterium | reverse complement strand
AGGCGCGGCTAAAACCAAATTTAGCCGCGCCTCCGTGTCTCTGTGGTTAATCTTTTTCGATCTACGGAATCAGAACTATCTTCCCGTAAGCGCCGGGCTTCAAGACCTCCTCGTGCGCGCGCGCCGCCTCGGAGAGCGGCAGCTCGCGGCCGACGATGGGGCGAAGCGTCCCCGCTTCGAGCCCCGCGGCGAGCGCCGCGTGGATGCCCGCCGACTCGTGCGGCGAGACGTTGAAGAGCGTCATCCCGAGAATCGCGGCGTCGCGCGTCATCGCGAGGCGCGGGTTTATCTCGACCGTCCCGCGCGACCCGACGACGACCACGCGCCCGCCCTTCGCCAGCACTTCGAGGTCACGGTTGAGGTTGACGTTGGCGAGCATTTCCAGAATCACGTCCACCCCGCGCCCGCCCGTCAGCCCGGCGAGTTGCCCGAGATAGTCGGGCGCGTGGTGGTCGAGCGCGTGGTGCGCACCCTGCTCCGTGACGAGCCTCAAGCCCTCTTCCGTCCCGGCGGTGCCGACGACGCGCAGACCCGCCGCGCGCGCCAACTGCACGGCCGCCGTCCCCACGCCGCCGCTCGCGCCGTGGACGAGCACCGTCTCGCCCGGCTCGGCCCGCGCCCTCTGGAAGAGCGCGCGGTAGGCGGTCGCGTAGGGCGTGTTGACGCCCGCGCCCTGCGCGAACGAGACACGCTCGGGCAGCGGGTGGCACTGCGACTCTTCGCAGAGCGCGAGTTCGGCGTAGGTGCCCGAAAGGCTCCCGGCCGTGTAGACCCTCTGCCCCTGCGAGAGCCGCGTGACGCCCTCGCCGACGGCCACGACCTCGCCCGCCGCGTCGAGCCCCGGCGTGTAAGGCAGCGCGGGGAGGAAGGCGTAGACGCCGCTCCTCATGTAAGTTTCCACCGGGTTGACCCCGACGGCGCGCACGCGCACGACGACCTGCCCCGCGCCGGGGCGCGGCTCCGGCACGTCCTCAAGCCGCAGCACTTCCGGCCCGCCGAACTCGTGAACCCGTATCGCCTTCATCTTAGAATCTCCTCAAAGCCCCGGACGCGAATAGAAAAGAGGCTAGTGAAAGCGCGTCGCTTCTCACTAGCCTCCGGCCTCTGGCCTCCGACCCTTAACCGACGAGCGGCGCGCCGTCGTAGACGACCGCCCAGCCGTTCCTGCGGCTGGTCGAGAGGCTGCGCGCGAACCACTTGAGCGCCTCCTCCTCGGTCTCGTAACGCTGCATCGAGGGCATCCGCTGACGCGGGTCGAAGCGCACGATCTGGCCGCCCTCGGGCGTGGCCTTCAAAGAGAGCAGCGCCAGCATGTCGTTCTTTTTGAGCACCGCCGTGCGAACGACCGCCGCGAGGTCGTCGTCCTCGTCCTCGTCGTCTTCGTCGCCCTCGTACTCGCCGTCTTCGTCCAGTATCTCTTCGTCCTCGACTTCGGCCTCGTCGTCGACGTCGATCATCTCGTCAAAAAAGTCGTTGTAGTCTTTCATCTTCCGATTCCACTTCTCCGATATTGTATTCCCGTGCGGATGAGGTCAGTGAATAGCCCTTGTCCGAGGTGCGTGTATATTACACTTTCGCGGACGGCGGACAAAGTTGCGGCGGAGGGGAAAAATGGACGGCTTTGTGCTCTCGATTGACCAGGGGACGACGGGGACGACCGTCCTCGTCTTCGACCGCGACTGCCGCGTGCGCGGGCGCGGCTACTCCGAGTTCACGCAGCACTACCCGCGCCCCGGCTGGGTCGAGCATGACGCGGAAGAGATTTGGCGCGTGAGCCTCAAGGCCGCGGCCGACGCGCTCGGCGCGGCCGGCGTCGAGGCGCGGGACTTGCGCGCCGTCGGCATCACGAACCAGCGCGAGACAATCGTCGCGTGGGAGCGCGCCACGTCCGACCCGGTGGCGCGCGCCGTCGTCTGGCAGGACAGGCGCACGGCCGCCATGTGCGACGAGCTGAAGGCGCGCGGGCTGGAAGACTTTATCCGCGCGAAGACGGGGCTGGTGCTCGACCCGTATTTTTCCGGCACGAAGCTGCGCTGGATGCTCGACGCCGACCCGTCCCTGCGCGTGCGCGCCGCGCGCGGCGAGGTCGCCTTCGGCACCGTCGATTCGTGGCTCGTCTGGAAGCTGACGGGCGGGCGCGCGCACGTCACCGACGTGTCGAACGCGTCGCGCACGCTCCTCTACGACATCAGGCGGCTCGCGTGGGACGAAGAGTTGCTCGCGCTCTTCGACGTGCCGCGCGCGGCGCTCCCCGAAGTCCTGCCGTCGTCCTTCGTCTACGGGCACACAGACCCGTCCGCCTTCTTCGGCGCGCGCGTGCCCGTCGCGGGGCTCGCCGGCGACCAGCAGTCGGCTCTCTTCGGACAGGGCTGCTTCGCGCCGGGCGCGGCGAAGAACACGTACGGCACGGGCTCCTTCCTGCTGATGAACACGGGGACGGAGCCCGTCGCCAGCCGCGCGGGGCTTCTGACGACGGTCGCGTGGCAGTTGGACGGAGAGCCGGCGGAGTACGCGCTCGAAGGCTCCATCTTCGTGACGGGCGCGGCCGTGCAGTGGCTCCGCGACGGGCTGGGCGTCATCAAGAGCGCCGACGAGACCGAGGCGCTTGCGCGCTCGCTCGACTCGAACGAGGGCGTCTACTTCGTCCCCGCGCTGGCTGGACTTGGCGCGCCGCACTGGGACGCGTACGCGCGCGGCGCAATCGTCGGGCTCACGCGCGGCACGACCCGCGCGCACCTCGCGCGCGCCGCGCTGGAGAGCACCTGCTACCAGACGCGCGACGTGGCCGCCGCGATGGAGCGCGACTCGGGCGTGACGCTCAAAGACCTGCGCGTGGACGGCGGCGCGGTCGGCAACTCTTTCCTCATGCAGTTTCAGGCAGACATCCTCGGCGTCCGTGTCGAGGTGCCCGAAGTCAGCGAGACGACCGCCGCGGGCGCGGCCTACCTCGCCGGGCTCGCCGTCGGCTTCTGGGAAGACCGCCGCGAGATAGCCGCGCGCTGGCGCGTCGCGCGCCGCTACGAGCCGCGGATGGGCGAGGCGGAACGCGGACGCCTCCACCGACGCTGGCTCCGCGCCGTTGAACGCGCGCGCGACTGGGAGCGCGAAGACGCGGACGAGAGTCAAAGCGACGGATGATGAGGAGGCTGCCCACGGACATTTCAGACACGCCCTTCGACGCCGTCGTCGTCGGCGCGGGGGTGAACGGTTGCGGGGTGGCGCGCGACGCCGCGATGCGTGGCCTGCGCGTGCTCCTGCTCGACAAGGGCGACATCTCGGCGGGGACGACCGCCGCCTCGACGCGTCTGATTCACGGCGGGCTGCGCTATCTCGAACACGGCGAGGTCGGGCTCGTGCGCGAGTCGCTACGCGAGCGCGAGACGCTGCTCACGAAGGTCGCGCCGCACCTCGTTCGTCCACTCCCGATGCTCGTCCCCGTCTACGCTGGTCGGCGGCGCGGCCTGCTCACCATCCGCGCCGGCATGCTCGCCTACGATTTGCTCTCGCCGTCAAAGTCGCTCCCGCGTCACCGCATGCTCACGCCGTCCGAAGCCGTCGAGCACGCGCCCGGACTTAATCCCAAAGACTTGCGCGGCGCGGCGCTCTTTTACGACGCGCAGGTCGAGTTCGCCGAGCGGCTCGCCGTCGAGAACGCGCTCGACGCGCGCGCGTGCGGCGCGACCGTCGTGACGTACGCGCGCGTCGAACGTCTTCTCGTCCATGACGGCGCGGCGCGCGGCGTCGTCTTCCGCGACCTGCTCGGCGCGGGGACGCACGAGGCGCACGCGCCCGTCGTCCTCAACGCCGCCGGCCCGTGGGTTGACGAGGTGCTCGAAGGCTCGGGCGCGGAGCGTGAAAGACTGATAGGCGGGACGAAGGGGAGCCACGTCGTCGTCCGCGCCTTCGACGGCGCGCCGCGCGCGGCCGTCTACGCAGAGGCGTCCGAAGACGGCCGCCCCTTCTTCGTCGTGCCGTGGGACGGCAAGCTGCTCGTCGGGACGACCGACGAGCTTTACGCGGGAGACCTCGACCGCGTCGAAGCGGACGCGCGCGAGGTCGAATACCTTCTGCGCGAGACGAACCGCCTGCTACCCTCCGCGCGGCTCACGCGCGCCGACGTGCTCTACACGTACTCGGGCGTCCGCCCGCTGCCGCGCGCCGACGTGCGCGAAGCGTCGGCCGTCACGCGACGCCACTTCGTCCGGCCGTCGCGCGTGCGCGGCCTCTTCTCCGTCGTCGGCGGTAAGCTCACCACCTACCGCTCGCTCGCGGAAGAAGCGGTCGGTCTAATCTTCCGCGCGCTGGGTCGCGCGGCCCCGCGCTGCGAGACCGCGAACGCGCCGCTGCCCGGCGCGGCCGTCAAAGACTTTGAAGCCTTCCGGCGGGACTTCGACGCGCGCAGCATTCTGCCGCCCGAGAGCAACGTGAGGCTCCTGAAAATATACGGCGCGCGTGCCGCGGAAGTGCTGCGCCTCGCGCAAACGGACGCGGAACTTTCCCGGCCCCTCGGCGAAGAGACCGGCGCGGTCTGCGCGGAGGTCGTCTACGCCTTCCGCGAGGAGATGGCCGAAACGCTGGCCGACTGCCTGATGCGCCGGACGATGTTGGGACTTAACGGCAACGTCGGGCTCGACGTTGTGGAGAGCGCCGCGCGCGTCGCGCGTCAGTTCCTCGGCTGGGACGAAGGGCGAGCTTTGCGTGAGGTCGAAGCATATAGAAGCTACGTCGCGCGGTTTCTTCCCCGATGTTAGGCGCGGCTTTGCCCGCGCGTCTAACGCATTGTGTTCATCCGGCGGATTAACTATATTCATCCACATTTTCGAGAGGGGCGTAACGGATGGAACTGTCTCAGTTAAGGACTTTCCGCGAGGTCGCCGGGGCGTTGAGCTTCACACGCGCGGCACAGAAACTTAACATGACGCAGTCGGCCGTGAGCCACCAGATCAAGGCTCTGGAGCGCGAGTTGGGCGAGCCGCTCTTCATCCGCGGCAAGCGCGGCGTGCGCCTCTCCGACGCCGGGCAGCTCGCGCTCTCATACGCCGAGCGCATCATCGGCGAGTCCGACGCGCTGCGCGAGCGGATGCGCGGCGACGACCACGAGCCCCGTGGCCGCGTCCGCGCGGCCGCCGCCACGCAGGCTTTCGTCCACCTCTTCGCGCGCCTCTTCGAGTCCTTCATGCGCGACCACGAGCGCGTCGAGCTATCCTTCCGCACCACGGTCAGCACCGAGCAGACCGTCGCCGACATCCTCAACGGCGCGGCCGACGTGGGCTTCGCGAGCCTTCCCCTCTACTCGCCCGCGCTTCAGGTGACCGAGTTGTTCGAGGACGAGTTGGGGCTCGTCCTCTCGCCGCGCCACAAGCTCGCCGTGTCGGGCGAGGTCGACGTGGCCGACATGCGCGGCGCGCGCTTCATCCTCTTCGAGCAGGGCGCGTCCATACGCCGCGCCACCGACGCCTTCTTCAAGCGCGTGGACTTGAGCCCCGACCTCGCGCTCGAATCGAACGACACCTACTTCATCAAGCTGATGGTCGAGCACGGCGTCGGCGTCTCGCTGATGCCTTCGTGGGCCGTGCGCGAGGAGGTCGAGGCCGGGCGGCTCAAGTGGATGCGCGTCGCCGGCCACCGCCTGACGCGCGACGTGGCCGTCATCGCCCTCGGCCGCTTCCAGCCCTCGACCACGCGCGCCTTCATCGAATACGTCCTCGAACACCGCGAGTCGCTCCAGAAGGCCGCCCGCGCCTTCTGAGAGTTCGGAGGAACAATCGCCCTTGCCCTCACGCGCTTCGTGGTACGATGAATTATCCCGTAAGGAGGTTAAGCGATGCGTCTGACCGAGATGGTCTCGTGCGCCGGTTGAGCGTCTAAGCTCGCGCCGAGCGAACTCGCTCAAGTTTTGAGCGGCCTCGACATTCCGAGTGACCCCAACCTGATTGTCGGCATCGAGACGGCCGACGACGCGGGGGTTTACCGTCTCTCGGACGACCTGGCGCTCGTCCAGACCGTCGACTTCTTCACGCCGATTGTCGACGACCCGTTCGACTACGGCCGCATCGCCGCGCTCAACTCCATCAACGACGTGTGGGCCATGGGCGGCACCCCCATCACCGCGCTCGCCGTCACCTGCTTCCCGAAGAAGGGCGTTGACTTCTCCGTCCTCGGCGAAATCATGCGCGGCGGGCTTCAAGTGTTGACCGAGAACGGCGTGGCGCTCGTCGGCGGCCACAGCGTGGACAACGCGCAGATCATGTTCGGCTACGCCGTGACGGGGACGATCAACCCCGCGCGCGTCGTCACCAACCGCGGCGCGCGCGCGGGCGACGCGCTGCTGCTGACCAAGCCGCTCGGGACGGGCGTCGTCTCGACCGGCATCAAGTTCGGCAAGGCGGGCGCGGACGTGACGCGCGCCTCGCTTGAGACGATGCTGCTTTCGGGGCGCGAGGCGGCGCGGCTGATGACGGAGGCTGAGGCTTCGGCGGCGACCGACGTGACGGGCTTCGCGCTGCTCGGCCACGGGTGGGAGCTTGCGCGCGCCAGCGGCGTGACGCTTGAGATCGACTCGGCGAGCGTGCCGACGATTCCCGGCGCTCTGGAGCTGGCCACCGCCGGGATGGTGACGAGCGGTGACAAGTCGAACCGGCGCTACGTCGGCGAGGACGTTGCGCTCTCGGACTCGGTCGGCAAAGAGTTGGCCGCGCTCCTCTTCGACCCGCAGACGGCGGGCGGCCTCCTCATCTCCGTCGCGCCCGAGCGCGCCGGCTCGCTGCTCGCTGCGCTGCGCGAACGCTACGCGGACGCCGCCGTCATCGGCCGCGTCGTAGAGCGCGGCGCGCACCTCATCACGGTCGTCTAAAACTTTTCCAAGCGAACCTCGGAAACTTCAAACTCACTAGCGCGGGCCGGAGCTGCCGAGCGCCCGGAGTCCGTCTTGGCGACGCCGCGGCGGGTTCGCGCGCGTGTTCAGAATCACCGCCGCGAGCGAGAGCTGCGCCGCCGTCCGCGCGTCCGTCCGCCGGAACTTCCCCGCCGCCGCGGCCGCGCGGTCGAAGTCGGAAGCGGCCAGCAACGAGAGCGCCTGCGCGCAGCGGTTAATCAGGTCGTGCCAGACGTAGCCGCCCTGCGACTGCGGCATCAGCTCGCCCTCCCTGAAGCTGTCCTGCCCGAAGCCGTCCAACACCACGG
>JBEVKV010000190.1:0-4888 GCA_040509515.1 Pyrinomonadaceae bacterium | reverse complement strand
GCGCTTTACGCGAACAGTAGTTTGGCCGGGTCTATCAACGCCATTGTGCGTCAATCAGACGGCAAGATTTTGGTCGTTGGGCCATTTATTATCACGTTAGATTCGGGACATTCAAACCGCTTCGTAGCTAGATTCAACATCGATGGCTCTTTGGATAAATCTTTCGTCACCACTACTACCGCCCCGAATGATTGCCCTTGCGGTGCCACCGTTAACTCAATCGCAATTCAACCAAATGGCAAGATTTTGATCGGTGGAAATTTCTTTTACCGCACTAACGGACCTGGAACGCAGCAACAGTTTAATCGTATTGCTCGTTTGAATACGGATGGTTCACGGGACACTTCATTTACCCCTACCACGGGCACGCCTAGTGCAGGCGTTACTGGTAGTAATGTTTACGCAATAGCTGTTCAGTCCAACGGCAGAATTATTATTGGTGGAGACTTTATTCGTTACAATGATGTTGACCGCCTTAATATAGCGGCCCTTAATGCTGACGGCAGTTTGGATGATTCTTTTTCAACGACGACGGCGAATGGCAGCGTCAGGCAATTAATAACGCTGCCGGATGGAAAGCTATTGATCGGTGGCAATTTTACAACTGTTAATAGTTTTGCGCGTGTTAGAACCGCGCGGTTGAATGCCAATGGTGTTATCGATATTACCTTTAACACACTATTTGTGGGACCAAACAACTTCGTTGTTGCAGTCGCCCCCGAATCAGATGGCGGGGTTTTGATTGGCGGGACCTTCACATCCGTTAATTCATTTACACGACGGGGAATGGCCCGGTTAGTAAACGGAAATTTTTGAGCTTCGTCAGCACGCTCATTTAGCGTAGCCCTCATGATGCTGATCAATGAAAGCCTAACACGTGTCCTCGACTGAGAGGCAGTTAGGTCAGTCAGCATTTTTATCCCCTCCGTTACCCGCATTCCACTTCGTACCTACATTTCCTTGAGATCGCCTCGGCGAGCTTCTCCTTGATCATCCGCGCAACGTCCTCGACACCCGGCGAGCGCGACGACTGGTCTTTCCTCATAGCCGTCAGCGGCGCGGCTGGCGGGGCTTCCCTCGTTTGGGCCGGTGCAGCTTGCGTCGCCTTCGTGAAGACCCGCCGCGACGGCTTCGCGCCACCTATCATTAACTTGAAGGAGACTTTCGCCAGTGCCACATTGGTACCATAAGGTGCTTCAGTGTGAAAAAACCGTGACAGCTAATTCGGGCGAAACTAAAGGCCATAATGAACATTATCCGATCTGATAATGAAAACGGGACTCGAATTAAGCCCTGCTCCCCAAGATGTAGTGGTATGCTTTTCCCGAGGAGGTCACAGACGGTGATAATTTGTCACCGAATGTATCAGCTATTTCAAAATCGGCGAAAACCGCGTCCGACCACAATCCTTTGTACTCAGAATAATGATGCCCTACTCCCACTCTTCGGTATGAGAGGCTACTGATAATCAACCTTCCGTAATCTGATCCCGCCTATGGTCATTATGTCTCGTAGACCGTCCCACTCGGGAGGTTTTCTATAGTTTCCCTTACTCTCCCCTCTTTCTCGGCCTGCTATTTTCCTGCGCCGGCAGCCACTAATAACCGGGTTGGCCGACGGGGCATCAGGCGCGCCGAAAGTGCCGCAAATGCGGCAGTCTCGGGTAAGTCCATTATTCTCAGTGGGTGTGTTTAGCAACTCTGTTCGATGAAATTCATTGACACGCCGGGGAGACTTGTATAGATTCTGGCGCGCTCCTCGGACTTTCCTTAACTCACGCTAGCCCCCGATCAGTCGCTAGTTTCATGAACACAGTTCCCGAAAAGTTTGACTCGATTCACGCTCCGAGAAACCTCGCTAATTAGTCGGCTGGGCTGCGCCTAGAGTCCCGCCGGTAGGGCTGCCATCAACAGACGCGGCCGCGTCGGCGGCATCTGCGAGCATGCCCGACATCGTGAAAGATTACATACCTATGAAATCAAGAACCTTCACCTCTCGCTCGAATATGGTGGGGAGTATGATTTGCTCTGTCGGCGCGGCGGTTCTGGCTGCGTTCCTCTCGGTCGCCGCCGCGGCGCAAGGGCACACAGAGAAGGTCACAGACGGCGCGACGCCTTCGGGGCTCGCCTCGGGGTCGCCCGCCGGCTCTTACGCACTCTCGGGCTTCGAGAGTGTCAACCCGTACAACGGCGGGCTCAACTTCAGCCTGCCGCTGCTTCAGGTGGGCGGGCGCGGGGGTGCCGGCTACTCCGTCACGCTGCGCATCGACCAGAAGTGGAGCATCCGCAAGGAGGTCGAGCCAGGCAAGCCTAATGCTTATATCCCGACGCCGGGCTGGGTGGACGAGTTCGGCGGCATGGAGCAGACCTACAGCGTCGGGCGGATGACCTCCAGGCAGGCCGGGAGCCGTAACTACGTCATCGTCCCGGGCTCTAACTGCGGCCAGGTCCGCCAGTACACCCTAACACGGCTCACGTTCACCGCGCCCGACGGCACCGAGTATGAGCTGCGCGACACGGCGCAGGACGGCCAGCCGCACCTCACCAACGCGACGACCTGCCAGAGCGGCTCCTTCTTCAACCGCGGCAAGGTCTTCGTCACCGCCGACGGCACGACCGCCACCTTCATCGCCGACCACGACATCCGCGACTACCCTTACAACAACCCCGGCGAGAGCGCGCCCGCTGGCTACATGATTCTCAAGGACGGCACGCGCTTCCGCGTCGGGGTGGCGGGCGGACCGCCGGGCGCGATAGCGTGGATGCGCGACCGCAACGGCAACCTCGTCACCTTCGGCTACGGGTACGACAACGGCGGGCTGAAGCTGACGAGCGTCACCGACTCGCTCGGCAGGGTGGTCACCATCAGCAACTCGCAGCCGACCGTCATCACCTACAAGGGATTCGGCGGCGCGGACAGAACGGTCAAGGTCTACATCACCTCACTCGGGTCGGCGACGCTGCGCCCAGACTTCTCACTGAGGACGGTGGACAGCCTTTTCCCCGGCCTGAATAACCCCGACGCGGGACTCCCCTCCGCCCCCCAGGTCATCCACTCGGTCGTGCTGCCGGACGGGAGGAGCTATCAGTTCAAGTACAACGACTACGCGGAGCTGGCGCGGGTGGTGCTGCCGACGGGCGGGGCCATCGAGTACGACTACGCGCCGGGGCTGACGGACGGGCCCGCGAGCGGGATGTTCACGGTCAACGTCAACGAGCGGCAGGTCTACCGCCGCGTCGTCGAGCGCAGAGTCTACCCGGATGGGGGCGGCGCCGGTATGGCCTCCACGGCCTACAAGGTCAAGCAGGTCTACACTCGCCCGGAGTCGAGCCTCTCAAACGCGGGCTACGTGGACGCGCGTCAGTGCACGTCCGCCTCGGGGGTAGGGGTGTGCGACGTGGCGGCCACGCGCCTGAGCTGGAAGCGGCATTACTACCACGGCAGCCCGCGCGCGTCATTTTCCATCCAGCCGCATCAGTACAACCCGTGGCGGGACGGGAAGGAGTACGAGACTCACGTCTACGACCCGCAGTCGGGAACTTTGCTACGCAAGGTGGAGAACGGGTGGGAGCAGCCCGTCAACGGGGAGAACTGGCCGATAACTTCGGCGACGGCCGAGACGAACACCGGGGCGAGGCCGAACAACCCGCAGGTCACGCAGACGCTCACCACGCTCGGCGACACCAGCCAGGTCAGTAAGCAGACATTCTCTTACGACCAGTACGGCAACCAGACCGACGTTTACGAGTACGACTTCGGCGCGGCGGGGTCGGGCTCGGTCGGCGCGTTCCTGCGGCGCTCGCACACGGACTTCGTGACCGCGGCCGCCTACGTTAACGCGGCCGCCAGCCCCGCTACCGGCGCGGGACTGCGCGGCCTCCCGCTCCGGGGGTGGGTCTCCACCGACGAGGCCGGGGCGGCGTCGAACCGCGTCTCGCTGACCGAGTACGAATACGACAACTACGCGAGCGATTCGCGCCACGCCCCGCTCGTCCCACGCCCGAACATCACGTGGCTCTGCCCCACGGTCGACGCGCAGAATCAGTGCGTCCTGTCCGGCGACGCATCGCTCACCGTGCGCGGCAACATGACGGGGGTGACCTCCTACGCGAACGCGCCGGCGCAGTCGTGGCCGGTCACGGCGTCGAAGCAGTACGACGTGGCCGGCAACGTGGTCGAGACTATTGACGGCAGGGGCCATGAGGCGCAGGTCACATATGGCGACTCCTTCTGCAACGGCGGCGCGGGATGTGATGGCTCTTACACGCCGAACACCTTCGCCTTCCCGACCGGCACGACCTCGCCGACGCCTGACGTATCGACCCTCCACGGCCACCCGGCCGGCACGTTCGGCTCGACCCAGCCGCTCACCACCTCGACCGTCTACGACTTCCACACCGGGCTCACCTATTCGACGACGGACGCGAACGGCAGGACGACGACCCTCTCGTATAAAGATGAGCTGGGCAACCCCGACCCGCTCGACCGGGTCCGTGCGGTGACGCGCCCCGACCTGAGCCGCACCGACATCTACTACAGCAAGCCCGACGAGCCGTCCCTCTACGTGCGCACGCTTTCAGACCTCGACGCGTCGCGCAGGGTAGAGTCTCATCAGTTCTACGACAGGATGGGCCGCCCCGCCCGCACCTTCCTCAAAGAGGGCGGCTCGCCCGATGTCTTCATCACCTCGGACACCGAGTACGACGCGCTGGGGCGCGCCTGGCGTGTGTCGAACCCCTACCGCACGGGCGGGTTTAGCGCCGCCGTCAACCCGTCGGGGCGTTGGACGGAGACGAACTTCGACGCGCTCGGCCGCGCGTCACAGGTGAAGACGACCGCCGACGACGCGACGGTGACGACGAGTTATAAAGGCGTCCGCGTGCTCGTC
>JBEVKV010000189.1:0-5272 GCA_040509515.1 Pyrinomonadaceae bacterium | reverse complement strand
GTGGGAGATCGAGACATTCGTCTCGGGCGGTTCAAAAGTTAAAATCGACTGGGACCTCGCAAGCCACGTCGAGTTCCAGAAGGCCGTCGAAATATACAGGACGCTCGAAAATCGTCTGACCGCACCGTTTACGATTGGCGAAAACGGCTCGAAGGAGACCATCGGCTCTCGCGAAGAGTTGTTGGAGCGGGTGCTTGCGGCCGCCAAGAAAGATTTGACGATTCAGCGTTATAAGGGACTCGGCGAGATGAACCCGGAGCAACTCTGGGAGACAACTATGAACCCGGAAAAGCGCACGCTGCTTCAGGTCAAAATCGACGACGCGGTGGAGACGGATCAAATCTTCACAATTCTGATGGGCGACGCGGTCGAGCCCAGACGCCGCTTTATCGAGGATAACGCCTTAGATGTGAAGAACTTAGACGTATAAGTTTTTCCATGTGAGAGGGTCGAGTGTGGGTAGACATTGTCCGAGTGTGAATCTATTTGACACACTCGACCCTCTCATGTAGAATGAAGACCCTTTCCTCCTGTGGATCTTACCGCTGCATGCATCTCGCGTATGCAGCGGAATTTTTTTTGCTGAAAACTTGTTTCGGAAATACCCGCCACGGACTTCGTAGCACTAAAGAAAATGAAGATTTCTTCGGGGGTAATTTCCGTCGAAATCTCTACTCCTCTTTGGAGAGAGCGCTGTCCACCTGCTCGTCCAGGTCGATACGGCGCGGCTTTGTGGCCCCCAACTCGTTGTAGCGTCCGCCGGGCGCGAACTGGCCTGATTCGCCGACGTTAATGGCGCGCTCGTCGTTGGCAGGGTTAACGTCCTCAATCGGGTTCGGCGTGGCGTCGGGTTTGAGTTCGGGGTCTTCGTTTCGCTCCCCGAGAGAGCTTTTGGTCTGGTTGAAATCTGGCATCTTCTTCCTCCTCATTCTGAATTAAGGGTTTACACCCACTCGCTGAAGCGGTGTGTGCGAAAACGGTAGAGCCTGAGCGGTTCGCCGGCCTCGATGCCGGCCTTTCTGGCGGCGACGCCGACCTGCTGGTCGGGTGTCTCGATGCTTTCGATGGCGGGCAGCAGCAGCCCGCGCCGCGAGCCCGAATGATTGGTGACGACGACGCCGTAGACTGAAGGGTCCAAGTCCTCGAACTGGGCCGGCTCAAGTCTCCCGAGTACGTCTACCGAATAACGCAGGGTGGAGAGTTCGTCGCCCGAGAGGGGGTCGAAGCGCGGGTCGCGGGTCGCGGCTTTGATGGCGTTAACTATGACCTCCTCGGCCAGAGTGTCTTTCTCCGGCTCGACCGTGCCGATGCAGCCCCGCAACTCGCGCCCCAGGGTCTTGATGCAGACGAAGCAGGCCGACGGGCGGCTCAGTAGGGACGGGCGTGGAGAGTCAGTCGGCTTGATGACCTCCCGTTTCAGGACGTAGATTTCGACCGCCGACCGTGCGAGAGCCGTTATTTGACCCCCGGCGGATGAGAATTGAGAAACGGAAGCCTCCGCGTCGTTAAAGGACTCGGCCGCGGCGGGGCTCGCGCTTTCGAGGCTGTGGGTCTTCGTGGCCATCGTTTAATTCAAGCTTGAGCGCGACAGTTGCGCCACCATGTAGCCGACGCCGAAGGGCGCTTCGTACTGCAAGACCTCACAAGCACTCTCGCCGCCGGCCGCCGCGCCGAGGGCGACGAGCATGGAGCGGTAGCCGCATTCGCCCGCGAGCCGCCTGAGCCCCCGGTCTATTTGAGAAATGCGCCCGGGCTCGTTGAGCCTGAGCGACTCGACGACCTGCTCGTCAAAGCGGTGCGCGTCGGGGTTAAAGCCGGCGGGCGCGTCGGGGGCGAGGCGGTGGCTCAGGTCGCCGCTGGCGACGAAGGCTGTGGGACGTTTGACCCGTTCGACCGCGCGCCTGACGCATTCGCCGAAGCGTACGTGATCCGTGTCGGGGAGGAAGCTGTAGCCGAGCGCGACGACGCCGCCGACCCATCCGTTGCGCAGAAGGAAATAGAGCGGCACGGCCGTCCCGTGATCCAGCGTGTGCGCGCCGAGTTTGACGACGCTGTAACGCTCTTCGGCGGCGGTCTCTTCAATGGTCGCGAGCAACTCTTCGTCGAGCGGTGCTTCGACGATTGCCTGTGCGGCGCGGAAGTTGGCAAAATCTCCGCGCAGACGCGCGCCGCTGTAGGCGACGAAGGCGTCGCGCTCAAGCGGCGCGTGCGGCGAGACGAGGACGACGGTCTCCGCGCCGCAGTCTTTGATTCGCGCGGTCAGTTCGCGCATGGCCTCGACCGAGGCGCGCACGTCGCTCGCTCGCGCGCCGCCGACCTCCGGAACCATGATGGGCGGGTGCGGTGCGATGCCAACAAAGACGAGAGGACTTTTGTTTATCATCCTCGGCGTTTAAAGTGTCGCGACTTGTAGGGGTTGGGACGGATTCTAGCAACTGTGGTTTTCAAGGGCAAGGATGACTGGCTTCAAAGCAGAGTTCGACGTGTTGATGATCGGCGCGGGGCCGGCCGGCTCGTTCGCGGCGGAGAGACTGGCGCGCGCGGGCGCGCGCGTGGCGCTGTTCGACGGGCGGCCGGCGGGCGAGGCGAAGGCGTGCGGCGGCGGCGTCACGTCGAAGGCGCTCAAGGCGTGGCCGTTCCTGCTCGAAGCGGGCGGGCGCGCCGTCACGGAGGTGGAGATGGTCTCGCCCGCGGGCGACGGCGTCCGCCTCAAGCTCTCGGAGCCCTTCGCGGTCTACTCGCGTTGCGCACTCGACTCGTACCTGCGCGCGCGTGCGCAAAAAGCGGGCGCGGAGGTCTTCGACGGTCGCGTCTCGGTTTCAACTGAGAAGGACGGCGACGGGCTCTGGGTCGCGCGCGAGCGCGGCGGAGAGCGTTGGCGCGGTCGCGTGCTGGCGGCGGCGGACGGCGCGAACAGCGCGGTCGCGCGGAGGCTGGCCGGGCCGCTCTCGAACTCGGACATGGAGGTCGCGTTCGGCTACCGCACGCCTTTGAACGAGGCCGACGACGCGCCGACGGTCATCGCATTCCTACCGGGCTGGGCCGGTTACGCGTGGGCCTTCCCGCGTCTCGACCACATCTCGTTCGGCATCGCCACCGCGCAGGACGCCTTCGACCACAAGACGCTCGACCGGATGCTGTGGGACTTCATGGTCGGTTATTACCGTGCGCGCGAAGGCGGCGGGACTTCGTCGCGCGGGGCGTGGACGCGCGACGGCGGCGGGGACGAAGTTGAGTCGATGCTGCGCGGGGTGGCCGAGCGTTACGCGGCGCGCATCCCGGGGCTCGCGCCCGAGAGTCTCGACGCGAGGCGCGCGGCCGGCGAGGACTGGGCGCTGCTGGGCGACGCGGCGGGCTTCGCAGACCCCGTGACGGGCGAGGGGATTTACTACGCGCTGCGCTCGGCCGAACTCTTCGCGGAGGCTTACCTCGCCGGCGACGTAAGTTCTTACGAAAAGAGGTGGCGGGCCGACTTCGGCGGCGAGCTGCGTCGCGCCTCGAAGATGCGGCGCAGGTTCTACGGAGACTTCTGGGGCGGCCCTTTCACCGACAGGATGATCAAGCTCGCGCGCGCCCACCCGGGAATCCGCCGCACGCTTCGCGAACTCGTCACCGGCGACCAGGGCTATCTCGACCTCAAGCGCACGCTCGCGCGCCGCGCCCTCAACCCGTTTTAGCTTTCGTGCTTTCGTCGGCCCCGGGTCGTGTGTAGGGGGCGAGGCGGCGTTTGAGTTCGTCGGGGACGGGGACGGACTCGAAGGTGTTGCGGCGGACGGCGACGAGGACGAAGTGCGCTTCGGCGACCATCTCGTCGGTGCCGTTGCGTCGCACCTCGAAGTTGAGCCGCAGCGACTTTGTGCCGACGCGGCCGACGTAGACGCAGACCTCCAGCAGATCGTCGAGCTGCGCGGCGCGGTGGAAGTCGCATTCGAGGTGCGCGCGCGGCAGCCAGATGTCCAGCTCGTCGAACATCACGCCGTAGGGGAGCCCGACCGCGCGGAACAGCTCGGTCTCGGCGAACTCGAAGAAGCGTATGTACGCGCCGTAGAAGATGATTCGCGCCGCGTCCACGTCGCCCCAGCGGACGCGCTCCTCGATGCTGTATTTCCAGGGTTCGTTCACGTCACTCATTCAACTTTCTATAAGCCGCCGACGAAATCTCCGAGCGCGCGGTTGAACTCTTCGGGTCGCTCGACGTTCGAGAGGTGCGCCGCGCCTTCGACGCGGACGAGACGCGCGCCCTCAATCTTCGCGGCCATCGCCTCGGCGTCCGACGGCGTCGTGATGGCGTCTTCGGTGCCGACGACGACGAGGGTCGGCATGTCAATCCGCGAAAGCAGTTCGGTCTGGTCGCGCCGCACGGCCATCCCGCGCAGCGCGGCGGCCGCACCTTCGGGACGGACGGCGAGCATCATCGCGCTCACGCGCTCGAACACGTCGGGTCTGCGCTCGCGCGTGGACGCCGTGAGCAGCTTCGGCAGCATCGAGTCGACCAGCGGCCTCATGCCTTCCCTCAAAACTTTTTGCGCGTTCTCCTCGCGCGTGCGCTTCCCGGCGTCGTCGTCTTCTTGCGGGCGCGTGTCGGCGAGGACGAGCGCGCGCACGCGTCGGGGAAAGCGACGGAAGAACTCGAACACGACGTAGCCGCCCATTGAGAGCCCGCCGAGCACCGCGCGCTCGACGTTCAGGGCGTCGAGAAGCGCCGCCACGTCTTCGGCCATCTCGTCCATCGTCGCCGCCGCCAAGCCGCCGAGCGGAGTCTCGCCGAGCCCGCGCAGGTCGGGCGCGATGACGCGAAAGTCGGCGCTCAAAACTTCCGCCTGCTCACGCCACATCGAGCGGTCGAAGGGGAAGCCGTGCAGCAGCACGAACGCGTCGCCGCGCCCCACTTCGTCGTAAGCCACTTCGACACCGCGCACGCTCACCGCGCCTTTAGTCATTCAACCCTCCACGCGTAAAGGTTCATCTCGGATGTCTCGTCGTCGCGCCGCATGATAAAGCATTTCTCATTCGGATGAATTGTCGGCGACGGCCTCGGCGTAGACGCGCTCGGTGGCTTCGACCGTGCGCGCGATGTCGAAACGCTCGCGCGCCGCGTCGAACGCCCTTTCGCCGAACGCGCGGCGGCGGGCGTCGTCTTTGAGCAGCGAGACGACAGATGAGGCCAACGCGTTCACGTCGCCGACGGGGACGAGCAGTCCGTCCGCGCCGTCTTCGACGACCTCGCGCGCGCCTTCGGTCGCGGTCGCGACGACGGGGACGCCGCACGCCA
>JBEVKV010000188.1:0-10033 GCA_040509515.1 Pyrinomonadaceae bacterium | reverse complement strand
TTTTTTCTCCAACTTTGAGGTTCAGAGCCGCAATCTTCAGCCTCGGAGGGGGAACATTCGAGCTTTTTTCCTCAACCGTCGTGCTCGAAGCCGGAACGTCGGGGCTCCGACCGGGGACGACTGTTAACTTTTGACCGCCGCCGGCTGCACGTCCCGGCCGGACTGCCCGGCCTTCTTCCTCAAAATCTCGACGCGCTCGCGCGCCCAGTCGGGGGTGCCGCCGCCCGCGCGCGCCGTCACGCGGACGTAGGCTTCGGCGGCCGAGAGCGCGTCCGTAGAGCGACCCTCGCGCTCGCGCACGCGGCTCAGATCGACGTAGAACTGCGGGCTCTGTTCGCCGGCCAACTCGGCCGCGCGCGCGAAAGCCTCGCCCGCCTCGCCGAGCCGACCCAGATGCTCGTAGATGCGCCCGAGGTGGTAAAAGACCAGCGGGTTGCGCGCGCCCTCTTTGCGCACCACCGCGAGCAGCGCCGCGACCGCCTCCTCGTGCCGGCGCATCGCGGCCAGCGTGAAGCCCAACTCCGTGTTGGCGGGCGCGAGGTAGCCGCCGCCCTCGCGTATGGCGCGGCGGTAGAGCCCGACGGCCTCCTCGTTGCGCTCGTCGGCGCGCGCCGCGCGTGCGTCGAGCAGGAGCGTGTAGGCGCGGTTGTTGACGACCGGCACCGGCGACGCCGAAGCCCTCGACACGCGAGCGCCGCGCAGCAACTCGGTCGCGTCCGGGAGCGTCGCCGTGCGCGGCGCGCCGGCCTCGACGCGCGCGGACGCCGCGGGGGCGGACTCCTTTAGACCCATCGCGCGTCGCGCGGCGACGACGTTGGCCTCGGCGACTATCTCGCCGCGCGCGACCTCGACCTCGTGCGGCACGTCCGCGCCGCGACGTTGCGCGCGCTGTCCGAACGCGTCGAGCAGCGTCAACGCCCTCTCGTCCTCGCCGCCCTCGGCGAGAGCGCGCGCGAGCGCGACGGCCGCCGCCGCGTGGTCGGGGCTGAGCCGGAGCGTGCGCTCCCACTCGGCCGCCGCCAGCGCCGCGTCGCCGCGCAGGGCGTGGAGCCGACCCAGACTGTAGCTCGCCTCCGCGTACTGGTTGCTCTCAAGTCGGAGCGCCGCGCGCAGAGCCTCTTCGGCCTCCTCCCATCGACCCAGCCGCGTGAGCACGACGCCGAGGTTGTGCTGCGCGCGCGAGTAGTTGCCGCGCCGCTGCGCTATCGCCTTGCGGTAGGCTTCGGCCGCGTCCACAGACTGTTCGAGACGCGCCAGAGCGTTCCCCGCGTTGTAGAAAAGCTGCGGGTCGAAACGTTCTTCGTCGAGCATCGAGCGGAGGAGTTGCGCCGCCTCCGCGCCGCGTCCAAGCTCGGACAGGCGCTCGGCCAGACTGAGGCGCAGGCGACCGCGCTCGGCCGGGCTTGCCGCCGACTCGGCGCGCGCGCGCAGGGCCTCGACCTCGGCCTTCGCCTCGTCCGACTCCGCGGGCGGCGCTTCCGCCTTCACGGCCGACTTGTCGTCAGACTTGTCGGATGTCTCGGCGGCCTCTACGCGACGCTCGCGGACGGCCTCGCCGGACTTCTGCGTCGTCGCCGGCGTCGTCCGCGGCGTCTGCGCCAACGCGCACGGCGCGCACGCGAGGAGCAGGAGCGCCGGCGTTCTCTTCAAAAGCTTCTTCATCTCACTTCCCTCCGCCCTCAACCTTTGAGCGCGACGACCGTGCCGCCGAAACCCACCGCCCACGCGCGACGGCCGACGAGAACCAAGCGTTCGAGCGCGTGCGTCGTCACGCGCCGCGCGTCGCCCCACGTACGCCCGCCGTCGGTCGTGTGCAGCATCGTGCCGCCCGTGCCGACCGCCCAGCCTTCGCGCGCGTCGAAGAACTTCACGTCCCAGAGGTCGTCGCCGACGCCCGAGGTTTGCGGCCGCCAAGTGCGTCCGCCGTCCGAGGTGGCGATGATGACCCCGCCGGCCCCGACCGCCCAACCCGCGTCGTGCGTGACGAAGCAGACCGCGTTGAGCCGCCGCGAGAGCCTGCGCGCCGACTCGTCCGGCCGCGCCGTTTCGCCGCGCCCGGGCGAGTTCGGCTCCGACTGTGTTTGCGCCTCGCCGCCTGAGGCGGGGACGAAGACCGTGCCGGCGTGCCAACTCGCGCCGCCGTCGGTCGTCTTCAACACGGTCAGCCCGCCGCCCGAGAGCCAGCCCGTCCGCGCGTCGAAGAAGGACGCGCCGAGCAGTACGTGGCGCGTCGGCACGCGCTGCCGCGCCCAAGTCTCGCCGCCGTCCGAAGTGACGAAGAGCGAGCCCATCTCGCCGAAGACCCAGCCGTGGTCGCGGTCTGCGAAACGCAGTCCCGCGAGCTTCAAGTCAACGTCCGCGCCGCGCGTCACCTCGACGCGCGTCCACGCGCCGCCGCCGTCGGTCGTCTTCAGGAGGTAGGAGACCGACTCCTCCTTCTCCATCGGCTTGAACATGCTGCGCTCGCAGAGGAGCCAACCCACTTCGGCGTCGTGGAAGAAGATGTCGCGCACGGCGTCTTCGGTCGGGCGTTTCCTCGACTCCCACGTCGCGCCGCCGTCCGAGGTCGAGAGCAGCGCGCCCTTCCCGCCCGCCGCCCAACCCCGCCGCTCGTCGACGAAGAAGGCCGCGTGCAGCCACGCGAACGTCCCCGTCCGCTGGCGCTCCCACGCCGCCGCCCGAACGACTGGAGAAAGGGCAAAGGGGAACGGGGAAAGGAAAAGGCAAAGCAGGAAGAGCCGCGCGCGACGGACGCCGGCCTTCGCCCCTTCACCCTTAACCTTTCCCCCTGCCCCCTTCATCAGAAGCCTCCGGTGAAGATGCGCGCGAAGCTGAGAATCGGGGCGAGCTTGAGGATGGACTCGACGCGCTTCCACTTGTTGCCGGGGACGAAAATCTGGTCGCCGGGGCTGAGGAAGTATGTGTCGGCGGCCTTGCCCTTCTCGATGGCGGAAACGTCGATGGGAATCTGCTTGATCATGCGGTTGGCGTCCCAGTGGAGCACGACGACCTTCTTCTTGTCGCCGGTCGGCAGCACGCCGCCCGCCTCGACCAGCGCGTCGAGCACGCTCAGCCGGCGCGACATCACGCGCGGGCCGGGCTGCGCCACGTCGCCGATGACGCTCCAGCGCGCCGACATCGCCTTCTCAAGCGAGACGGTCACCTTCGGGTCGATGATGTACTCGTCGAGGTGCTGCGCGATCTCGTCGGCCACCTGCTGCGTCGTCTTCCCGGCGACGTGCAGGCCGCCGCGCACGAAGTAGTAGTCGATGCGGCCGTCGGGCGGGATGACGATGCCGGTCTTGGAATACTTCGGCAGGTCGAAGACCGTCACCGAGACCACGTCCTCGGGGCCGAGCCGGTAGGACGTGAGGAAGTTGTTGTAATAGGGCAGCTCGACGGCGTCCTCCTCGCCCATCCGCTCGCGGCGGTTGACGAGCGCCTCCTCGGGGACGCCCGGCCGCGCCACGCTCTTGTCGTCCGGCTCCAAACGCTCGCCCGCCGGCGGCTTCTGCCGCGCGTCCTTTTGCTGCCGCCGCGCGAGGGCGGGCGCGGCGGCGGTCGCGGCGAGCACGAGCAGCGCGAGCGAGAGGGCGGCGGCGATTCTCTGGTTGGACTTCATAACTTCAAACCTCCAAACGACAACTTGCGGCGACTTCACGTCCCGCGACCGAAGAGGATGGTCTTGACGGTCTCGAACAGAATGACGGCGTCGAGCAGTAGGCTCTGGTTCTTGATGTAGTAGAGGTCGTACTGCAACTTCTGGCGCGCGTCCTCGATGGACGCGCCGTAGGGATATTTAATCTGCGCCCAGCCGGTCAGCCCCGGCGGGATGAGGTGGCGCTGCTCGTAGAAGGGAATCTCCTCGGCGAGCTGTTTGACGAAGTGCGGCCGCTCGGGTCGGGGCCCCACGAAGTTCATGTCGCCGCGCAGGATGTTCCAGAACTGCGGGATCTCGTCCACGCGAATCTTGCGTATCACGCGCCCGACGCGCGTCGTGCGCGCGTCGCCCGCCTTGCTGGCCCAGACGGGGCCGTCCTTCTCGGCGTCGGTGCGCATCGAGCGGAACTTGTAGACGCGGAAGGGGCGGCCGTTCTTCCCCACGCGCTCCTGCGAGTAGAGGACGGGGCCGGGCGAGTCGAGCTTAATCAGCGCGGCGGTCACGAGCGCGATGGGCAGCGAAAGAAACGCGCCGCCGAACGCGACGCCGCGGTGGAACATCGCCCGCAGCACGGCGGAGAGCCGCGCCTGCCGCCCGCGCGCCGAGAAGATGAGCCACGAGGGGCGCATCATGTCGAGCGAGACGCGCCCCGTCAGACGTTCGTAAAAGCTCGCGCACTCCTCAATCGCCACGTCGCCCGACAGGCTCAAGTCGAGAAGCTGTCGGACGGGGAACTGGCCGCGCCGCTCGCCCAGAGCGACGACGATGCGGTTAACGCCCTCGCGCCGCGTGATCTCCGCGAGGTCGTCGGTGAGCCCGATGACGCGCGGGTTAAGTAAACTCTGGCCGACCAGCGCCGGGTTGCTGTCCACGAAACCCACGACGCGGTAGCCTGCGTCGCGCCGCTCCAAGACCTCGCGCGCGACCTCGACGGCCGACGAGCCCGAGCCGACGATGAGCACCTTCTCGCCCACGCCCGGGTGGCCGAGCAGCCAGTGCGCGGCGACGCGCCACCCGACCATCAGCAGCAGCGCCAGCGGCAGCGCGATGAGCGAGACGCCGCGCCCTATCATCAGACGCGGCAGCAGGTACATCGTTATCGCCAGCGCGACCCACGCGAGCCCGAGCGCCTGCACGAGCCGCAGCACCAGCTCGCGCCGGTCGTGCATGACGACGAAGTCGTAGAGGTCGTAGAGGTAGAAAGCCGCGAGGCAGAAGAGCGTGACGAGCGCGGCCTTGCCGAACCCGTATTTCTCGTTCAGCTCGAAGTAGGCGTCCGACCAGCCGAGGCGCAGGTAAGCGGCCGTCACCATCGCGAGGAAGATCAAAAGCGCCTCCGCGACGATGAGCAGCAGCGTCCTGACGTTTACGCGCGTCGAAGCCAAGCCCTTTAAAACTCCCCCCGCGCCCCCGCGGATTCGCCGGGGCGCGAACTTTTAATCCTCGCCCCCCTCGCGGCGGCCCGCGTAGCGGCGCCGGTAGTAGTAGTTCTGCTCGTTGAGCTGCTCCTCCGAGCCGTTGAGGATGACGCCGAGCAGACGCTCGCGCGGGAGCGGCTCCAGAAGTTTTTCGAGCGCGGCGTAGCGCGTCTTGCCCGCGCGCGCGACGATGAGCGCGGCGTCGGCGCGGTTAATCAGCACGGCCGCGTCGGTGAAGATGCCGAGCGGCGGCGCGTCGATGATGACGTAGTCGAACATCCGCCGCACCTCCTTGAGCACGGCGAGGAAGCGCGGCCCCGACAGCAGCTCCGCCACGTCGTCGCGCGCCGAGCCGCCCGGCAGCAGGTGCAGCCCCGCCGGCTCAAGCCGGACGATGGAGTCGGCGAGCGAAGCCTCGCCCCCGAGGACTTCGGAGAGCCCGGAGGGCGCTTCCAGCCCGAGGTACTCGGCCGCGCAGGGGTTGCGCAAATCGCCGTCGATGAGGAGCGCCGAGACGCCGTCGGTCTGCGCGAGCAGCCACGCGAGGTTGAGCGCCGTGAGCGTCTTGCCCTCCATCACGCCGGCGCTCGTGATGACGAACGCCTGCATCTTGCGGCGCTCGCCGGCGTGGAGCACGCGCGTCCGGAGCGAGCGGAAGCGCTCGGCGTGCGAGGAGCGCGGTTGTGTGACCGCGACGAGATGTGGTTCGACGCGCGCGGCGGAGATGTCAATGCTGACAAACTCCGGCGTGCGCGCCGAACCGTCAGCGCCCACAGTTGCCCCAGCAGCACGCGAAGCCTGCCCCGCGGGGAGTGCCGACCCGCCGGGCGTCCCGGTGTGCTCAGTGGACGCTGAAACTTGCGCCGTCTCCGGCGACTGAAAATGTTTGGAGGCGCTGAAGAGGTACTCGGGGGCCGCGCCGTTCGCCCCGTTCTCAGGGGCGTGCGCGTGCGCCGCGCCGTTCGGCTCGGCGAAGGGGCCGCTGACGGCCTCCTTCGCGCGCGCCGGCTCGACGACCTGCGCGGCCACCTCTTCGGGGCGGCCGGCGGCGCGCCTCTTCAGTGCTTCGTAGACTCTGCCCATCACGAATCTCCCTTGCTGTCGTCCCAACTGCGGAAGGCGCGCCCCAGCTCTTCGCGGTCGGTCGCGGGTGCGGCCGGCACGCCGCCTTCAAGCTCGCGCTCGACCTCGCGCTCGTGGCTGACCTGCGCGGCGCGCCCGACGACGTTCGGCGACTGCTGCGGCTGCTCTTCGCCGCCCCCCGCGCGCTCGGCGCCCGCGGCCTCGGCCGCCCAAAGCTCGGAGCGCCCGGCGGAGGTGAAGATGCGCGCCGCGCCCGCGCGCTCCTCGCCCGACTGCCGGCCGCGCTGCGCGTTCGGCAGGAGGTCGAAGGTGTCGGCGACCTCCTCGACGATGTCGCGCCCGATGGTCTCCGCGCCGGCGGCGAAACCCGCGAGCAGAGAGTTGTCGCAGATGTTGTTGATCTGGCGCGGGATGCCTTCGGAGCAGCGGAAGATGAGGTCGACCGCCCCGGGGGTGAACACGTCCGTGCGCTCGGCCCCCGCGGCGAGGAGCCGCGAGGCGATGTAGCGCGAAGTCTCGTCGATGTCGGGCAGCGGCTTGATCTCGCAGCGCAGCGCGACGCGCTGCTTGAGCTGTCTGAGTTCGGGCTGGTTGAGCACGTCGCGCAGCTCGGGCTGCCCCGTCAGGACTATCTGCAACTGCTTGGCCGAGTCGGACTCGAAGTTCGACATCAGCCGTATCTCTTCGAGCACGGAGGCGGAGAGCCCGTGCGCCTCGTCGATGACGAGCACGGTGCGCAGGCCGCGCGAGTGGCGCGAGTCGAGCACCTCGCCGAGCCTCAGGAGCAGCTCCGACTTGCTCTCCCAGCGCGGCACGTCGAGCAGCCTCGGCGACGAGACGTACTGGTAGAACTCCGGCACCGTCATGCGCGGGTTGAAGATGTAGGCGACGAGCACCGTGCGGTCGAGCCGGTTCATCATCCAGCGCAGGATGGTCGTCTTCCCCGTCCCCACCTCGCCCGTGACGACGATGAGCCCCTTGCCGCTCTCGATGCCGTAGTGCAGGTTGGCCATCGCCTCGGTGTGCGAGGGCGTGAAATAGATGAACCGCGGGTCGGGCGTCAGCGCGAACGGGAGTTCCTTCAGTCCGTAAAACTCAAGGTACATTTCTTTTCAGGCTCCGGCGTCCGGCGGCGTTCCAAGTCAGCCGCGCGACGCGAACATCTCAATGACGTGCAGGCGGCTGAGGACGAAGGCGAGCGCGGGGGCGCTCAGCACGGTGACGACGACGGCCGCCGCCGCCAGCGCGAAGCGGCGCGCCTTCAGGTTGCGCTGCTCGCGCGGGGTCAGAAGCATCGGCAGCGTGACGAGCACGGGGAGCCCCGTGTAGTGCTCGGCGTCCTCACTCGTCTGGACGGTGAGCAGGCGCGGCACCTCGAAGGCGGCGGCGAGCAGGAGCCCGACGCCGAGCCCCGCGGCCAGCCCCAGAAGCATCAGCAGCGGGCGCTTGGGCGCGACCGGCTCCTGCGGCAGACTCGCCGTGTCGATGACCGCGATTGATTCGCCCTGCGCGCGCCCCGCCACCTGCGCCATCGTCTCGGCCTTCTCCTGCTGCTCGGCGAGCTGGTCGTAGATGGCCTTCTCGGTCTGGTACTCGCGGTTGATGGCTTCGAGCTGGACTTCGGCCTGCGGGACGCTGTTGATGTTCCCGCCGACCGCGACGATCTGCGCCTCGACGTGGTCGAGCAGCGTCTGCTGGCGCTTGATCTCGCTCTGGAGCCGCGCGATGTCGCTCTTGTAAGAGTTGAGTCGCGGGTCGATCTTGCCCGACAGTCGGTCGCGCGTCTCCTCGACGCGGCGCTTGTGCTCCTCGACCATCTCGTCCATCTGGCGCTGGACGGAGTCGATCTGGCTCTGGATGGCGACCACTTCTGGGTGCTTGTCGCGGTACTGGAGCTTGAGCGTCTCTCTGTCGGACGCGAGCTGCGCGCGGCGCTTGACCAGCTCGGCGTAGGCGGCCGTGCTCTTCGGGTCCTGCATCTGCGCGACGACCTCCTCGACCTGCTGCTGGTTGGCTTTGCCGAGGTCGTTGACGAGTTGGTTGAGGCTCGTAATCTGACCGTTGAGGCGGCCGACCTCGGCGATGCGCGTCTGCTGCTCGTCGCGCAGCCCCGCGAGCTGGCCGACGAGCGCCTGCGTCGCCGAGGGCAGGTTGCGGATGTTGGTCTGCATGACCTGAAGCCGGCGGCGGTCTATCTCGTCGAGCTTCTCTTTCTGCTGGTTGACGCGCTCGGTGAAGAAATCCTTCGTGAGCGAGGTCTCCTCGCTCGACGCGCGCTTCTGGCTCTCGACGTACTTGCCCGCGAGGTCGGCGGTGACGGCCTGCGTGGTGCGCGGCTCCTGCCCGCGGAAGGAGAGGATGAAGCCGTTGGTGATGTCGTTGCGCGTCGTGTTGAGTTTGATCTCAAGGTCGCGCGTGCTCATCCGCTCGATGAGCGCCTCCATCGACTCGCCGCGCGCTCGCTCGCGCGCGTAGAGGCCGTACTTCTCGATGAGCGGCTGGAGCGAGCTGCGGCTGGTGACCTCCTGCGTAATGTTGTTGATGCGCAGCGTCAAGTCGCTGTCCGAGAGCTGCCCGACCGACTCGGTGGCGATGCTCGCCGGCCGCACCGACAAGAGCGTCGTCGATTCGTAGACGTTCGGCAGCCGCCACACGACGTAGGCGACCGCGACCGCGACGGCCGCCGTCGGGAGCAGTATCATCCACTTCCGCCGCCAAACTATCTGCGCCAGCTCGCCCGGCGTCCGCTGTCTGAAATCAACACTCATCTTGCTCACTCCGTTCGCGGTGATGAGCGATGAGTGATGAGTGATAAGAGAAGAAGGGACTTGTTCTTTCTTATCACTTATCACTCATCACTCATCACTGCCTTAAA
The DNA here is from genome assembly GCA_040509515.1 of Pyrinomonadaceae bacterium. Classification (GTDB taxonomy): domain Bacteria; phylum Acidobacteriota; class Blastocatellia; order Pyrinomonadales; family Pyrinomonadaceae; genus QHXN01. The sequence continues at coordinate 996 of JBEVKV010000188.1, read as the reverse complement.
GGCTTTCGAGCGTGCGGCGCACCTCTTCGACCGGGGTGACGGTCGGGGGCTTGTCCGCGCGCTGCTGCTCCTGCGCGGCCAGCTCAAGCGACTTCTGCAGCTCGCGCCGCGCGGCGGCCTTGTCGCCGTTCTTGGCGAGCGCCGCGCCGAGGTGCCAGCGGTAGAGCGAGTTGTCGCGTCCGCGCTTGGACGCGGACGCGACCGCGCGCTGGAGCTGCTCGACGGCGTCGCGGTAGAGCCCGCGCCGGTAGTAGACCCAGCCGAGCGTGTCGGCGAAGCCGGGCTCGTTGGGGTAGCGGCGCACCACGTCCTGACCCAGACGCATCGCCTCGTCGGCGTTGCCCTTCCCGTGCTCGCCGTAGAGCGCCGCGAGGTTGTTGGCCGCCACCGCCTCGTCCGGCCGGATGGTCAGCACGCGGCGGTAGTACTCGGCCGCCGCGTCGTGCTGGCCGCGCCCCGCCTCGATGAGCCCGATGTTGCGGAAGGCGATGAAATCGTCGGGCCTCCGCTCGGTGATCTTCTTGTACTCTTCGATGGCGCGGTCGGGCTGCTGCGTGCCGAAGTAGATTTCGGCGAGCGCCGTGTAGGCCGGCATGAAGTCGGCGTCCAGCTCGACGGCGCGGCGGAAGGCCGCCTCGGCGCGCGCGGCGTCGGCCGGCTGCTGCTGGCTGCCGGAGCGGAACGACTGACCCAGAAGGTACTGGAGCCGCGCGCTGCCGGGCTGCTCGGAGGCCAACTGCTCGACGCGCGCGCGCGCCTGATCGAGCCGGTTCGTGGCCGCCGCGAGGTTGACGAGCGCGGTCAGCGCCTGAAAGTTCGTCCGGTCGAGCGCGAGGGCACGGTCGAGGTGCGACCACGCCTCGTCGAGCTTGTTGTCGGCGGCGGCCGCGTCGGCGAGGTTGACGTAAGGCAGCGGCGAGTTGGGCGCGCCGGCGCGCGCCGCCGCGCAGTCCGGGCGCCCCGCCCCCCCGGTGGCCCCGGGCCCCCGCGCGGCCG
>JBEVKV010000187.1:0-9716 GCA_040509515.1 Pyrinomonadaceae bacterium | reverse complement strand
ACCCGCCCGGCCGTCCCGCGCAAGGTCGTCGGCGAGCTGGTCGTCCTCCGCGTCGAGGGGCGCACGGCAACCGCCATCGTCACGCGCGTCGCGCAGGAGATACACACCGGCGACGCGGTCGAAGTCCAGTAGCCGGAAAGCGTAAACCGTAAGCCGTAAACCGTGACGAGAGAAGACAGGTTCTTCCTCTCGTCACGGTTTACGGTTTACGGCTTTTTACCGGTTAGGCGTCGGCGTGCGCGCGGCGGCCGGGGGCGGGGGCGTGGCGGCGGCGCGCTCGTGCGCGGAGCGTTCGAGCGCCGCGCGGTAGAAGGCGCGGAAGTATTCGTACATCGAAAGACACGCCGAGAGCACCACGACCCACAACATCGCGCGCCCGGCCGTGTAGAGCAGCACCTGCCAGTCGGTCGCCGTCACCGCGCCCGCGCCGAAGAGGTGGCCGACGGCCGCGCGCAGCTCGGGCACCGTCCAGAACTGTATCGCCGGGAAGGCGTGGCCGAAGTTCGCCACGGGCGGCGCGCCCGCCGTGCTCGACGCGATGAGCAGCGCCACCGCCAGCACCTGCGAAGCCATCTTGAACTTCCCCATCGCCGAAGCGGAGATGACCATGCCGTCGGCCGCCGCCACGCTGCGCAGACCCGACACCGCGAACTCGCGCCCGACGATGATGCAGACGGCCCACGCCGGCGCGAGCCGGTTCTCGACGAGCGAGATGAGCGCGGCGCTGATGAGCAGCTTGTCCGCAATGGGGTCGAGCAGGATGCCGAAGCGCGAAATCTGCCGGCGGCTGCGCGCGATGTGTCCGTCGAGGAAGTCGGTGGCCGCCGCGCCGAGGAAGAGCGCGACGCCGAGCAGGTGGCGCTGGACGCCGAACCAGTGCTCGGAGAATGGCGTGAGCAGGACAACGACGAGGACGGGGACGACGAAGATGCGCGACAGCGTCAGTGCGTTCGGAAGATTCAGCACGTCCCTCCCTGCCCCTCTCGTCTGCTCGATTCTGCGGTCTATGCAGCGGAGTTTATAGCAGTTCGCGGCCGGGTGTAAATCATGGGCGCTTCTTCGGCGTCGCCTGCGGCTTCGGGGCGTCGTCGGTCTTCTTCGCGGCGGGCATCCGCTTCGGCGCGGGCTTCGGCTTCGAGTCCGCCAGACACTTCGAGACGCTCGCGAAGACGGCCAGCGCGCGGGCGTGCCTGTCGTCGAGCGCGCCCGCGACTTCGAGCGCCGAATCCATGTCGCGCTCGGCCAACTCCTTGAGCACGGTTTCAAGGCTGAAGCCCGGCGCGGGGCTGAACGTGTAGAAGTAGTAAGTCCGCCCTTCGACGCTGCGCATGACGTTGGGTCTGAAAGGGTCGTAGCCCGGCAGGCGGTTGAGGGCCGAGACGGCTTCGGCCAGCAGAGCCGTCGTGCGTTGCGGGTCGAGCTTCGTGTAGACGTACGCGAGGCCGAGCAGTGCGCGCGCCTTCTCCTCCGACTCGGGCGCGCGCTGCGCCGACTTGTAGATCGACTCGGCCACGTTGCGCGCCTCAACGCCCGCGCCCGTCAGCTTGAACTCCGCGGCCGTCAACTCCCACGCCAGCACCGCGCGCTGCTCAAGCGACTGCACCTTCTCCGCCGCGCGCGCCGCCTCGTCCGTCCGCCCGGCCTTCAAAACCCTGAGCACCTGCGAGAAATATATGGAGTCGAGGAACTGCGGGCGCACGGCCGCGTCCTTAATCTTCTCGGCCACGGCTTCCAGACGCTCGACGGGCTCGTCGCCGAGATAGCCCCACAGCCCCGTCACAATCGCGCGGTCGTGCTGGTCTGGCTCCTTCATCCTGTCGGCCTGCGCCAGAACGTTCTCGATGCGGTCGGACTTGACCGCCGACTCGCCCGGCGTGCGCGTGCTGTTCTCGGCGTTGTTGGTCGCACGCCGCAGGCCGCCGCCCGAGAGCATCCCGCCGGCCATCTGCCTCAGAGGCTCGGCGAGCGCCGTGAAAGACTTGTCCGTCGGGCCGTACAAAGTTTCGAGCGCGGTCAGCGCCGCGTAGATAATTTCCGGGTTGGAGGCGCGTTGCGGGTCGTCGGCCGGCGGCGGCTGTCCGGCCGCAGCCTTGAGGCTCCGCTCTGACGCGCGCAGGAGCGCGGCGGCGAACTGCCGCTGCAACTCCGGGCTCGGCTTGAAGTCCGGCGGCACAGGCCCAACCGTGTTGTAGCCGGGGCGGAGCCCGAGGTTGTAGTTGAGCGCGAACGGGTAGGCGGAGATTTCGAGCAGCGAAGCAACGTCCGAGTCGGCGAAGGTGCGGAGCGCGTCCACGTAGAAGGCGTCGGCCGAGGCGCGGTCGGTTCTCGCCAGCAAGTAGATGAAAGTGCCGAGGAAGCGCGCCGAAGGGAAGCGCAACGCCTGGCGCGCCAGCGAGAGCGCCAGCGCCGGGTCGCTCGACGCGAACGAGCGCGCCATCCCGGCTAGCCTCTCCCCTGCTTCGCGCTGGCCGCGCTCCTTCGGCGCGCCGGCGAGCGCGCGCTCGCGCATCTCTTCGGCGGCGCGCGCGGTGAGCTTCTCGGCCCACGCGTGGTCGAGACGCGCGATGATGAGCAGGACGAACATCCGTGGGTCGGGCTGCACGACAGGCTGCCCCGGGTAGGTCGCGTCAGCGCGCCTCGGGGCGCGCCGCTCGACCGCCTCGCCGCGCTCCCTGTAGTGCGACGAAGCCGCGTCGAACGCCTCGGCCAACACGGCGCGTGCGCGCGGCTGGTCGTAAGGCCAGAGCATCTCCGCGCCGCGCGCCAGAACGGCCGAACGCTTCGCGCCGTTCGTCAGAGCGCGCGAGTCCACAAGCTGCTGCGAGACGAGTTGAAGCGCGCGCTCCGCGTCACAGGCGGGGGCGGGCTGCGACACCTCCGGCTGCGAACGCTCGGGCGGCGACTTCTTCTGTGTCTGCGCGGCGAAAATCTGTGCGGCGAGCGAGACGAGGAGCAGGGCGGCGGTCATCCGGCGAGGCGAGGCGTGCATCCGAAGTTCTCCTGAAGGGAGTTTTTGAGAGCTTTCAGCGGCCGTTTCATCAAACGCGCCGCGGCCGTCTCGGTTCCGCAACCTGCCTGCGGGGACGCGCGTCGGGCCGTTCGGAGGCGAGCGGGGCGTGCTTGCTTGCGGGCTCGTGGCGCGTCGTCTAAAATGGTCGTTTCCGCGTAGCGCCAGATTCTCCACTGTAGTGCTCGCGGGGCGATTCAGGCAATGGCAATAGACCGAATCACCGTGCGCGGCGCGCGCCAGCACAATCTGAAGGACGTTAACGTCGAGATACCGCGCGACCGCCTGACGGTCATCACGGGACTCTCCGGCTCGGGCAAGTCTTCGCTCGCCTTCGACACCATCTACGCCGAGGGGCAGCGCCGCTACGTCGAGTCGCTCTCGGCCTACGCGCGCCAGTTCCTCGACCAGCTCGAACGCCCCGACGTTGACTCGGTTGACGGCCTCTCGCCCGCCATCTCCATCGAGCAGAAGACCGTCTCGCGCAGCCCGCGCTCGACCGTCGGCACGGTGACGGAAGTCTACGACTACCTGCGCCTGCTCTTCTCCTCCGTCGGCCAGCCGCACTGTCACATCTGCGGCGCGCCCATCACGCGACAGTCAATCGAGCAGATCGTCCACAGCGTGCTTTCGCTCCCCGAGGGCGAGCGCGTGATGGTGCTCGCGCCAATCGTGCGCGGGCGCAAGGGCGAGTTCAGGAAGGAGCTTGAGAAGCTACAGAAGGACGGTTTCCTGCGCGCGCGCGTGGACGGCGAACTCGTTTCGCTCGACGAGGAGATACGGCTCGACAAACGCCGCAACCACACCATCGAGGCCGTCGTCGACCGCCTGCTCATCAAGCCCGGCATCGGCGAGCGCCTGAGCGAGTCCGTCCGCACCGCCTTGAAGCTGACCGGCGGCGCCGTCCTCATCTCGGTCGTCGACGGCGAGGAGAAGCTCTACTCGGAGCGGATGGCCTGCGTTAATTGCGGCATCAACGTCCCGCCGCTTGAACCGCGCTCGTTCTCCTTCAACTCGGTCTACGGCGCGTGTAAGCGTTGCCACGGCCTCGGCACCGTGCTCGAAATCGACCCGGCGAAGATTGTCACGGACGCCACGGAGCGCTCCGACAAGCTCTTCGTCGCGCTCGCCGCCTCGGACAAGCAGGGCGCGGCCTACTTGAAAGCCGCGCTCGTCGCCGTCGCCGAACACTTCAAGTCAGACCCGGACACGCCCTTCACCGAGCTTCCGCGACAGGTGCGCGACGGCTTCTTCCACGGCGTCGAGGGGCAGATAACCTTCCGCCACGGGCTCTACAAGTACGAGAGCGACTGGAAGGGCGCGGTGCGCTACCTCTCCGAACGGATGCACGACGCGCCGAGCGAGCGCGTCCGCGAGGCGCTCGAAGAGTTGGTCTCGCCGGTCGGGTGCCCCGACTGCGCGGGGCAGCGTTTGCAGCCCGAGTCGCTCGCCGTCCGCGTCGGCGGGCGCGGCATCGCCGAGTACACGGCGCTGCCCATCGAAGAGTCGGCCGCCGCCTTCGACAAGCTCAAGCTCAACGAGCGCGAGACGCAGATCGCCGGCCTCGTCCTGCGCGAGATACGCAACCGCCTGCGCTTCCTCACGCAGGTGGGCTTGGGCTACCTCTCGCTCGACCGCGCCTCGGCCACGCTCTCCGGCGGCGAGGGGCAGCGTATCAGGCTCGCCACGCAGATCGGCTCGCAGCTTCGCGGCGTGCTCTACGTCCTTGACGAGCCCTCCATCGGCCTGCACCCGCGCGACAATCAGAAGCTGCTCGAAACCCTTTCGGCGCTGCGCGACCTCGGCAACACCGTCCTCGTCGTCGAGCACGACGAGGAGACCATCCGCCGCGCCGACTACGTCGTCGACATCGGCCCGGCGGCGGGTGTCCACGGCGGCCAGATCGTCGCGGCCGGGACGCCCGAAGAGGTCGCCTGCAACCCCGCCTCGATCACGGGTCAGTACATCTGCGGCAAGCTCGCCATCGAAGTGCCGCGCGACCGACGCGCCGCGGGCGGCAACGCCGTCACCGTCCGCGGCGCGCGCGCCAACAACCTCAAGTCCATCGACGCCACCTTCCCGCTCGGCCTGCTCACCGTCGTCACAGGCGTCTCCGGCTCGGGCAAGTCGACGCTCGTGGACGACATCCTCTACCGCGCGCTCGCGCGCCACCTCTACGGCTCGCTCGAAGAGCCGGGCGAGTACGATTCCATCGAGGGGCTTGAGCACGTCGACAAGTGCATCGAGATTGATCAGTCGCCCATCGGCCGCACGCCGCGCTCGAACCCGGCGACCTACACCGGGCTCTTCACGCCGATTCGCGAGCTGTACTCGATGCTGCCCGAGTCGCGCGAGCGCGGCTACAAGCCCGGCCGCTTCTCCTTCAACGTCAAGGGCGGGCGCTGCGAGGCGTGCGAGGGCGACGGCATGAAGCGCATCGAGATGAACTTCCTGCCCGACGTTTACGTCCTCTGCGACGTGTGCCGCGGCGCGCGCTACAACCGCGAGACGATGTCGGTCAAGTACAAGGGCAAGTCCATCGCAGACCTCCTCGACACGACGATTGAGGAGGCGATGCCGCTCTTAGAGAACATCCCGCAGATCAAGCAGAAGCTCCAAACCTTGCTCGACGTGGGGCTCGGCTACATCAAGCTCGGCCAGTCGGCGACGACGCTCTCGGGCGGCGAGGCGCAGCGCATCAAGCTCGCGCGCGAGCTGTCGAAGCGCGCCACCGGAAGAACCATCTACATCCTCGACGAGCCGACGACCGGGCTCCACTTCGCCGACGTCCACAAACTCCTCGACGTCTTGCAACGCCTCGTCTCCTTAGGCAACACCGTCATCGTCATCGAGCACAACCTCGACGTTATCAAGTCGGCCGACCACATCGTCGACCTCGGCCCCGAGGGCGGCTCGAACGGCGGCCGCGTCGTCGCCTGCGGCACGCCCGAAGATGTCGCCCGCGTCAAAAAATCTCACACGGGCCACGCGCTCCGCCCGCTGCTCAACGGGCAGGCCGTCAACGGCAACGGCCACGCGCCCGCCGCCGGCACAGAATCGAACGGCGGCGCGAAGGCCAAAGCGCCTGCGCGCGGCAAGCGCAAAGGCACCGCGTGATATACTCCGCGTCCGCCGCGTGAACCTCGATCCGCATCAACATTTCCGGCACTGACGGAGGCGTCGTTAGCGTGTGTCAATCTACGACGACATAGAGCCGCTCGGGCTCGAAGGCGTGAACACTTACCCGCTGGCGTCGCGGCCGAGCAAGGTCGCGGCCGAAGACTTCGCGCGCCCCTTCGACGGCGACGCGAGCCTCCGAGACTTCCTCGCCGCGCTGCCCAACATACTCGCCGTGCAGTCCATCCGCGAGATAGCCGCGCGGATGCGCCGCGCGCGCGAACTCGGCAAACCCATCGTCTGGGGCATCGGCGGCCACGTCGTCAAGACCGGGCTCGCGCCGCTCATCATCGACCTCATGCGCCGCGGCTTTGTTTCTGGGATTGCGTGCAACGGCTCCGTGCTCGTCCACGACGCGGAGGTGGCGCTGGTCGGCTCGACCTCGGAGGACGTGGACGCCACGCTCGGCGCGGGAGCCTTCGGCGCGGCCGACGAGACGGGACGGCTCCTCAACGACGCCGCGCGCGAGGCCGCGCGTGACGGGCTCGGCTTCGGCGAGGCGCTCGGTCGCGCTCTCCTCGCCTCCGAGCCGAAGCACGCGGAACTCTCGCTGCTCTGCGCCGCCTACAGCGCGCACGTCCCCTTTACCGCGCACGTCGCGGTCGGGACGGACATCGCGCACTTTCACCCGCGCGCGGACGGCGCGGCGCTCGGCGCGGCGTCGCACACGGACTTCCGCCTGCTGGCGGAACTCGTGCGGCGCATGAGCGGCGGCGGCGTCTACCTCAACGTCGGCTCGGCCGTCGTCCTGCCCGAGGTCTTCCTCAAGTGCGTCACGCTCGTGCGCAACCTCGGTCACACGCTCGAAGACTTCACCACCGCCAACTTCGACTTCATACAGTCCTACCGCCCGCTCACCAACGTCGTCCGCCGCCCCACGAGCGGCGGAGCCGGCCGCGGCTTCTCCGTCACCGGCCACCACGAGTTGACCATCCCACTCCTCGCCGCCGAACTCCTCTGCGGCGGCGCCCCCGGCGAATGATTCACGCCCGAATCGCCTCCTAAATTCACTCCCTCAAAATTACCGGTTGACACCCGCTTCGGGAGAGGCATATACTCCCGTTGAAATTGAAAACGAATTTCAATTTTGCCCATCAAGCTCTTTCGACTTCTTAGCCTTTGCACAAGGCGGTTCAAAAAAAGCGATGCTACGTCTAACTTCTCCGAGCCAACTGCTCCTCCTCGTTGTCTTCTCACTACTGACCTGTGTGTTGCCCGCGCGGGCGCAGGTCACTTCCCTGCCTTCGATTCGCGGAAGGGTGCTCGACCCGAACCGCGCGGCGGTCGCCGACGCCCGCATCATCGCGGAGGCGCAGGGGCGCGGCGGCAATTTTTCCGCGACGACCGACCGGAACGGCGACTTCACCCTGGCGGTCGAGCCCGGCGAATACATCTTGAAGGTAATCGCCTATGGCTTCTCCGAGGCTTCGCAGAAAGTCAGTTTGGGGCAGTCGGGCGGCGCGACGGTGGAGGTGGTGTTGCAGGTCTCCGGGGTCGCCGGCAGCGTGACCGTTCTCGCCACGAACAACGCCGAGTATCAGGCGGAGGTCATCGGCAGCGCCACCAAGACCCTGACGCCGTTGCGTGACGTTCCGCAGTCGGTCGCCGTCGTCACGAAAGAGCAGGTCAGGGATCAGCAGATGCAGAGCATCAGCGACGTAGTCCTCTACACGCCCGGCCTCGTCGCACAGCAGGGGGAGGGCAACCGCGATCAGGTCGTCATCCGCGGCCAGAGCACCAGCGCCGACTTCTTCCTCAACGGCGTCCGCGACGACGTGCAGTACTACCGCGACCTGTACAACCTTGAGCGTCTGGAGACTTTGAAGGGGCCCAACGCCCTCATCTTCGGGCGCGGCGGCGGCGGCGGCGTCATCAACCGCGTGACCAAGGAGGCCAACTTCTCCCCTTCGCGCGAGATTTGGTTGACGGGCGGCTCCTTCTACAACCGGCGCGTCTCGGGCGACATCAACCAGCCCCTCGGCGACCGCGTAGCCTTCCGCCTCAACGGCGTTTATGAAAACTCGGACAGCTACCGCAGGTTCGTCAACCTGAACCGCACGGCCTTCAACCCGACGTTCACGATTGCGCCGGACTCGCGTACGAGAATCACCGTCGGCTACGAGTTCGCGCGCGACCGGCGCGTCGCCGACCGCGGCATCACGTCGTTCCAGGGCAGGCCGGCGGACGTTCCGTCCGAAACCTTCTACGGCAACCCCGACGACAGCCACGTACGCTCGAACGTGAACATCCTGTCGGGCACCTTCGACCGGCAGTTCGGCAAGCTCCTCGTCCACAACCGGACGACGTACGGCGACTACGACAAGTTTTACCAGAACTACGTGCCGGGCGCGGCGAACGCGGCGGCGACGACGGTCGCGCTCTCCGCCTACAACAACGACACGAAGCGCAAGAACCTTTTCAGCCAGACCGACCTGACCTACGTCGCCTCGACCGGGCGCGTCAGGCACACGCTGGTCGGCGGCTTCGAGCTGGGCCGCCAGCTCACGGACAACTTCCGCAACACGGGCTTCTTCAACAACACGGCCACGTCCATCCAGGTTCCTTTCGACAGCCCGACCGTCTACACGCCCGTGACCTTCCGCCAGGGCGCGACCGACGCCGACAACCACCTCAAGACGAACCTCGCCGCCGCGTACTTGCAGGATCAGATCGAGTTGTCGCGCTACGTACAGTTTGTCGTCGGGCTGCGCTACGACTACTTCGACCTGCGCTTCCACAATAACCGTAACGGCGAAGACCTGCGGCGCATAGACAACCTCGTCTCGCCGCGCGTCGGCGTCGTCGTCAAGCCGGTCGAACGGCTCTCGCTGTACGGCAGCTACAGCGTCTCGCACCTGCCCAGCTCGGGCGACCAGTTCTCCTCCCTGACCACGGTCACGCAGCAGGTCAAGCCGGAGAGGTTCAGCAACTACGAGTTCGGCGTCAAGTGGGACGTGCGCCGCTACCTCTCGCTCACGTCGGCGCTCTACCGTCTCGACCGCACCAACACGCGGTCGGTCGACCCCAACAACCCGACGGCCATCATCCAGACCGGCAGCCAGCGCACCAACGGGTTCGAGGTCGGGGTGAACGGCAGCGTCACGCGCGGCTGGAGCGTCGCCGGGGGCTACGCCTACCAGGACGCCTTCATCACGCAGGCGACCGCCGCCGCGGCCGCCGGCCGGCAGGTCGGGCAGGTGCCGCACCACAACTTCTCTCTCTGGAACAAGTACCAGTTCAACCCGCGGCTGGGCGTGGGACTCGGCGTCATCTCCCGCTCGGATTCGTTCGTCGCGGTGGATAACACCGTCGTCCTGCCGGGCTACACGCGGGCCGACGCCGCCGTCTACTACTCCTTCAGCGAGCACTGGCGGCTGCAGGGGAACGTCGAGAACCTCTTCGACCGCGACTACTTCGCCAACGCCCACAGCAACACGAACATCTCGCCGGGCTCGCCCCGCGCGCTGCGCGTCGGGCTGAACGCGCGGTTCTAAGTAAAGCCGTAAACCGTCAACCGTGAACCGTGACGAGA
>JBEVKV010000186.1:0-5000 GCA_040509515.1 Pyrinomonadaceae bacterium | reverse complement strand
TGTTCGCGATCGGCCTCCCGATCGGCACCCCGCGCCCCAACTCCTCGCCTGTCCGCACGGCACGGCAGCAGGCGAACGTCGTCGACTCGGTCGGCCCGTACCCGTTGACCACCTCGCCACCGCACTCCTCCAGGTACCGCCGGACGTGGCGCGCAGACAGCACGTCCCCGCCCGCCAGCAACTGCTCCAGCCCGCGCAACTCACCCACGCCCTCCTCGGCCAGCAGGTGGAATAGACCCGCCGTCAGCCACAACGTCGTCACTCCCTCCCGCCGCAGCCCGCGCCCCAACTCGCGCGCCGTCGGCGCCTCGGCGTCGATGACGGCGAGCCGCGCCCCGTTGAGCAGCGACCCCCAGACCTCGAAGGTCGAGGCGTCGAAGGTCGCCGGCGCCAACTGCGCCAAGACCCGCGTCGCGTCGAGCCGCGCGTAAGCTTGCCCGCGCGCGAGCCGCACGACGTTGGCGTGCGTGACGCCGACCGCCTTCGGGCCGCCCGTCGAGCCCGACGTGTAGATCACGTAGGCCAGGGTGTCGGGGCTCACCACCGCCCGCGGGTCGTCGGCGGGCTGCGCCGCGACGGCAGCGGCCTCGTCGGGGTCGTCCAGTTCGACGACCTGCGACCAGTGAGCGGGGAGCGAGCCGGAGAGCGCAGACCTACTCACGACGTGCGAGACGCCGGCCCCGTCGAGCATCAGCCGCTGCCGCTCCACCGGGTACGAGGCGTCGAGCGGCACGTACGCGCCGCCGGCCTTGAGAGTCGCCAGCATCGAGACGACCAGCTCGGGCGAGCGCGGCAGGCACAACCCCACGCGCGACTCGACCCCGACGCCGAGTTCGCGCAGGCGGTGGGCGAGCCGGTTGGCTCGGCGGTTGAGTTCGCCGTAGGAGAGCGTGGTGCCGGCGTGGGAGAGCGCGGGCGAGTCGGGAGAGGACGAGGCCACTTGCTCGAACAGTTCGTGGATGGCCGCGCGTGGTATCTCCACACACGTCTCGTTCCACTCGACGAGTGCGCGGCGGAGGTGCCGCTCGTCGAGCATGTTCAGGCGGCCGACCTCGCCCTCGGGCTCACGCGCCGCGCTGCGCACCAGCTCGCAGAAGTACTCGCCCAGCAACACCGCCTCACCGCGCCCGTAGCTCGCCGGGTCGTAGCGCACCTCAAGCGCCAGCCCGACTTCGGAGAGCCGCGCCGTCAGCTTGAGCTTGAAGCGATCCGTGTCACACTCCTGCCGCGCGACGGTGAAGTTCACGCCTCCGCACGCGTGCTCCGGGGGCTGCTCGCCGAACTCGAAACCGAACGAGGGGAAGGCGGGCCGGAGGTGACGTGCGTTGCCGCCGGGGTAGAAATAGTCTTGCCAATCGGAGACTTCGCTCGCCGACTCTTCGACCTGCCGGATGATCTCGCTGAAGCGCAGATTGCCGTAGAACCTACACTGCACCGGGAGCCAGCGCGCGAAGAGCCCGAGCGCCCCTTGCAGCTCGTCGAAAGTTCGGCCGTCGTAAAACTTGCCGACCGCGATGTCCGAATGCTCGGTCAGACGCCAGAGCAGCGTCTGCCAGCAGGCCAGCAGCACCGTCGCCGTCGAGGTCTGGTAACGGCGCGCGACTTCAAGCACGCGCGCCGTCGTCTCGCCACGCCCCGTGTCGAGCGCCACGGACTCCGGCTCGTACCCCGTCCCCCGACCCGCGCCCGACCCGAAAGGGAGCGCCAGCGTGTAGAGGCTTGAGAGGTCACGCGCGCGCCAGTACTCCCGGCCCTCGCGCGCGTCCTCCGAGTCGAGCATCTGGTTCTGCCATTCAGAGAACTGCACGTACTGCGCCGCCCCGTCGGGCGTCTCGCGCGGGCGCGCGGCGGCGTCGCCGTAGGCGAGGGCGATTTCGCCGACGAGGTTGGAGAGCGTGCGCTCGTCCGCGCAGAGCGCGGGCAGGCCGACGAGCAGGACGTGTCTCTCCGTCGAGAGGGCGACGAGACAGAGACGCAGGAGCGAGGGCTGTGTGAAGTCCGCGGGCCGCCGGCGCTCTTCGTCGAACAGCGACGCGACGCCGGCCTCCTGCTCGCGCGCGTCACGGCCGTGCAGGCTCACTTCCCGCCACGCGGGCGACGCGGCGTCCGCCACCACCTGAAGCGGGAGCCGCATCTCCGGCCGGAGCCGGAAGGTCGTGCGCAGGATTTCGTGACGGTCTGTGACCTGCTGCGCCGCGCGCCTGAGCGCCGCGGCGTCGAGACGCCCTTCGACGTGCACGGCGCACTGCGCGCGGTAGGCGCCGCCCGACGCGCCGTCCCCCATCAACCCCCAGACGCGCTCCTGAAGCGGCGAGAGTCGAAAGCCCTCGACGAAGGCCCCGGCGACCACTGTCTCTTCCTGCATCGTCTTACTCCCCCTTCGCTCTTTCGCTCTTACATGTCCGTGCGTGTGAAGGGCTCGCCCATCGCCACGACCACCCGGCGCGCGCCCGTGTAAGGGCTCCGCCCGTGCGCCACCAGCATGTTGTCCAGCATCAGCACGTCGCCCTTCTGCCACGGGAAGCGCACCGTCTCCTCCTCGTAGGCCGCGCGAATCTCGGCCACCACCTCGTCCTCGATGCGCGACCCGTCGCCGTAGTAGGTGTTGTAGGGCAGGTCGCCCTCGCCGAACATGCTCAGCATCGCCTCGCGGACGGGGCCGCCCAAGCTCGACACATGCCAGAAGGCGACGTGGTTGAACCACAGCGTCTCGCCCGTCCGCGGGTGGTGCGTGACGGCGGGGCGCACCTGCTGCGTGCGCAGCCAGTTGTCCGACTTCCACTCGCACGAGATGCGCGCCTGCCGGCAGTAGCCCTCCACCTCCGCGCGGTCGTCGGTGTGGAAGCTGGTCTGCCACGGTAGGCTCAACTCCTCGTAGAAGTTGCGCACGAGCATCCAGCCCTTCTCGCGGAAGCGCTCCCTGATCTCGGCGGGGATGCGCTCGTAGACGCGGCGCACGTCGGCGACGGGCGTCTCGCCGCGGTGCGCGGGCGGGTGCAGGCAGCAGAACCAAATCTTGCGCGGCCACGTCATCACGTAGGTCAGCTCGTTGTGCAGCGCTATCGTGTGGTCGGCCGGGTACTCGGTCGAGGTGTAGACCTTGTGGCCCAGCTCTGTGCGCGGCGTCGCACCCTCGGTGTAACGCATCAGTTCCACGCCCGTCGCGTCGAGGAACTGCTCGAACTCCTCCTGCGTCTTCAGGCCGAAGCCGCGGAAGAGGATGCCGCCGCGCTCAAGCAGCTTCTCATCGACGTAGGCCGCGTTATCCTTAAACCACTCGGCGAGTTCGACGCCGGCGGCCGGGGGCTGTACCAGCAGGGGGAGCGCGCGGCCGGGTTGCAGGTCGCCCGCGGGCGGCCCCGACGGCACGGCGATGGCGCTCGGCTTGATATTCTTGAACATCTGTTTTTTCGACTCCTCCCTTTTCCTTTTCTCCACGCTCCGCTGACGCTTTTCGTCCGAGGTCAAAAAGTCGAGCGAGCCGATTCTGGCCTCGGGGTGCGCGACGACGTTGGCGAGCAGCGCCCGGAAGCGCCCCGCCATGCGCTCGATGCTCGCCGGCGCGAAGAGGTCGGTGGTGTATGCGAGCGAGCCCGTCAAGCCCCCTTCGCCCTCCTCGGACATGTCGAGCAGCAGGTCGAACTTGGTCGTCTTCACTTCGCCGCCCACCTCGACGCGGCTCAGACGGAGCCCGGCGGGCGGCGGCGGCGGCTGTGTCGGCGCGCTCTGGAAGACGATCTTGGCCTGGAAGAGCGGCGTGCGGCTGAGCGCGCGGTCGGGCTTGAGCGCCTCGACCAGCTTCTCGAACGGCAAGTCCTGGTGCGAGTAAGCGCCGAGCACCACTTCGCGCACGCGGCCGAGCAGCTCGACGAACGTGGGGTTGCCGGACAGATCTGTGCGCAGCACCAACTGGTTGACGAAGAAGCCGATGAGCCCCTCGGTCTCGCCGCGCGTGCGGTTCGCCACGTCGGTGCCGAGGACGATGTCCTCCTGCCCCGTGTAGCGGTGGAGCAAGACCTGCCACGCGGCCAGCAGCACCGTGAACAGCGTCACGCCCTCGCGCTGGCTCAAGCCCTTGAGCCCCTCGGTGACTTCCGCGCCGACGTTAAAGCTCTGCTCCGCGCCCGAGTAGGTCGGCGACTGCGGGTGCGGATAGTCGGTCGGCAGTTCCAGCAGGGCGGGCACGCCCGCCAACTGCCGACGCCAGTAGGAGAGCTGCTCTTCGAGCACTTCGCCCCGCAGCCACTCGCGCTGCCACGTCGCGTAGTTCGCGTACTGAATCGGCAGCTCCGCGAGCGGCGACTCGCGCCCCGCGCTGTACGCCTCGTAGAGCGTCACCACCTCGCTGAGCAGCACGCCCATCGACCAGCCGTCCGAGACGATGTGATGCATCGTGAGGAGCGCGATGTGCTCCTCCGCGCCGAGCCTCACCAGCCCCGCGCGCAGCAGCGGCCCCGACGTGAGGTCGAAGGGCTTCTGCGCCTCCTCCGCGACGAGCCGGAGGGCCTCGCGTTCGCGCTCCTCCGCGCCGGTCTGCGAGAGGTCGAACAGAGGCATCTCGACCGGGTGCGGCTGGTGGATAATCTGCACCGGCTCGCCGCGCTCGGCCGAGAACGTCGTGCGCAGCGCCTCGTGGCGGCGTATCACTTCGGAGAGACTTCGTTCGAGCGCGGCGGTGTCGAGCCGCCCGAACAGGCGCACCGCGACGGGCATGTTGTAAGCCGACGAGCCCGGCTCGAACTGGTCTAAGAACCACAGCCGCTGCTGCGCGAACGAGAGCGGTATCGGCTCCTCGCCCTCGCCCTTCGCCGAAGCCGTCAGCGGCCGCCCCGCCGCGCGTCCCGCATTGCTCAAACGCGACTCGATCTCCCCGGCCAAGCCGCGCACGGTCGGGTGCTCGAAGACCGCGCGCAGCGGCGCCTCCACCTTGAACGCCTCCCGCACCCGCGAGATCACCTGCGTCGCCAGCAAAGAGTGCCCGCCCAACTCGAAGAAGTTGT
>JBEVKV010000185.1:0-4155 GCA_040509515.1 Pyrinomonadaceae bacterium | reverse complement strand
CACGGTTTAAGGTTTACGCTCCTTTTGTCTTAACGGGTCTGGGCGTCGGCGGTCTGCCAGCGGCCGGGCGAGGGCGCGAGCAGGCTGACCATCTCACGGAGCGCTTCGAGGTGGTTGTTGGTCAACTCGACCTCCGCGCCGCCGATCTGCGCCGCGACCTTGCGCGCGTGCGTGAGCGCGGAGGCGTCGGCGTAGGAGAGCGAGAGCCTGACGGCGCTGCCGCCGCCCGACGGCGCGCGGAAGTTCGCGTTCGCGCCGAACGAGCGCGGCTGGCCGTCGAGCACGAGGACGAGCTGCTGCCCCGTCTGGAGGCGCGAGGCGGGCGACGACGTGTAGATGACGAGGTCGAGCGTCGGCGTCCCCGGCCGCTTCGTGTTCTGGTGCATGAAGGAGGCCGCGAGGTGATAGACCGCCGCGCCGCGCCCGAGCGCGCGCGGGTGTTCGAGCGTCGTGCGCATCCCGCCGGCGCGCGAGTCGAAGATGGTAACTATCTCCCCGTCGTGCTTGAAGGGCGACGGCGGCGGCTTCGGGCACAGGCGCTTCTGGGGGAAGGCCGTGGCGGCGAGCAGGGTCAACAGGGCGGCGGACAGAACGAGTCGGGGAAGTGAACGCATTGGGGGTTCCTCTGTGCTCCGAATTCTAAGAATGCTTTGAGGTTATCAAGGCGACAGAGAGGGGCGGCGGTTCCGTCCGCGGTCGGCAGACCTGCGGGACGATTCCTGTGGAGACTCTGCGGCCGTTTCATCGTGTGTATGTCTGAATAAAGAAGGACGGGAAGATTGCCTTCACGCCGTCGGCGTTTAACGCGCGTCCGGGGTCGGCAGCGGGAGACTAACACCAAACGCGAACTTTTGCCAAGACCCCGCCGCGTAAAGATGACCGTGCGCGGCGCGCGGTCGGCTTCCGTCCTCGGAAATGCTCGGTGAGCTTCGGCCGCGGCGGGAAGAGAAGAACGTTTGCGCGGCTCGAAAGGGCAAGGGCGCTCTGAAAAATCAGAGCGCCCTTGAAATATAGAACAGCGCGGCCGCGCTTGTCATTGCATTTTTTCGACAATCACGTTGCGGCCGCCCGGACTTTAGAACTTGTAGCGGTAACGCAGCGTGACGCCGCGCCCCGCGCCGTCCACGCCCCAACTGATGCCGCGGTACTGCTTGTCGGCGATGTTCTCAAAGTCGATGAACAGCTCAGAGCGTTCGCCGAAGCGGACGGCGCCGCGCAGGCCAACCAGCCCGTAGCCGGGCAGGTAGCTGAAGAGCGGGACGGCCGTGTCGTTGTTGACGACGGTCACGCCGTTGATGGTCGCGCCGATGGGGAGGAGCCGGTTCTGCACCTGCGCCAGCGTCTCGCCGGTCGAGACGAGGACGCCGCCGGCCGAGCCGCAGCCGGTCGTCCCCGGCGTCGTCACGTCGCGCACGCACGCGCCCCGCCGGAAGAAGTTCTGTATCTGTGCGCGCGAGCGCGCGGCGCCCGTCCGCCGGTCGGAGAGGTCGAGCGACGAGAGCCGGTTCTGCCGCGCGGCGAGAACCGAGTAAGCCTCGACGTAGAAGCGCGACCCGCCGCGCGGCTGGTAGCGAAGGCTGACGAAGCCCGTGGCCGGCGGCACCCCGCCCTCGACGTTCGGCGGCAGGCCGTTGAGCAGGCTGTGCGCGCGGATGTAGGTGAAGTTGCCGCTGGCGGTGAAGTCGCGTGAGAGGCGCGCGTCGGTGTTGAACTCGACGCCGTTGAAGCGCGCGTCGTCGAAGTTGACGCGGACGAGCACGGGGCTCGTCGCGGCGGCGACGAAGACGAGTCCGCTCGCGGTCTGCCTGACGATCTGCTCGCTGCCGAGGAACTGCCCCGTCGCGCCCGGCGGCAGGATGAGCGCCTGATCGAAGTACACGTCGTTGAGCTTGTTCGTGAAGCCGGTCAGCTCCGCGCGGAAGCGCCGGTGCGTGTAGCGCAGGCTGAGGTCGAAGCTGTCGCTCGTCTCAGGCCCGAGCCGCGTGACCGGGATGCCGGTCGAGACGGCGTCCGCGCCGGCCGTCGTCCCGATGAAGCCGCCGAGCGCGGCGGCCGTCGCCGAGTTGACCTCGAAGCCGGTGCCGACGAGGCCGACGATGCCGAGGTCGGTCGTGTTCGGGGCGCGGAAGCCGCGCGCGTACTTCCCGGCGATGTCGAAGCCGCCGCCGACGGTCAAGACCGCGCCGATGCGGCCGGAGAAAGCCTCGAAGCGTTCGCTGTCGTCGGGGAAGAGGGGCCGGCCGCCGAAGATCGGCGCGTTCTCGGCGCGCGACTTGTAGGACGCGACGCTGTAGCGCACCGCGCCGCTCAGCCGCAGGCGTTCGGGGATGACCGTGAACACGTCCTGCGCGAAGGCGCCGTAAGAAAGATAGCGCGCCCCGTCCGGGATGCGCGGGCGCGAGGGCGTCACCGCCCTCGTCACAGGGTCGGTGGTGAAGGCCGGCGCGGCGATCTTGTCGCGGTACACGTCCGCGCCGACCGTGAGCGTGTTGCGCTCGCCCACGCGCTTGTCCATGTGGAAGTTGAAGCCGAGGACGTTGGTGCGCTCGCGCTGGTTCGTGATGGCCCCGAGCGGGTTGCCCTGACCGCCCTGGTTGATGCGCTCCTCGCGCTGCCCGTTGTAGGAGAAGGTGAACTGCGCGCTGTCGAAGAAGCCCAAATCCTGTCTGACGACGCGCGCGTAGAAAACGTCGGTCATCAGGTTGCGCAGGTCTGCGATGAGGTTGCCGTCGCCGCCGGCGAGCTGGTCGTAGCGGCGTCCGCCGTCCTGCTGGTTGCGCGAGTAGCTGACGAGCAGTTGCGTGCGGTCGTCGAGCGTGTAGCTCGTGCGGAGCAGCCCGCCGTACTGCGTGAAGGCCGTGTCGGGCAGACGCTCGCCGAGTACGTCCGAAGGGATGCCGAGGAAGCGCGTCACCGCCGCGTGCGTGTCGAGCCCCGCGCCGGGGCGGAGCCGGTTGATGCGGCGCGCGTTCAGGTTGAGCAGCATGCCGTACTTGCGCGTGCCGTAGGTCAGCAGCGTGTTCCCGCCGAAGCCGTTGGTCGGCGACGTGTAGAAGACGTTCGCCGCGCCGTGCCACTCGCCGTCGGCCCCGCCGTAGGCGGGCGCGTGCGAGAGGAAGTTGACGACGCCGCCGAGCACGTCCGAGCCGTACTGCGAGCTGTTCGGCCCGCGCAGGATTTCGACCGCCTCAAGGCTCGAAGGCTCGATCAGGCTGAAGAAGGTGCCGACGCCGCCGCGCTGCGCGCTCGTCGTGTAGCGGACGCCGTCCACGTAGACCGCGACGTTCCTGCCGGTCAGCCCGCGCACGAAGACGGCGCTCAAAGAAGGGCTCGTCCGTTGCAGGTTGACGCCCGGCTCCTCGTCCACGACCTGCGCGACGACCTCGGGGGCGCGCTGGATAATCTCTTCTTCAGGGATGACGTTGACCGGCTGCGCGGTGTTGCGCGCGTCCGTGACCTGCCCGGCCTCGGCCGTCACGGTGACGCTCTCGGCGAGCGTCTCGACTTCGAGCGTGACCGAGAGGCTCGCCGTCTGACCCGTGGAGACTTCGACCGGCACGCGCCGCGTGGAGAAGTCCTTGCGCGCGACGCGCAGGAGGTATGTGCCCGGCGCGACCGATTCGAGCCGGAAGCGCCCTTCGCTGTTCGTCTCGCCCGCCGCGACCAGCGCCTGCCGCGCGTCCATGAGGTAGACGCGAGCGCCCGCCAGCGCCCCGCCCGATACGTCCGCCACGGTGCCCTCGACGACGCCCTGCGTCGCCTGTCGCGCCGACACACTCAGCGGCGTCGCGCACGCGAGCAGCGCGCACAGATAGATTACAAACGACCTCATTCTCATCTTTAAACTCCCGGTGTGAACTTTATCGCGGCGGTGCCGGGCCCGAACACGGCCGCGCCCCGGCGGGCACGACCGCCCGAAAGGGCGGCCCGACTGACTGCTTTCGTGAAGACGGAACGTCTGTCCGAACGAATCAAATTAAACGTTCCGGCCATCTACTACCAGCCGTCGTAGTTGGGCCGCGCCCGCCGCGCGGGCTCGGAAGGCTTCGTCTTCAAGGGAATGAGAGGGATTTTGAAGGCGCGCGGGGCGTCAGCTCAGGTGCTCGACGACGCGCTCGATGGCCGCGTGCGTGGCGCGCAGGACTTCGGGGTGCG
>JBEVKV010000184.1:0-3273 GCA_040509515.1 Pyrinomonadaceae bacterium | reverse complement strand
CACGTGCGTTTTCTCTACGACCGGCTCGTCGCGTACTTCCCTCAGCTCGGCCCCGAAGAGGTGCTCGCCGTCTCGAACGGACACCGACGCCAGTGGCGGCGGCTCGTGCAGGCGGCCGCGCGCGGGCTCGACGAGCGGCGCGAGATAGAGCGCGACCGCGGGCGCTGGCGTCTGACCGAGCGCGGCCGCAGGCGCGTCGCCGACGAGGAGATTCAGTTCACCTTCGACGCGCCGCCCGCCGTCGAGGCGGCCGCCGCCGAAGGGCTCTCGCACGTCGAGGTGCAGTTGATGCTGGTCGAGGTCGCGCGCGTGCTGGGCTACTACGCCGAGGCCGAGTTCGACTACTACGACGTGATCTGGCGCGAGGCCGAGGACAGCCCGCGCATCAGCCACGTCTTCGAGGTGCAGCGCAAGGGGAACGTCGACGCCGCGCTCGCCAAGCTGAAGCGCGCCCACGACGCGCAGCGCTCGCGCCCCTTCCTCGTCGTCGACAGCGAGCGCGACACCAACCGCGCCGAGCGGCAGTTGAGCATCGCGCGCACCGGCCCATTCCACGAGATCGGCCGCGTCACCACCATCCTCAGCTTCGAGCAGTTGAGCCGTCTTCACCGCTCGCTCACCTCGGTCGGAGACATCCTCGCCGCACTCTTCGATAGATGACGCCGTCCACGCCACTCCGCAAGCAGTACCTCGACATCAAGCGCCGCCACGCCGACGCCATCCTCCTCTTCCGCATCGGCGATTTCTACGAGGCGTTCGACGACGACGCGCGGCTGCTCGCGCGCGAGCTGGACATCGTGCTCACGTCGAAGCTGATGGGGCGCGGGCAGCGCATCCCGCTCGCGGGCGTGCCGCACCACAGCCTCGAACGACACCTCGCCACGCTCATCGCGCGCGGCCACCGCGTCGCCATCTGCGAGCAGTTGACCGCCGCGCCCGTCCGCGGCGAGTCCGCCGGGCGCGGCCTCATCGAGCGCGACGTGGTGAGAGTCGTCACGCCGGGGACGGTGTTGGAGACGGGGCTGCTCCAGAGCAAGGTCAACAACTATCTCGCCGCGTTCGTGACCGACGGCCGCCGCGCCGGACTGGCCTTCGCCGACGTGACCACGGGCGACTTTCAGGCGACCGAGCTTGCTTCGGACGCCGCGCTGTCGGAGCTTCAACGCATCGCGCCGTCCGAACTGCTCATCCCCGCCGGGCTGGCCTCGCAAGGTTCGAGCCTGCCGGGCTTCATCACGCGCCGACCCGACGCGGGCTTCGAGCCCGCACACGCGCGCCGCGTCCTTCAAAAGCATTTTCACGCGCGCACGCTCGCGCCCTTCGGACTGACGCGCGCGCCGCTCGCCGCCTCGGCCGCCGCCTCAATCATCTCCTACCTCGCCGAGACGCAGGCCGGCGTCGCCGAACAGTTGACGCGCCTGACCAGCTACAACCCCGAGTCCTACATGGTGCTCGACTGGCAGGCCGCCCGCAGCCTCGAAATCTTCGAGAGCGCCGGTGACGCGCCGTCGCTGCTCGCCACGCTCGACGAGACGCGCACGGCGATGGGCGGGCGGATGCTGCGCCGCTGGCTGCGTCAGCCGCTCCTCGACCTCGCCGAGATAGCGCGCCGTCAGGAGCACGTCGCGTGGTTCGTCGCGCGCGAGCGCGACCGCGCCGAGCTTTCGGCCGCGCTGGAGAACGTCCACGACCTCGAACGCCTCGCCGGCCGCGCGCGCGCCGGGTTGGCAACGCCGTCGGAAGTCCTCGCACTGAAACAGAGCCTCGAAGCCGTCCCGCGCGTTCGCGCCGTTTTGCAGCGCGACGCGGCCCGCTTCGGCGCGGCGCTCGGCTCGCTCCCGACGTGCGAGGGCTTGCTCGAACGCATACGCGCGGCCGTCAACGACGACCTGCCGCGCCGCGGCGAGCACGCGGGCGTCATCCGCGAGGGTTACTCAGAGGAGTTGGACAGCTTGCGCACACTGCTCAAAAACGGCAAGACCTTCCTCGCCGAGATGGAGCAGCGCGAGCGTGCGCGTTCGGGAATCAAGAGCCTGCGCGTCGGCTACAACAAGGTTTTCGGCTACTTCATCGAGGTCACGAAGCCCAACCTGCACCTCGTCCCCGCCGCCTACACGCGCAAGCAGACGCTCGCCGCCTCGGAGCGCTTCGTCACGCTTGAGTTGAAGGAGCACGAGTCGTTAGTCCTCAACGCGCAGGAGCGCATCGGCGAGCTTGAGGTGAGCATCTTCCGCCACGTCTGCGCCGAGATAGGAAAGGCCCGGGAGGAGATTCTGTCGGCCGCCTCGACGCTCGCGCACATGGACGCCGTGGCGTCGCTGGCGCAGTCCGCGGCGCGCTGGAACTACGTCCGCCCGACGGTCGTGGACGAGCCCGTGCTGAGCATACGCGCGGGCCGCCACCCCGTGCTCGAAAGATTAGTTGAAGAAGGGACGTTCGTCCCCAACGACCTCGAACTCGGCGGCGCGGGCGCGCCGGAGATCGCGCTCATCACGGGGCCGAACATGTCCGGCAAGTCCACGTTCCTGCGGCAGGCGGCGCTCGTCGTCATCATGGCGCAGGCGGGGAGCTTCGTCCCGGCGGCGGAGGCCGTGGTCGGGCTGACCGACCGCGTCTACACGCGCATCGGGCTCTACGACCGCATCGGCAGCGGCGAGTCGACCTTCATGACCGAGATGACGGAGACGGCGCACATCCTTCACCACGCGACGCCGCGCTCGCTCGTCCTGCTCGACGAACTCGGGCGGGGCACTTCGACCTACGACGGGCTGGCGGTGGCGCGCGCCGTCCTCGAATACATACACAACCACCCGCGCCTGCGCTCGAAGACGCTGTTCGCCACGCACTACCACGAGCTGACCGAGCTGGCCGAGACGCTGCCGCGGCTGCGCAACCTGCACGTCGAGATAGCCGAGCGCGGCGGCGAGCTGGCCTTCCTCTACCGCGTCGTGCCCGGCGTCGCGGAGGGGAGTTACGGCGTCTACGCGGCGAAGCTGGCGGGGCTGCCCGCGCCCGTCGTCCGCCGCGCCGAAGAACTCCTGCGCGGGTACGAGTCCGGCGCAGCGGGCGAAGATGAGAGTGCCGCCCCCGAAGCGTTAGAGCACTTCGACGCCTCGGCGTGGGGTCGCGGCGCGCGCATCGTCGAAGAACTCCTGGCCTGCGACCTCGACGCGCTCTCGCCCGTCGAAGCCCTCATGAAACTCTTCGAGCTACGCCGCACCGCCGAGGGCGAAAAAGAGAAGGGGAGGACGGCGCTGAAAAGCGCTTAGGGGC
>JBEVKV010000183.1:0-14772 GCA_040509515.1 Pyrinomonadaceae bacterium | reverse complement strand
CTGTAGCCGGGGGGCAACAGCGACAGCGCCGTCTCCAGGGAGAGCCGGTCAACGACTAGCGGAGGAGCCGTAGGGTGACTCGTACACACCCTTGAGCTTTGCCCCGCGATATAGTCGGGCATGTGCCGCCTGCGCCGCGAGTCGCGGCGCAGGCGCATCAACACCTGGTTGACCGTGAGGCGATGCAGCCAGGTGGTGAACAGGCTATTGCCGCGGAAGGAGCCGACCTGCCCGAGGAGCTGGATGAAGACATCCTGCGTCAGATCCTCGGCGTCGGCGGCGTTGCGCAGCATGCGCATGCACAGCGAGTAGACGCGCCGGCGGTGGCGGACGTACAGCTCAGCCAACGCGTCGGCGGCGCCACCCGCGGCCGCCTGCGCCAGCGCGAGGTCGGAATCCTGCGGGCCGTCCGCTACCACCGCCGGGAAGAAAGTCGGCGTGGGCGGAAGGTTGAAAATCGCCGTCTGACTCATCATTTCCTCTTTGTCGGCCCGCGGCCGTAAACTGCGCCGCCGGCTTACCGATGGGTCTTCACGAGCTTATCGCTGTCCGTCCTGACGCGGCCGCTCAACCCGACTATCTCATCCAGGTCGCGCCACGCCTCGGCCGACATCGCCGGGTCGAGCAGATGCCCACTCAAGACCGGGTTACGCACGGCGTCGGCCACCAATCCCGAGAGTTCCCAAAGCGCCTCTCTCAGACGCTCCGAGTCCACTATGACACCCTCCTCCGGCTGCCTCGCGCGCTCCTGCGGGCGCGGCAGCGCCAAACTGTCTTGGAGCCGGCCGGCCCGCCTCCTCATCTCTGATGCGGTCTTCCCGACCGTTTTGAGGTCGAGCGTATCGGCTCGGGAGGCCGCGCGCGACAGGTAATCGGCGGCGTTCCGCAAGTAGTCGAGGTCTTCGTTGATCTGCGTCAGCGGGAGCAAAGCTTCGTCCAACCGCGCGGGCCGCCCCAGCCCGTCGGGGAAGAACCCCGGATTGCCGGGGGCTCTCATCTCGCTCTCACAGCATCTTCGGTCTAAACCGGCGGCGCACATACATTCACTCCGCCGCGCGCCTTCGTCGTCGGAGCCCTGAGCCCGGGCGCAAGGGACGAGTGCCATCACGAGGAAAGTCGAGGTCGCGACCGTCGTGAGCCGTATGAAGTTGATGGCGTACTTCATCCTCTGAATCCTCCCTTGCTAACTCCCGAATCGAGTGTATCGGCGCGGCGCGCCGCCCGGTAACTGTCACTTCTAACAGGTCTGTTTAGAACGATTGACGAGCCCGGCCGCCCGTCTTTGGAGAGATTTACCGCGTGCCTTTGCCCGCGTACCCGCGCCGGCTCAGGCTCGCCGTCATGCCATCCGGCACCTGTACGCTGAGCTGATGAAAGTTACCGTCCGGTTGCTTCTCCCTGTTCGGGTAGAAGGCGAGGATGTACCTTGACAGCACCTCCGTGGAAATCGCCTTGAGCGCCTCCACATAGTTCCTGTCCGTGGCGTAGACGTTCACCCCGCCGGTCTGCGCGGTCAGGCCGCTCACGTCGAGGATGGTCGGGACGGGTCGCCCGCGCAACGCCCCGTAACTGTACGAGGGCAACGTCACCGTGTAGACGGCGACGTTGGCGGCGTTGGCGCGCTCGATGACCGTGGGCGGCGAGACGGTGTCGCCGGTCGGGAAGCCATCGCTGATGACGACCACGACGCGTTTGACGACGAGGCCGCCCGACGTTTTGCGCCCCTGCCGGGCGAGCATGCGCACAGCGTCGTCCACCGCGTCGAAGGCGTGCGTCGAGAGTCCCATCTCGTCCTGCAGTGCCGAGTCGAATGCCTTGCCGAGTCTCCGCGCGTCGCCCGTGAACGGCTGAAGCACCCTGACCCTCATGCCGAAGGAGAGGACTGCGAACCTTGTGCGCGCCCCCGACAGGCGCTCCGCGAACAGCGCCGCCGCCTCGCGCAGCATCCCTATCTCCTCCCGTGTCATGCTGCCTGACACGTCGAGCGCGAAGATGAGGTCGAGCGGGCACCGGGTCACGCCCCCGGTCGTCTCGGCATTGAAGAAACTGATCGGGCGCTCGACCCCGTCCTCGAAGAGCTTGAAAGCACTGCGCCGCAGCCCGTGCACGACCTGCCCGGCGGCGTCCCTGACCGTGACCTCAACCGGCACGAGGTCTGTCTCGACGCGGACGACCTCGCCGGGCGTGACCTCTTCGGCCGGCTCTCTCCCCTCCTGTGCGCGACAGAGCGCCGGCGCGAGGAGCAGTGAGCAGAAGATGAGCCCTTTAACGTTCACGTACTGTGACTCTTTAAGTCGCGCCGACGGAGCCAGAGCAGAAGGAGGCTTGCGACGAGCGAGAGGGCCAGGAAAAGGTAGCGCGCCCTGCCGTACAACCAACCCGTCCGGGGGCGTGCGCCGGCCCCCTCCGTATCGGCCCGGCGGTCTGACGTGGGAGCGTCGGCGGGGCCGGCTTCCGTTCTCAGTTTTGTCTGCTGGAGAACGGCCCGCAGTCCGCCCAGCGTCGCCTCCTCGACGAGGCGACGCTTGATGCCGCCGAACAGCCCGCCGAGCGCGTCCGCGCGCGAGCGATTCGCGTAGAGCAGGTAGGTGTCGGGCGGCGCGCCGCCCGCGGCGGCCACGCTCGTCAGCAGCGTCAGCGACAACGAAGAGTTGAAGTAGTGGGTGGCGTAAAGCTGCTTCGTCGCGACCAGAATTTGCGGGGCGTCTTCGCGCCGGCGCGTGTAGGTCGCGGTGTGCATGAGGACGGTGACGGGCTTGAGGCCGACTTTGATCCTCGACCAGTGAAGTGAATTTTCCACACCCGCCAACTCTACACGGGGGAAATTTTGCAGGTAGGCGGCGAACTCCGGGGCCGTGTCGTCGACGTAAGGCAGCGAAGCGAGCGGCGCGCGCTGTCTCTCACCCGAACGCGCGCCGCCCGCCCGTTTGTCGCCTTCTTCGGCCAGGGCCGCGTCGCCGCGCGCGAGGTAGTCGCGCAGGTAGTCTAAGAGCATCAGTCTGAATACACGTTCGGCCGAAGCGCTGTAGCCGGGCGCGGCCCAGTCCACCTCCCTTTGCAGCCGTTCTAACATCGCGGCCGGCATCTTCAACTTGCAGTCGCCGGTCGCGCACCGCTTGAGGTCGTCAAGGTCGCGCCCCTCCAGCGTTAGCGCCTGAAGGTCTTCGGGCGCGGGCGGCGTGCCGATCCTGCCGCCCGCGCGGATGACCTGATTACCCGACCGCGTCAGACTCTCCTTAAACGCCGCGAGCAGCGTCGCGGGGTCACCCTGTAAACGCGCGACGCCGCAGAAGGCCACCTCCCTCTTATCCGTCTTCGGCAGAAGCTTGACGACGACCTCGCCACGTTCGAGCGCAGCGAACTCTTCGGCGGTGAAGGCCGCATCCCTGAGCAGGACGCCCTTGAACTCATCGGCCGAGGTCTGGGCCGGGCAGGCGACCGTGCCCGCCCACGCGAGCGCGGCAAAGATAAGAACCTTCTGTAGCGTTCGGATGTGGCAGGGCATGTCGCCGCCTTCGTCCTTACCCTCGAACGTGGCCGCACAGCCGTGTGCAGCCTACGTACGGCGGACAGGGTAAGGCCGCGGTCGCGGCACTGATAACTGTCAGAAGTTACAGGATGGGCGGGAAAGGCTAGCGGCGGCGCGTGGCGGGCGGCGCGTAGTAGCCGCCGCGGTGGCGCGCGAACAGGCGCGGCGAGCCGGGGGGCGGGGAGAGCTTCACCTTGAGGCTGTGCCACCTGCCGTCGGCCGCCAGTTCCGACGGCCTGTAGGCGATGGTGTACTGGCGGCGCAGCTCCAGCGCGATGCGCTCGAAGACCTCGTACATCTCTTCGGCCGAACCGGGCTGGAAGAACCTGCCGCCGGTCACGCCCGCGATCTCCCTCAGAATCTTCTCACCGTTGAGGGTCGCGTCGTCGTTGCCCCTCTCGGCCACGCAGATCGAGTAGACGCTCACGTCCGACTCGGTGAGCAGGTCGCGCAGCTCGTCGAAGGTGTAGTGGGAGTTGTTGTCCTGCCCGTCCGAGATGAGCAGGAGCGCCCGCCGCCGGTGCGCGCCCCGCAGCACCTTGTTCACCCCCACGTAGCAGGCGTCGTAGAGCGCCGTCTTGCCGCGGGGCACGACCCGGTCGAGCAGGCGGGTGACCGCCGCGTGGTCGCGCGTCCCCGCGAGCGGGAGGGCGGCCCCGCCGTTCTCAAGGGTAACGAGGTAATAGTCGTCGTCCTTGTGGCTCGTCTCCATGAAATGCGCGAGCGCCTCCCGCGCCCGCTTCAGCTTCGCGTCCGTCATCGAGCCCGTCAGGTCGAAGACGATGCCCACGGTGACGGGCGAGTCGTCCTCGACGAAGAAGCTGATCTCCTGCGCCCGCTTCCCGTCGAAGACGTTGAAGGACGACTGTGGGAGCCCCGTGACGCAGCGGCCGTGCTGGTCGGTCACCGTGACGTTGAAGGAGATCAGCTCGGTGTTGACGACGAGGCGCGCGTCGTCTTCGGGCGTAACCACGAGGGGCGCTACCCGAGTCTGCGAAGCGCCGTCCGGCTGCTGAACGCTGGCGGCCGGCGAAGAGAACAGGGCGACGAGAAACAGAACGGAGATGAGCCCGAGCCTGTTTGCCAGCCGGTGCGGCATGCAACAACCCTCCATGGAAGTTTTTCAGTTAATGACCGGGGCCGTCGGCGCAGGGGCTGGCTCCGTAAAGGGAAAGGGGACGTGCGGATTGTAAGCCAACGGGTGAGCGCGGGCAAGAACGCGGCACCCGGCGCTCGCCCCTCACACCCTGCCCTGTCAAAAGTGACAGTTACAGGGCAAAACCCCTCTCCGCTACTCTGCGCCCGAAGGAATACATGCACCCGACCAGAGACTGTTCCTTCACGGAAACGGAGGCCGTATGCAACCGAAACTTCGACGCATGAAGAGGGCCGCCTGGGCGGCCCTGCTCGCGGGCATCCTGGTGGGGGTGAGTTCGCAGCCCGCGCAGGCGCAGTCACAACAGGACGAGCCCAAGCAGACGCCCGACGTGCAGCAGCTCAAGGACAGAGTCAAGCAACTGGAGCAGACGGTCGAGGAACTGAAGGGGCAGATCAACTCCATCGAGAGCACGCAGAAGGAGGCGACGGCCAAACAGAGCACCGCCGCGCCGGTCGGCGAGGCCATCGCGGCGGGCGCGCCCGCGCCCGGCCCCGCTTCCGAGCCCGCCGGTAAGCCAAAGCAGGAGGAGAAGAAGGTCGGCGGCACCTTCGAGGTCTACGGCTTCGCGATGCTCGACTCGGGCTTTCAGTTCAAGCAGAGCCACCCCGACTGGTTCGACGTGATCAGGGCCACGAAGCTCCCGGCCTTTAAGGACGAGTTCGGCTCCGACGGCAACACCTTCTTCGGCGTCCGCCAGACGCGTTTGGGCGTGCGCTCGGCTTCGCCCACCAAGTACGGCGAGCTGAAGACGCTCTTCGAGTTCGAGCTGTTCGGCACGGGCGCGGACGCCGGGCAGACGACCTTCCGCCTCCGCCACGCCTACGGCGAGCTGGGGCAGTTCGGCGCGGGGCAGACCAACAGCGTCTTCATGGACGGCGACGTTTTCCCGAACTCGCTCGAATACTGGGGGCCGACCGGCATGGTCTTCTTCCGCAACGTGCAGGTGCGCTGGATGCCCATCAAAGGACGCAGCCGCGTGACCATCGCGCTCGAAAAGCCGGGCGGCAGCGGCGACCCCGGCACCCTCGCCGACCGCGTCGAGCTACAAGGGATCAAGCCGACCTTCAAGTGGCCCGACCTGACGGGGGAGGCGCGGTTGGGCCGCGACTGGGGCTACGTCGAGGCGGCTGGCGTCATCCGCTCGCTGCGGTGGGTGGACAGGAACGACGACGCCTTCGACCTCGGCGGCAGCGACCTCGGATGGGGCATCAACCTCAGCTCGAACCTCAACTTCGGTAAGAACGACGTGGGCCGCTTTCAGGTCGTCTACGGCGAGGGCATCCAGAACTACATGAACGACTCCCCCGTCGATGTCGGCGCGGAGCTGAACCCCGGCGGCGACCCGCGCAAGCCGGTCAAGGGCGTCGCGCTGCCCATGCTGGGCGTCGTCGCCTTCCTCGACCACAACTGGAACAAGAAGTTCAGCAGCTCGGCCGGCTACTCGATGCAGAACGTCGAGAACTCCAACGCGCAGTCGCCGAGCGCCTTCCGCCAAGGCCACTACGCGCTCGGCAACCTGCTCTTCTACCCGCAGGAGAAGGTCATGGTGGGCGGCGAGTTTCAGTTCGGGCGGCGGCACAACTTCAGCGACGGCTGGAGGGTGAACGACTACCGCATGCAGTTCTCGTTCAAATACAACTTCTCGAAGGTCTTCGAGTTTTAAACGCCGCGGAGGAGGAGAGAGATGTTCAGAAAGAGAATGCCGGCCCTAACGTTCGTCCTGACGGCGCTGCTCGCGACGGGCTTCGTCCCGGCCTACCGTCCGGCGCTGGCGCAGCAGGCCAGCCCCGTCGCGCCCACCCGCGCGCAGGCACAGATGGTCGTCACCGAAGCCTACGAAAAGTTCAGGAACGAAACGGGCGGGAAGAACGCCGACTACATCCCCGTTCTGGCGCAGGTGGACTCGAAGCTCTTCGGGGTCGCGGTCGCCACCACCGACAATCAGGTGCTCTCGATAGGCGACACCGGCTTCGCGTTCTCGATCCAGTCCATCTCGAAGGTCTTCTCGCAGGCTCTGGCGATGGAGGAGATGGGGCCGGACGCGTTCTTCCAGAAGATCGGCTCGGAGCCGACGGGGCGCGCCTTCAACTCGGTCTTCGCCGTCGCGGACATGCCGACGCACACGGGCAACCCGCTCGTCAACGCGGGCGCCATCGCCACCGTCAGCCTCATCTCGGCCAAAAGCGCCGACGAGAAGTGGGACAAGATTCTCAACTTCTACAGCCGCGCGGCGGGCGAGCGGCTCAAGCTCATCGACGAGGTCTACAAGTCGGAGGCGGCGACCAACACCGGCAACAAGGCGCTCTCGATGCTGCTCGCGAAGTACGAACGCATCTACTCCGACCCGTTCCAGTCGGTCGACGTTTACACCAAGCAGTGCTCGGTCGGCGTGACCGTGGTGCAACTGGCGCGCATGGGGGCGACGCTCGCCAACAACGGCAAGAACCCCGCGACCGGCGAGCAGGTCATCAAGCCCGAGAACGTCCCCTACATCCTCTCGACCATGACGATGGCCGGCCTCTACGACGGCTCGGGCGGCTGGGCCTGGAAGGTCGGGCTGCCGGCCAAGAGCGGCGTCGGCGGCGGCATCGTCGCGGTCGTGCCGGGCAAGGGCGCCATCGCGGTCTTCGCGCCCCCGCTCGACGAGGCGGGCAACAGCGTGAAGGCGCAGAAGGTGATCGAGTACGTGGCGAAGAGGCTCGACTTCAACGTCTACTCGCCCCGCTCCGTGGGGCTCAAGCCCGTTCCCGTGGCGTCCAGGTAACGACGCGCCGAAAGCAGTTGAGGGCCGACGAAGGATACACGCATGTCAACCAACACGCCGAGCATCGAAGACAGCGCGGCGCGCGGCCTGAGGCTCGCGCTCCGTGTCTCGCTCATCTCGGCCTCGCTGGTTGCCGCGCACCTCTGCGCGGCCCTCACGGTCACGGCCGCCGGTGCCGTAGTCCCGGCCGCGACCCCGTCTCCGACTCCGACCCCCGACCCGACCACCAACGACCCATCGCCCGCTCCGCTCTCGGAGCGCGAGCGGGCGATGCTCGAATTAATCAAGGGGCTCCAGGAGCGGGTCAGCAAACTCGAAGCTCAAGCTGCCGGCGACGCTGTAGCGAGGGCAGCGAACGCGCCGGCCCCGAAGGGGGCGGAGACTCTCCCGCTTGAGGCGGCGGCAGAGTCTCCGTCCTCTTCGTCCCCCGGGGGGGCCGCGAAGGCTCCACAGGGGATAGACGATAAGAAGTTCGGCGACTACACGCCCAACCTCGGCTTCAAGCTCGCCGACACCGAATACGGCGACATCAACGTCAGCATCTACACCTACGTCCGCTACCTGAACCAGCTCGGCCTCGCCCCGACCTACACGGACGCGTTCGGCAACACGAAGGACGTGCAGCGGCGGCAGGACGCGCAGCTCCTGAAGCTCCAGATCAAGTTCCTCGGGTGGATGCTCAACCCGAAGCTGCGCTACTTCCTCTACGCCTGGACTTCCAACGCCAACCAGGGGCAGGGCGCGCAGACGGTGCTCGCCGGGAACCTGCAATACACCTTCAACAAATATTTCACCCTCGGCGGCGGCGTCCGCTCGCTGCCCGGCACGCGGAGCGTCGAGGGCAACTTCCCGTTCTGGCCGAACGTCGATAGTCGCCACATCGCCGACGAGTTCATGCGCCCCTCCTACACCTCTGGCTTCTGGGCGATGGGCAACCTCCACAAGCGTGTGAAGTACACCGCGATGATCGGCAACAACATGAGCACGCTCGGCGTGCCCGCCTCAAGAATCGACAACGGCCTGAACACGTTCTCCGGCGCGCTCGTCTGGTTCCCGACGGGGAACTTCGAGGACGGCTTCAGCGGGCAGGGGTGGGGCGACTTCGAGCACCACGACAAATTCTCGACGCGCATCGGGTTCCACTTCAGCCGCAGCGACGAGAACAAGGAGAGCCAGCCGGGCGCGGACACGTTCGAGAACACGCAGCTCCGCCTGACGGACGGCACGGTCATCTTCACGCCCAACCTCTTCGCGGACGGCGTCACCATCACCGACGCGCGCTACCGGATGAGTACCGTGGACGGCGGGTTCAAGTACAAGGGCTATTCGCTCGAAGGCGAGTACTTCTGGCGCTGGCTCGACAACTTCAAGTTCCTTGAGGCCGTCAACCCTTTGCAGACGGGGCAAGTCCCCGGTCGCATCTTCGATCACGCCTTCCAGATTCAGGGCACGGCGATGGTGGTGCCCAAGAGGCTACAGGCTTACGTCGGCCATTCGCGCGTCTTCGGCGACTACAACCGGCCGTGGGACTTCCGCGCCGGCGCGAACTTCTTCCCGTTCAAGAACAAGATCGTCCGCTGGAACAACGAGGCGCTCTACCTGCGCCGGTCGCCGGTGGGCTACACGTCCGTGCCCTACGCGGTCGGGGGCAACGGCTTCGTGTTCCATTCCAGCGTCGAGCTGGCGTTCTGAGTAGTGTGACATGAACAGACGACAGTTTCGGAGGCAGGTCTCACGGTTCGCGCTGGCGGTGGCGCTGTGCGTCGGAATCCTCACGCCCGCCGGCCAACTAGGCGCACAGACGCCGTCCGGCGCGGCGCGCACCCGCGACTACCTCTTCAACGACACGCACTTTCACCTGACGAACTACGTGCAGGAGGGCATCCCCGTCCACGACTTCCTGAAGGTCATGGGGGACAAGGCGGGCCGCTCGACGCTCTTCGGCATCCCGCTCCAGCAGCAGTGGTCGCACAGGGTTGACGGCGACCGGGGGCCGACCTACTACCTCAACTCGGACGCCCCGCTCTACTACTACTCCTTCACCGACGCCTGGATCGCCGCCAGCTACAGGTCGCTCTCGAAGGAGGAGCAGGCGCGGCTCGACCCGATGATCACGGGCTTCAACCCGGCGGACATGTACGCGGCCGACCACGTCCGCCGCGTGCTGCAAGCCTTCCCCGGCGTCTTCTCCGGCATCGGCGAGTTCAGCATTCATAAAGAGTTCGTCTCGGCGAAGGTGGCCGGCGGGGTCGCCAGCCTCAACGACCCGGCGCTCGACCGGCTCCTCGACTTCGCCGCCGAAGTCGGGCTCGTCGTCCTCATCCACAACGACATCGACACGCCCTTCGCCAAAGAGGGCTCGCCGCCCGCCTACTTCGACGAGGTCAAGGCGCTCTTCCGGCGTCACCCCAAAGCGACCTTCGTCTGGGCGCACATCGGGGTGGGACGCATCGTCCGCCCGGCGCGGGAGCAGGGGGCGCTCGTCGAAGAGCTGCTCAAAGACCCCGCGTTCGGCCACGTCAACTTCGACATCTCGTGGAGCGAGGTCGCCAAGTACGCGGTCGCCACGCCCGAATCGGCGCGGGCCGTGGCGGAGGTCATCAACCGCCACCCCGACCGCTTCCTCTTCGGCACGGACGAGGTGGCGCCGAAGGATCAGGAGACTTACCTCCGGGTCTACAACCAGTACGCCCCGCTCTGGAAGCTGCTCGACCCGGCGGCGAGCGAGAAGGTGCGCAAGCGGAACTACGAACGCATCTTCGACGCGGCGAGGCTCAAGGTGCGCGCGTGGGAGCGGGCGCATGTGAAAGTGACGTGAGGAGGCGGGCCGTTCTTCAACAGAAGTTCAGGGTTCTCTTCGGAGGTTCAGTATGAAAAGGAAAATCGCGCGCAAGCGATGCTCAAGCCTTCTCCTTCGGTGCGCCTGCGTCGTTACGTGTGGGGCGATGTTGGCACCCGGCGGCGGCGTCCTGCCGACGCGTGGGGCCGAACGGAGTCCGGCCGTCACACAGAACGCCGCCACAGAAAACGTGGCGAAGATTCCGCCCGAGCAGCTCGACTCGCTCGTCGCGCCCATCGCCCTCTATCCAGACCCGCTGCTCAGCCAGACGCTCGTGGCCTCGACCTACCCGCTGGAGCTTATCCAGCTTCAGCAGTGGCTGGAGAAGAACAAGGGGCTCACGGGCGAGAAGCTGACCGACGCCGTCGCGAAGCAGCCGTGGGATCCGAGCATTCAGGCGATGGCGGCGCTGCCCGACCTCGCCAAGCGACTGGCCGACGACATCCAGTGGACGACCGACCTCGGCAACGCCTTCCTCGCGCAGCAGTCGGACGTGATGGACTCCGTCCAGCGCATGCGCCAGAAGGCGCAGGGGACGGGCGCGCTCACCTCGAACCAGCAGCAGCGGGTCGAGACGCAGGTGGTCGAGAGCAAGGAGGTCATCGTCATCGAGCAGGCGAGCCCCGAGGTCGTCTACGTCCCCTCCTACAACCCGACAGTCGTCTACGGCGCGCCGGTCTACCCGTACCCGCCCATCTACTACCCGCCCTACTCGGCGGGCGCGGTCGTCGCCGCGAGCGCGATCTCGTTCGGCGTCGGGATGGCCATCGGCGCGGCGTGGGGCGGCGGCGGCTGGGGCTGGGGCTGCGGCTGGGGGGGCAACGACATCAACGTCAACATGAATAACAATTTCAACCGCAACACCAACATCAACGGCGGCAACCGCACCAACATCAGCGGCAACGGCAACAGGTGGCAGCACAATGCGGCGCATCGCGGCGGCGCGCCCTACAGAGACCGCGCGACGGCCAACAGGTTCGGCGGCACCGCGCGCGGCGACTCGCTCGGCAACCGCCAGAGGGCCGCGCAGCGCGACCTCGGACGGCAGGGCGGCAACCTGCGCAGCAACAACCGTGACGGTCTGGGCGGCCGCAACAGCGTCGGCGGCCGTGACGGCGTCGGCGGTCGCAACGGCGTCGGGGGGCGTGATGGCGTCGGTGGCAGAGACGGTGTCGGTGGCAGAGATGGTGTTGGCGGCCGCGGGGGCGTCGGAGACCGTGGCGGGGTCGGTGACCGCGGCGGCGCGGGTAACCGGGGCGGGGTCGGCGGCCGTGACGGCATCGGCGGCCGTGACGGCGTCGGCGACCGCGGCGGTAACCGTGGCGGTGCGGGAGTCAGCGACCGTAGCCGCGTCTCCGACCGTGGCGGGGCCGGCGACCGTGGCGGGAATCGCGGCGGGGCCGGAGTGAGCGACCGAACGCGTGGCGGCGGAGGCATGGGAGGAGGAGGCGACCGCGGCGGCAACCGCAGCGGCGTGGGCGGTTCGGGTGGCGGAAACCGCGGCTCCTTCGGCGGCGGCTCCGGCGGCTTCGGCGGCGGCGGCTCGCGCGAAGCCAGCCGCCGCGGCTCGTCCAGCATGGGAGGCGGCGGAGGTAGTCGCGGCGGCGGCAGCTTCGGCGGGGGCAGCCGCGGCGGGGGAGGCTTCGGGGGAGGTAGTCGCGGCGGCGGCGGCGGCGGTGGCGGCCGCGGTGGCGGTGGCGGCGGACGTGGTGGCGGCGGAGGCCGGCGGAGGTAATCAATTATGAAAAAGAGAACATACGTGAAGCGGGCACCTTCGATTCGGCATCGTTCAATACTTGTTCTGGTGGCGGGCGCGGTCTTCTTCTCGTGCCTGCTGCCACTCTGCGCCGCGTCCCACACGCGGGCGCAGGGTTCGGCGGCTTCCTCCGTGAAGCAGAGAACGTTCGCAACGGCGGATGAAGCAGCGGACGCTCTCGTCGCAGCCGCCGAGCTATTTGACGTGGCCGCGCTCAAGGAGGTTCTCGGGTCCGAAAGCTACGACATCGTGAACACGGGCGAGCCCGCCCGCGACCGTCAGGTGGCCGCGGAGTTCGCCTCGCGGGCGCGCGCCAAGAAGAACATCGCCGTCAACCCGAGGAACCCGCGCCACGCGATCCTGGAGGTGGGCGAGGACGAGTGGCCGTTCCCCGTGCCCATCGTCAAGCAGGGCGGGAGGTGGGCCTTCGACACGAAGGCGGGGCGGCAGGAGATTCTCTACCGCCGCATCGGCCAGAACGAGTTGGACGCGATCCAGACCTGTCGCAGTTTCGTCGAGGCCCAGCACGAGTACGCGCTCATCAAGCGCGAGGGCTACGACGTGAACCAGTACGCCCAGCGCATCATCAGCACGCCGGGCAAGCAGGACGGGCTGGCGTGGCAGAACCCGGACGGAAGCTGGGGCGGCCCCATCGGCGAGAAGGCGGCGCGCGCCGTCGAGCGTGGCTACCAACAGGGCGAGCCTTATCACGGCTACTACTTCAAGGTGCTGAAGGGGCAGGGGCCGGCCGCGCCGCTCGGCCAGTTGGACTTCGTCGTGAAGGACATCATGATCGGCGGCTTCGCGCTCCTCGCTACGCCGGCGCAGTACCGCCTCACCGGCGCGAAGACCTTCATGGTGAGCCACGACGGGGTGGTCTACGAGAAAGACCTCGGCCCGAACTCACTCGAACTCGCGAAAGGGATAGAACGCTTCAATCCGGACAAGACTTGGAGCCCCGTCCCGGATGAAAAGTAAACGACGCGGGGACACGTTTCCGAAAGAAGGAGAGACGACATGATGAAGGAAGAAGATCCGCTCGGCGGCACAGACCGTCTGACTACGCAGGAGGTTCCGTCCGACGTGGATCGCCGCGCCTTTCTGTTCCGCAGCGCCGCGGTCGGCGCCGCCGCGGTGATGACGGGCCGCCTCGTCTCCGCGCAGGAGATTATTCACCAGCCCCTCGCGGTGCTGCCGCCGCAGAAGGCCGAGCCGCCGCTCTCGAAAGACCTGAACGTCGTGAAGAAGGGGCAGGGGCCGGTCTTGACGACAATCGACGAGTTCTACAAGGTGGGGCCGGGCCCTTCCAGTTCGCACACCATCGGCCCGATGCGCATCACCTACGACTTCTACCAGCGCGCCTCGAAACTGCCGGCCGACAAACTCGCCAAAGCGACGGCGCTCAAGGTTCACCTCTTCGGGAGTCTCAGCGCCACCGGCAAGGGGCACGGCACGGAGCGCGCCGCGCTCGCGGGCGTGGTCGGGAAAGAGCCCGCGACGGTTGACCCGCTGTTCCTCGACTCGCTGCGCGACAAGCCCGATCAGGTCTTCCCCGTCAAGCTCGGCTCCTCGACCTTCAACGTCAGCCTGAAGGATGTCATCTACGACGCCACCAAGGGCGACTTCAAGCACCCGAACACGATGACCGTCAAGCTCCTCGCCGGGGACGAGGTGCTCCTTGAGCAGGAGTACTACTCCGTGGGCGGAGGCTTCATCGAGTGGAAGGGTTACACGCCGCCGAAGAAGAACCCGCCGAAGTACCCGTTCAGGACGATGAAGGAGCTAAGGGAGCACGCCGACAAGAACAACCTCTCGATTGCACAGGTCATGCTGGCCAACGAGATGTCAATCGCCGGGCGGACGGAGGCCGAGGTCTTCGCCTTCGTGGACAAGATCGTGGGCGCGATGGTCGCCACCGTGAAGTCGGGGCTGTCGATGCCGGAGGACGACGTGCTGCCCGGCCCCATCAAGCTGCACAGCAAGGCGGCGACCGTCTACAAGCGCGCCATGGACGATAAGTATCAGGCCGACCGCGGCATCGGAGCCATCTCGGCCTACGCGCTGGCGGCGTCCGAAGAGACCGGGCGCGGCCACCTCGTCATCACCGCGCCGACGGGCGGCTCCGCCGGGGTCATGCCGGCCATCGTCTACGGGCTGGGCGAGGGCGGGCGCAAGCTCCCGCCGGAGAAGATTCGCATGGGCATGCTGGCGGCGGCGGCCGTCGGCTACCTCTGCAAGCACCACGCGACGCTGTCGGCGGCCGAGGGCGGCTGTCAGGCGGAGATTGGCGTGGCTTCGTCGATGGCCGCGGCGCTGGTCGCGACCGCGTACGACGCGGAATCGCGGGTCGTCGAGAACGCGGCGGAGTCGGCGCTGGAGCACCACCTCGGGATGACCTGCGACCCCGTCGCCGGGTACGTGCAGGTTCCTTGCATCGAGCGCTGCGCGTTCGGCGCGGTCAAGGCTTGGACGGCCTACGCCATCGCCAGCAACGAGATCGCGTCCCGGCACCGGGTCGATTTCGACGCGACCGTGCAGGCGCTGGCCGAGACCGCCAGGGACATGAACAGCAAGTACAAGGAGACGAGCGAGGCGGGCCTCGCCCTCTCCGTGGTGCTCTGCTGATCGAACGAGGCTCCGACGGGATACGGAGTGGGGAAGCGTTCCGTCGGTGAGTGCCATTACCTAATGGCCGAGGCTCGCCCGGTCATGGAAACTTCCATGA
>JBEVKV010000182.1:0-11816 GCA_040509515.1 Pyrinomonadaceae bacterium | reverse complement strand
GCACGCCGTTCTGGATGCTGAAGTTCACGTCGCGGTTCGGCACGAAGTGGTTGATGTGGTTCAGCACGTTGTAAGCCTGCACGCGGAGCTGGACTTTGAAGTCCTCGCTGATGCCCGGGATGGGGATGTTCTTGAAGAGCGAAGAGTCCCAGAACTCCTGCGCCTGCCCGCGGAAGGTGTTGCGGCCGAGGTTGCCGAAGCAGCGCTCGCTGCCCGCGATGGCGTTCGGGCTGCACGGCGCGCCGCCGAAGATGGGCGTCACGGGGAAGGCGAACGCGTCCGGGTTGAACTCAAGCCCGCGCGCGCGCTGCTCGGCGGTCGGCGTCGGGTCGCCGATCAGGTCGGGGCGCTGCCCGCCGATGACGACCGAGTAGACGGGGCCGCTCGCGATGGTGATGTTGTTGTTGAACTGCCAGCCGCCGATGACGTAATCGAGCGCCGCGGGCACGTCGCCCCCGAAGCGGCGTCCGCGCCCGAAGGGCAGCTCAAGCACGTTCTCGAACTTGAAGTGGTGGCGCACGTCGAGGTCTGAGTTGCCGCGGTCGAGTTCCGGCCGGAGCGGGTTCTGCGGCCCGTAGCGGCTGGGGCCGAGGCTCTGGCCCGAGAAGCCGCCCGGCGTGTCGTCGATGCCGTGCGCCCATGTGTAGGACGAGAGCATCGAGAAGCCGCGCGTGAAGCGGCGCTCGACTTTGGCCTGGAAGGCGTCGAAGCGCGACGAGCCGTTGAAGCGCGTCGTGACGACCTCGTTGAAGCCCGCCACCTCCTGCGAGCCCGGGCCGGTGGTGAGCGACTGGCCGATGTTCTGGACGCGCAGAAGGTTCCGGCCCGCCGAGCCGACGTAGGCCACGTCGAACAGGAAGTTGCGCATGAACTCGTACTGGAACGTCAGGTTGTACTGGTGGTAGAGCGAGGTCTTGTTGTTCGGGTCGACGTAGAAGATGCGCTGGCTGGCGTCCGGGACGAAGGAGTCCGGGAAGACCGTGCTCGTGGGCGGGATGGGAATCCCGGTGTCGAGGTTCGTGGCCGTCGTCAACTGCGAGCAGTTGTAGGCGCCCGAGCTGCCCTGGAGCGTGCAGTTGTAAGAGCTGGAAGTCGGCGCGTTGAAGGCGAGCGGCAACTGGCCGCTCACGTCCGGCGTGTAAACGACGCCGTAGCCGCCGCGCACGACCATCCGGCGGTCGTCGCGCAGCCCGCTCCACGCGAAGCCGACGCGCGGCGCGAAGTTGTTCTTGTCGGTGTTGGCGAGGTCGCGGCCCAGCCCGCTCGCGTCGCCGGCGCGCACGAGGCGGCCCGACGCCGGGTCGAAGTTGTACTGCGCGTCGAACCGCTCGGTCGGCGCGGTGTACATGTCGTAGCGCAGGCCCAAGTTGAGCGTCAGCGTCGGCGTCGCCTTCCAGTCGTCCTGAACGAAGAAGGCGATCTCCTTGTTCGAGCGCAGGAACTGGTAGCTGATGATGCCGCGCGACGCGAAGGCCGGCGCGTAGCCGAGCAGCAGGTTGGCCGTGCCCGAGCCGGCGTCCTCCGGCCCGATGCCGTTGTAGTTGCCCGAGAGGAAGCCGCCGGCCGACGTGCCGTACTGGTACTGCCCCTTGATGGCGCCGGCGCGGCCGGCGTCGAACTGCGTGTTCTGGCGCACGCGCAGGTCGCCGCCGACGCGGAAGGTGTGCGCGCCGCGCACGACCGTCACCGTGTCGAGGAACGAGTAGTTGTTCGACGTGAAGTAGAAGGGGCCGCCGTCGCCGACGAACTCAAGCTGGTTGATCGACGGCACGTCGGACACGCCGATGAGCGGGATGCCCGAGCTGTTCGAGTCGATGTTGCTGCCCGCGATGCCGAGCTGGTTGCCGACCGTCGGGCTGAAGCCGCCCGCGCCGAAGACGCCCGTGTTGAAGATGCCGATCTCAACGCGGCTGTAGCCGGCGCGCGCGTCGTTGACGACCGTGGGCGTGAAGGTGTGCGTGTCGCCGAGCGCGATCTGGCGCGTCTTGCCGAACTCGTTGCCCGCGCCGAAGCCCGAAGGCAGGTCGTTGTTGTTGGGCGACGTGCCGAGCGGGAAGTTGTTCTCTCGCGCGCGGCCGAGGTTCGAGAAGCTGTAGCGCCCGAAGAGCGTGTTGCTCTGGTTGAAGGCGTGGTCGAGGCGCGTCGTGTAAGCCTTCTGGTCGAA
This sequence comes from Pyrinomonadaceae bacterium, assembly GCA_040509515.1. Classification (GTDB taxonomy): domain Bacteria; phylum Acidobacteriota; class Blastocatellia; order Pyrinomonadales; family Pyrinomonadaceae; genus QHXN01. The sequence goes on along the minus strand of JBEVKV010000182.1, from coordinate 9,652 downwards.
GATGAACTTGCGGTTGCGCGCGTAGTTGTTCTGCAGCCCGCCCTGCGTCGGGAGCGGGTACGCGTTCAGCAGCGCCTGCCCCGCGGGCGAGAACGCCAGCCCCGTGGTGCGCAGGTCGTTGCCGGCCACGGGCACGCCGTTCGGCGTGAAGAGCGTCCCGGTCGGGAACTTGCACTGCAGGTTAGTGGCGTTGGCCGGGGTCGTGTTGTTCGGGTCGTTGCGGTTGAAGAGGGCGCAGGGAGCCCCCGTCGGGTTCGCGTAAGCGAGCGGGAAGAGGAAGTCCGACGTGCCGCCCGTCAGCAACTCGCCGAAGTCGCCGGCGCGCATGCGCGCGGTCGGGACGGTGACGAAGCCGAACTCGGGAATCGGCCGCCCGCCCTTCTGCTTGTTGTAGGAGAAGAAGAAGAAGGACTTGTTGCGCCCGCTCCAGTAAGTCGGGCCGCCCTCGCCGAAGTTCGGGAGGAAGATGGGGCCGCCGATGACGCCGCCGTAGTTGTGCTGGACGAAGTTGCCCGGGTTCGGGTTGTTCGTCGGCTTCGCGCTGGCGAACGCCCCCTGATAGAACTCGTAGAGCGTGCCGTGGAAGTCGTTGCCGCCCGACTTGATGGTCGTGCTGATGACCGCGCCGCCGGCCCGCCCCGACTCGGCGGGCGGGACGCTGGTGTCGATGCGAAACTCGGCGATGGCGTCCGGGTCGGGGAAGATGGCGATCTGGCCGAACTGCGTCTCGTTGTTGTCCACGCCGTCGAGCATGAAGTTGTTCTGCGTGACGCGCGCGCCGTTGACGGCGAGCACCGAGCCGCCCGACTCGCGGAAGCGCGTGGACTCGGTCGACTCGCCGACGCCGCCCGAGGTGAAGTTGCCGCCGCCGCCGAGCGTGCCCACGGCGGGCCTCGTGACGCCGGGCGAGAGCGTGGCGAGGAGCGTGAAGTTGCGCTGCGGGAGCGGGAGGTCTGTCACCTCGCGCCCCGTGATGAGGTCGCCGCGCACGCTCGTCTCGGTCTCGGCGAGCGGAGCCTCGGCCGTCACCGTGACGGTCTCGCCGGCGACGCCGCCCACGGTCATCGCCACGTCCACCGCCTGCCGCGCGCCGGTCTCAAGCTTGACCTCCTCGACGTTGGCCGCCGTGAAGCCCGACGCCTCGATCCGCACGCTGTAGACGCCCGGGTCGAGCGCGGGGATGACGTAGGTGCCGTCTTCGCTGGTCTTCGCGGTGCGCGTCTCGCCCGTCGCGGTGTTGGTCGCGGTGACGTTGGCTTCCTTGACGACCGCGCCGTTCGGGTCTGTGACCGTCCCCGTGATCGTGCCCTTGTTGGACTGGGCGGCGACAGGGAACGCGAAGGCGAACGCGCACACGAGCACGGCCGCCCAACGGGAAAGAGGAGTTCTCCTGAGTTTACACATGACAGTGCCTCGCGTGTTCAATGGGTGGCTGACGGCAGTCCACCTCGACTCGCTTGAACGTCTAGGCGCGAGCGTGCTCTAAGACTACCAAGCAGTGGAGCGCAGACCTACGGCTGATTTTTATGCCGCTATTACCTTTTATAAACTAGAGACGGAGTGTCGGTTTGTTGCCTGTCCGAACGAAGTGTTTTTAATACAAAGTCACGCGCCTGTCAATTATTTTCTCCCGCGCCCCGTAACGCGCACGCCCGCGCGCCGCGCTTTAGAGCCGGCGCTTGGCCTCGTCGATGAGGAGGTTGTTGCGCTCGTAGGAGTGCGTCGCGGCGTCCTCTTCCCCTTCGAGGCGCGGCGGGTAGGCGTGCTGCCGGTAGACCGGGTAGGCTTCCGTGCGCAGGTGCGCGAGCATGTGGTGGCCGCGCCGCGCGGCGCGCTCGTGGCGGAGCGCCGAGATGTCTACGGGCGCGACGACGATGCGCTCGCCGGGGCCGGGGCTGGCTTCGGCGAGGAGGCGGCCGTCGAAGTCTACGACCTGACTGCCGCCGGGCCACGAGTAAGGCGGGTAGTGCTTGAGGCTCGCGCCCTGATTGGCGGCGACGACGTAGGCCGTGTTCTCGATGGCGCGGCAGCGGTTGACGACCGTCCACCAGTCCATCGGCGCGGTCGCCCCCCACGGATCCATGTAGGCCGAGACACGCACCAGCACCTCCGCGCCGCCCGCGGCGAGTTGCCGGATGGCTTCGGGGTAGAGCCAGTCGTAGCAGACGGCGCAGCCGATGCGCCCGATCTCCGTGTCGGCGACGGGGAACAGCGGCTCGTCGTAGCCTTCGAGGTCGTGCGGGCTCGCGTGCACCTCGTAGGGTATCCAGGTGTTCACCTTGCGGTACTTGTAGAGGACGCCGGAGGGGCCGACGAGGCAGGTGGTGTTGAAGACGACGCCGGGGTACTTGTCGTCGCGCTCAAGCATCGTGCCCGACTGGATGTAGATTTGGTGCTCGCGCGCCTTCATCTCAAGCGCCTCGGTGTGCTCGTTCGGGATTTGGACGGCGAGCTTGTCGAGCAGCTCTTTGACGGTCGGGAAGACGGGCGCGGCGTGTGCGAACTCTGGGAAGACGACGAGCCGGACGGGGAGGAACGGCGCGGCGCCGGCCACCGCCGAGTCGATCATCGAGAGCATGCGCTCGGTGTTGCGGCGCATCTCGCGGCGCTCGACGGGGTTCGGCAGGTCTGTCTGGCAGGCGGCGACGGAGTAGCGTATGTGTTCCATAAAAAGACTTCCGGCGCGCGTGGGAGTCGCCGCCGCGGGCGAATATAACACGGCCGCGCGCCGGGCGTTCACACACGGGCGCGCGCCGCCGACACGCGCCCGCGGGCTTCTGCGACGCCGCCAAATCCACGCGGTCGTACCGACGTATCTCGCGTCGGACTTTTGCCGAAAATAGTCGCGCCGCGCGCGCTAAAGTTCGCGCGGCGTGGTGGCGCGCGCCTTTGCCTCTGGCGTAAAATCTGCTCTCCCGTCCGGGGCCGACGCGTGACGCGCGGCCGTCCAAACTTAAGCCGTCAGGAGTCACACATGAACACCTCCCGCCCTCGTACTCTGTTTCTGTTTCTGTGTCTCGCGATCATTTCAGGAGGGATGCCGCGGATGTCGCCGGCCCGTCAAAGCTCTCAAGCCCCGAAGGTCTCTTTCGACACGCTCGCCGAGGGGCAGACGGTCGCCGGCTTCCGCGCCGAGGCCGTCTACCTCAACGACTCCGACAAGCCGTTCGGCGCGCGCTTCCGCCACGCGCGGACGGGCTTCACGCTCGACTTCCTGCAGATTCAGTCCGTCCCGCAGGTCTTCGCGTGGGTCAACTCGTTCCCCACTTCCGAGATGGGCGAGCCGCACACGCAGGAGCACCTGCTGCTCGGCAAGGGCAACGTCGGGCGCGCGCACGCGGGGCTGGAGAGCATGTCGCTCGCGGGCTCGACGGCCTTCACGCAGCAGTGGCGCACCTGCTACAGCCTCCACACCGCCGCCGGGCCGGAGGTCTTTTACAAGCTCTTCGAGAGCCAGATGGACGCGCTGCTGCACCCCGACTACACCGACGAGGAGATACGCCGCGAGGTGAGCCACTGGGGCGTGAGCGAGAACCCGGCCGACAAGAAGTTGACCCTCGAAGAGAAGGGCACGGTCTATCAGGAGATGCGGACGACCTACGACCGCCCCGTCAGCCGGCTCTTCCGCGCGCTCAACCAGAAGGTCTACGGCGCGACGCACCCGCTGGCGATGTCGGCGGGCGGCTGGCCCGACTCCATCCGCGAGATGCGGCCCGCGGACATCAAGAAGTTTCACGCGGACAACTACCGCCTCGGCAACATGGGCATGGTCGCCTCGTTCCCGAAGGAGATGCCGGCGGGCGACGTGCTCGCGCGTCTCGACGCGGTCTTCAACCGGCTTGAGCCGAAGCAGGAGGGGCGGCGCTTCGCGTCCGAGTCGGACATCCCCGCGCCGCGCCCCGCGCCAGCCGGGACGATAGAGATGGTCGAGTACCCGCACAAGAACGAGCAGCAGCCGGGCTGGCTCCTGTTCGCGTACCCGGCGCAGCTCAAGCTCGACACGAAGGAGAAGACGCTGCTGAACCTCTTCCTCTCGAACGTCGCGGGCGACGCGACGACCAACCTCTACAAGCTGTTTGTGGACACGAAGACGCGCGTGATGGAGACGGGCGCGAAGGGCGTCTTCGCCTTCCTCGACGACGAGATGGTCGAGGGCAACCCGGTCTACGTTGGGCTGACGGACGTGGCGCCGTCGAACATGACCGACGAGAAGATTGCCGAAGTCCGTCGCAGGATTGCGGACGAGTTGAAGCGCGTCGCACAGCTTCCCGACGGCTCGCCCGAGCTGCGCGAGTTCAACGAGCGCCTGAAGAGTCGCGTCATCCAGACGCGCCGCACGCTCTCGAAGTTCGTCAACTCGCCGCCGGGCTTCGGCTTCCGCAGCGGCGGCTCGGAGTGGATGACACACCTCGTCGACCTCAACCGCACGCCCGGCTTCCGCAAGTCGGTCACGCTCAAGCCCGAGCTGGCGGCCGTGGATCAGGCGCTCGCCTCGGACAAGAACGCGTGGCGCGAGCTGGTCGCGCGCTGGAAGCTGGCCGACTCGGTGCCCTACGCCGTGGCGGCGAAGCCTTCGCCGCAGATGCTCGCGCGCGCCGAGGCGGAGGGCGCTGCTCGCGCGAAGGCCGAGGCCGAGCGCGTGATGAAGAGTTTCGGCGTCGCGGAAGAGCAGGAGGCGCTGCGCCGCTTCAAGGTCGAGTACGACGCGACGACCGCCGAGCTTGAGCAGAAGGCGAGCCAGTCGGCCTCGCTCAAGTTTCTGGAGCGGCCGCCGCTCACGCTCGACGACCAGCTCGACTACAAGGTGACGCAGCTACCGGGAAACGTCCCGCTCGTCGCCTCGAACTTCGAGAACATGACGAGCGCGACGACGGGGCTCGCGCTCAGGCTCGACGGCGTGCCGCAGGAGAAACTCTTCTACCTCGCGGCGATGCCGGCGCTTTTGACGCAGGTCGGCGTCGTGAAGGACGGCAAGGCGATTCCCTTCGAGCAGATGAGCGAGATGCTCCGCAAGGAGGTTCTGTCGCTCAACGCGTACTTCAGCACCAACTTCAGCAACGGCCGCGCCGAGCTGGTGGTGCGCGGCGCGGGCAACGACGCGGCCGAGTCGCAGCGCGCGCTCGCGTGGATGAAGCTCGTGCTGGCCTCGCCCGACTGGCGGCCCGAGAACCTCGCGCGCATCCGCGACGTGGTCGATCAGGTCTTGAGCGGGATGCGCAACCGCACGCAGGGGTCTGAGGAGTCCTGGGTCAACGACCCCGCGAACGCCTACTGGCGGCAGGACAACCCGCTGCTGCTTTCGGTCGGGGCCTTCATGACGCAGTCGCACAACGTCCACCGGCTCCGCTGGCTGCTCAAGGACGCGGGCGGCGACCGCGACCGGGTCGCGGCCTTCCTCGACTCGCTGGCCGCCGCGCCGAAGCAGAGCGCCGGGCGCGAGCACCTGAAGAACCTGCTGGCCACCTTCCAGAAGGGCGAGCTGAAGGATCGCTACTACAACGACAAGAAGGCCGAGTTCAACGCGCTGCCCGACGGCGCGAAGGCGCTGGCCGTGGACGCGGCGAAGGACTTGGATCAACTGCTCTCGGACATCCCCGACGAGACGCTCGCGGCCGACTGGGAGTACCTCGTCAGGCAGATTCGCAGCGACCTGCTCGTCCCGCCCGCGCAGGCGCTCGCGGAGCTGAACGCCGTCCGGCAGGGCGTCCTGAAGACGGGCGGCGCGCGCATGTTCATGATCTCGTCTGCGGCGACGCGCGCGTCGCTTGAGCCGGGCGTGCGCGACCTGCTCGCGGGTCTTCAGACCGCGCCGCACGCGCCCGCGAAGTACGCGTCGGTCAAACTCGTCGAGTCGCGCGTGCAGGAGCGCGCGCGGGACAAGAACCGGCCGGTCTTCGTCGGGCTGGTCAACCCGAACACGCAGGGCGGCGTCTTCCTCAACTCCGCGCCGTCGGCGAGCTACGCCGACGCCGACAACAGGGAGGCGCTCTTAGACTTCCTCGCCTCGCGGCTCTACGGCGGCGGCGGCGCGCACGCCATCTTCATCAAGACGTGGGGCGCGGGGCTCGCCTACTCGAACGGGCTGGGCGGCTCGCCCGGGCTGGGGCGCTTGAGCTACTACGCCGAGCGCACGCCCGAGCTGCCGCAGACGCTCCGCTTCGTCATCGAAGAGTTGAAGAAGGCCAAGCCCGACCCGGGACTCGTCGAGTACGCCATCGCGGTCGCCTTCTCGCAGTTCCGCTCGGCCTCCGGCTACGAGTCGCGCGGCGAGGCGATGGCCGCCGACATCGCCGACGGCACGCCGCCCGACGCGGTGCGCAAGTTCAGGCAGGGTCTGCTGGATTTGCGCAAGATGTCGAACCTCTCGGACGACCTGTTCCGGCGCATGAACACGGTCTACGCGCGGATACTGCCGGGGCTCGGCGCGAAGGCCGCGGGCGTCGAGGGCGGCGTCTTCTACGTCATCGGCCCCGACAAACAGCTCAACGCCTACGAGCAGTACCTCAAGACGGTCGAAGGCGCGGACGCCAAGCTCTACCGCATCTACCCGCGCGACTACTGGATTCGTGCGGAGGCCGCCGCCGCCCCGGGTCACAGCTCCGGCAACTGACCCGCCGGACAAACGTGAGAAGGCCGCCCATCGCTCGGGCGGCCTTCCGGTTTTTGGAGGGTTCGTCGGCGCGGGGCGTCAGCCGAAGATGTCGCGCACCTTGTCCATGAGCCCCTTGTCGGAGAGGTCTTTCTCCTCGATCTGCGCGAGCTGTTCGAGGAGCTTGCGCTGCTCGCGCGTCAGCGTCGTCGGCGTCACGACCGTGACCGAGACGAAGAGGTCGCCGCGCCCTCGGCCGCCGAGGACGGGCATGCCGTGCCCCTTGAGGCGGAAGACCGTGCCGGTCTGCGTGCCGGCGGGAATCTTCAAAGCCTCCTGCCCTTCGAGCGTCGGCACGGTCGTCTCCGCGCCGAGCGCGGCCTGCGCGAAGGTGACGGGGACGGAGGCGTAGAGGTTGTTGCCCTGCCGCTCGAACGTCTCGTGCTCTTTGACGTGGATGACGACGTAGAGGTCGCCGGCCGGGCCGTTCTGCGCGCCCGCCTCGCCTTCGCCCGCGAGCCGCAGCCGCGAGCCCGTCTCGACGCCCGCCGGAATCTTGACCTCGATCTGCTTCTCGCGCTCGACGCGCCCCGCGCCCTTGCACGACTCGCACGGCGTCCTAATCACGCGCCCCGCGCCGCGGCACTGGCCGCAGGTGCGCGCCACCGAGAAGAAGCCCTGCTGGTACCTGATCTGACCCGCGCCGCCGCAACCCGGGCACGCCTCGGGCTGTGTGCCCGCGGCCGCGCCCGAGCCCTTGCACGTCTCGCAGGCTTCGAGCCGCGGGACGCGCAACTGCGCGGTCATCCCCGCGGCCGCCTCTTCGAGCGTCATCTCGAAGTCGTAGCGCAAGTCAGCGCCGCGCTGCGCCGCGCCGCGCCGCCCGCCCGCCGCGCCGCCACGGCCGCCGCCGAACACGTCGCCGAAGCCGAAGAGGTCGCCGAGGATGTCTTCGATGCCGCCGAACCCCTGCGCGCCCCACGCGCCCTGCGCGCCCGCCGCGCCCGCCACGCCGGCGTGGCCGAAGCGGTCGTAACGCGCGCGCTGCTCCGCGTCAGAGAGCACGGAGTAGGCTTCGGCCGCCTCCTTAAACTTCTCCTCGGCCTCGGCGTCGCCGGGGTTCTTGTCCGGGTGGAAGCGGACGGCCAGCTTGCGGTAGGCCGTCTTAATCTCCGCCTCGTTCGCACCCCGGCTCACGCCGAGGATTTCGTAGTAGTCTCGTTTCGCCATATGAGTTTAAAGTTCAAAGTCCAAAGTTTAAGGTTCAAAGTTCGGATTGGCAAACGCCAACTTTGAACTTTGAACCTTGAACTTTGAACTCGGATTTTACCCGCCGACCCTAGCGGCCGTTGTGCTCGGCCACGGGGTTGAGCATCGCGAGCGTGAGCTGCGAGGCGATGCGCTCAAGCCGCTGCGTGGCCTCCTGTATGGCGTCGACGTTCTCCGACTTCATCAGCTCCTCGCACTCGGCGAAGGCGTCCTGCGTCATCACGCGCTCGCCCGAGGAGAGCGCGCTGCCGAACTCGGCGAAGGTGCGCTGCGTGTTGCGGAGCAGCCCGTCGAGCCGCGTGCGCTGCACGACCAGCTCGCGCGCGCGGCGGTCGGCCTCGGACTGCGACTGCGCCTCGGCGATCATGCGGTCGATTTCGTCCGAGGAGAGCCCCGAGGTCGGCGTGACCTTCATCTGCTGCTGCCGGCCGCTCGCCTTGTCCTTCGCGGAGACGTTGAGGATGCCGTTGGCGTCCACCTCGAACGTCACCTCGACCTGCGGCGTGCCGCGCGGGCTGGGCGGGATGCCGACCAGCTCGAACTTGCCCAAGCTACGGTTGTGCTGCGAGATTTCGCGCTCGCCCTGAAGGACGTGAATCTCGACCGACGACTGGTTGTCCACCACGGTCGTGAACGTCTGCGAGTTGTGGAGCGGGATGGTCGAGTTGCGCTCGATGATTTTGTGGAAGAGCCCGCCGCGCGTCTCAAGTCCGAGCGAGAGCGGGAGCACGTCGAGCAGCACGATGTCCTTCACGTCGCCGGTCAGCACGCCGCCCTGAATGGCCGCGCCCATCGCGACCACCTCGTCGGGGTTGATTTCGGACGAAGGGTCTTTGCCGAATATCTCTCTGACGGTGCGCGCGATGATGGGCGAGCGCGTCTGCCCGCCGACGAGCAGCACCTTGTCAACATCCTTCGGCTGGAGCTTGGCGTCCCACAGCGCCTTCTGGCACGGCTCGACCGTGCGCTCGACGAGGTCGGAGATGAGCCCCTCGAACGTCTCGCGCGTCAAGGTCTTGCTGAAGTGCTTCGGGCCGGAGGCGTCGGCCGCGATGAAGGGCAGGTTGATGTTCGTCTCCGAGAGCGAGGAGAGGTCGCACTTGGCGCGCTCGGCCGCCTCCTTCAGACGCTGGAGCGCGAGGCGGTCGGTGCGCAGGTCGATGCCGGTCTCCTCGTTGAACTGCTTGACCATCCAACTGATGATGCGCTCGTCGAAGTCCTCGCCGCCGAGGAAAGTGTTGCCCGAGGTGGCCAGCACCTCGTAGACGCCGTCGTTGATTTCGAGGATGGAGATGTCGAACGTGCCGCCGCCGAGGTCGTAGACGGCGATGCGCTCGCTCTCGCCGCGGCCCAGACCGTAGGCGAGCGCGGCGGCCGTCGGCTCGTTGATGATGCGCTCGACGCGGAGGCCGGCGATCTTGCCGGCGTCCTTCGTGGCCTGCCGCTGCGTGTCGTCGAAGTAGGCCGGCACGGTGATGATGGCCTCGGTGACGGGCTCGCCGAGGAAGTCTTCGGCGGCGGCCTTGAGGCGCTGCAAGACGATGCCGGAAATCTCCTGCGGGCTGTAGACGCGACCCTGCACCTGTATGCGCGCGTCGCCGTTCGACGCCTCGACGATCTCGAAGGGCGAGGTTTCGCGCGCGCGCTCGACCTCCTCCTCCTTGTGCTTGCGGCCGATGAGACGCTTGACGGCGTAGATGGTGTTGGCGGCGTTGGTGACGGCCTGACGCTTGGCGATCTGGCCGACGAGGATTTCGCCCTTGTCGTCCCACGCGACCACGCTGGGGGTGATGC
>JBEVKV010000181.1:0-3062 GCA_040509515.1 Pyrinomonadaceae bacterium | reverse complement strand
CGCGCTTCGACGCCCGCCGGCCCGAAGCCCCGAGACACACTTTCCTCCGCCCCGCCAGGCCGAGCGACCGCGGACGTTCCGGGTTGAGTCTCGCCAGCGCACTCGACAAACTCTGTGACGCGGCGCTCGCGCTCGCGTACCCGCAAGCCTGCGCGGCGTGCGGCGTGCGCGGCGTCGGGCGGAGGCGCGACTGGCCCGCGTGCACGGCGTGCTGGTCGGCGACGCGACTCTTCCGCGGCGGCGAGACGCTCTGCTGGAAGTGCGGCGCGCCGGCGGGCGGCGAGGTGCCCGAGGAAAAAAGGCCGGGCGTGCGCTGCCGCCGCTGCGACGCGGAAGAGTTTACGGCGGCGCGCGCGTGCGGCATCTACGAGGGCGCGTTGCGCGCGGCCGTGCTCGGGTTGAAGCGCGAGCCGTACGTGCCGGCGCGGCTCGCGGCGTTACTCCGCGAGTCGGCGGCGCGCGCCCCGCTCGACGCCGCGACGCTGGTCGTGCCCGTGCCGCTACACCCCGCGCGCGAGCGCGAGCGCGGCTTCAATCAGGCGGCTCTGCTCGCGCGCGTCGCGGCGAAGGGACTGGGGCTGCGTCTCGACGAGTGGAGCCTCGCGCGCGTCCTGCACAGCGGGCGGCACCGCGCCGGGATGGACGCGCGTGCGCGCCGCGAGAGCGTCGCCGACTCGTTCGCCGTCGCGCGCCCGCGCCTCGTCACAGGCGAGCGCGTCCTGCTCGTCGACGACGTGTTCACGACGGGCGCGACCGCCTCCGCCTGCGCGCGCGTGCTGCTCGCGGCCGGCGCGTCGGAAGTCTACGTCCTCACCGCCGCCCGCGCCGAATGACGCCTCCGGTCAGCCGCGGGGCCGACGGCCTTACGCGGGGCTCAGGAGTTGCCGCCGCCGGAACCCGGGCCGCCCCCTAATCCCGACATGCCGAGCCTCTCCATGTCCTCCAACAGCATGAGTTTGTTCTTTTCCAGAGTGAGGCCGGCGCGTTCGAGAATCTGTTCGGTGGTCATGTTGCTCTGCGACTTGATGCGCTGAATCAGTTCGAGCGCGATCTGGGCGAGCACGGTCGCCTGCCCCGCGCCGGGTGCGGGGACGAGCGGCAGAAGGTTCACGATGATGGTCATCCAGTCCATTATTAACACCTCCGGGGTTGGTCGAGAGTGGGGACGAGGGGCGCGGCGCGGGCCGGTGCCCCTCAGGGTGTCGGCGTCGGCGCGCCCTGCGAACGCAGTTGGTTGAGGATGGCGATGGCCGCGGTGACGGTGGCAAGAATCCTGGCGAGTTTCTGCCGCGACTCGTTGTTGCTGATGCCCGGGATGCCGCTGCCGGCGTTGAGCTCGTTCACGGCGGAGGTGACGTTCGCCAGAAGGTTCCCCAACTCAGTCGCGTTGCTGGCGTCGATGGTCGTGGTTGTCCTCACCTTGTTGTTGAAGACGATGGCGGCCTCGTTGGCGGTGTTGAGCAGGGTGGTCAGCCTACGCTCCTCGTCGGCGCTGATGCGCCCTTCCTGCGCAAGGCTGCGCTTGGCCTTGATGAGCGCGTTGAGCCCGCCCGCGATGTTGTCGGCGGCCTTGGCGTAGTTGCAGCGCGGGTCGGTGTCGGCGCAGCCCCCGCCGCATTTAAAGGCGAGCGAGGTCAGGGACAGTGCGATGACGAGTCCGATGGTAGAGAGTTTTCTGCTTCTCATATTGTTTCTCCAGACCTACCGGTGAGGTCGTAAAGGTTGACGGGGCGCTCGAACGGCGAGGATGAGCGCGGGAGTGTCGGGAAGACTGACCCGTGGTTCGGAGGCGGCCAATCTACGTGAAGGGTGTCGCCTGTCGAGAAATTACCGCGCCGGGTAGCGGGTCGGTTTTAATCCGACCCGGCTCCGCGCGTCGGACGTTCCCGGGCACCTCGCACGGTTCGCTCACCTCTGACTGCTTATGCAGTCCCGGGCAAAACGTTTCGCGGGACTTTCCGCGGGGAGGGAAAGAAAGGGGCTTTTTTAACTGACCCACTACGACGCGCGGCGGCGCGGCGGGCACCCCGTTTGGCCTGCGGGCGGCAATCTTTGTATGATTGCCGGCATGAGAGAACTCTACCCTCCCATCGAGCCTTTTAGTACCGGGCGGCTTCAGGTCTCGCCCGTCCACAACATCTACTTCGAGCAGTGCGGCAACCCACAGGGGCAGCCCGTCGTCTTTCTCCACGGCGGCCCGGGCGGGGGCGTCACGCCCGACTACCGGCGTTACTTCGACCCGGCGGCCTACCACATCGTCCTCTTCGACCAGCGCGGGTCGGGGCAGAGCACGCCGCACGCGAGCCTCGAAGAGAACACGACGTGGGCGCTCGTCGAGGACATCGAGAAGCTGCGCGCGCACCTCTCGGTCGAGACGTGGCACGTCTTCGGCGGCTCGTGGGGCAGCACGCTCGCGCTCGCCTACGCCGAGACGCACCCCGACCGCGTGCGCTCTCTCTGCCTGCGCGGCATCTTCCTCTGCCGGCCGCAGGAGATTAGCTGGTTCTATCAGGAGCAGCAGGGCGCGAGTTGGCTCTTCCCCGACGTGTGGGAGGAGTACAAGAAGGTTATCCCCGAAGAGGAGCGCGGCGACTTCGTCTCGGCCTACTACCGCCGGCTGACCCACGCGGACGAGGCGGTGCGTCTGGAGGCGGCGCGCGCGTGGAGCGTCTGGGAGGGGAGCACGTCGAAGCTCCTTTTCGACTACGCCTCGATTGAGAAGTTCTCCGACCCGCAGTTCGCACTCGCCTTCGCGCGCATCGAGTGTCACTACTTCATGAACAACGCCTTCTTCCCGACCGAAAACCATCTCATCGAGAACGTCGGCAAGATACGCCACATCCCGGCGGTCATCGTCCAGGGGCGCTACGACGTGGTCTGCCCGATGCGGAGCGCCTGGGACTTGCACCGCGCGTGGCCGGAGGCCGACCTCCGCGTCGTCCCGGACGCCGGACACTCCGTCACGGAGCCCGGCATCATCCACGAGCTGATCGAGGCGACGGACAGGTTTCGGACGTGAACCGTAAAGAGCCGTGAGCCGTAAACCGTGAACCGTGACGAGA
>JBEVKV010000180.1:0-11667 GCA_040509515.1 Pyrinomonadaceae bacterium | reverse complement strand
GGAGCGCATGAGCTGTTCGTCCGGCTCCATCTCGTCCTCTGTGATGGGGTCTTTGATGCGCTCTTTGTTGCAGTAGGCCTCGACGTTGTCGAGATAGTTGTTGCAGATAGTGCGCGCCATCTCCTCGAACGAGTAGACGAAGGCGCGCTGCACCTCGATCTTGGCCAGCTCGTCGTACTCCTTGCGCGCCGCCGAGATGTGATTGAGGTACCGCTCGCGCTGCTCGGGGTTGATGCCGGTGTGCTGCTCGAAGCCGTCTTTGATGGCGCGCAGCGCGTCGATGGGGTTAATGCAGGTGATGCCGTCGCGGACGAGCGCGCCCGACAGGCGGTTGATGATGTAGCGGGGCGAGATGCCGTCCATCCCCTCGCGCACCGCCTCCTCTTTCAGCTCGCGCACGTCCTTCGACTTGTAGCCTTCAACGTCCTCGCCGTCGTAGAGCTTCATCTTCTTGACGACATCGACGTTGGCGCGCTTGGGCTCTTCGAGCCGCGTCATGACGGCGAACATCGCGGCGACGCGCAAAGTGTTCGGCGCGATGTGGACGTTGCGGAGGATGTCCGACTGGTTGAGGAGCTTGTCGTAGATGCGCTCCTCCTGTGAGACGCGGAGGTTGTAGGGGACGCGGACGAGGATGATGCGGTCTTGCAGCGCCTCGCTCTTCTTGTTGCCGGCGAAAGAGACGTACTCGTTCTCGTTCGTGTGCGAGAGGATGACCTCGTCGGCGTAGAGCATCGCGAAGCGGCCGGTCTTGATGTTCTGCTCCTGCGAGAGCGTCAGCAACGAGTAGAGGAACTTCTCGTCCACCTTCAGCATCTCGATGAACTCCATCACGCCGCGGTTGGCGATGTTCAGCTCGCCGTCGAAGCGGTAGGCGCGCGGGTCGCTCTCGACGCCGACCTCGCCGATGGTCGAGAGGTCGATGGAGCCGGTCAGCTCGGTGATGTCCTGCGACTTCGGGTCGGAGGGCGCGAAGGTGCCGATGCCGACGCGCTGCTTCTCCGAGAAGACGATGCGGTGGACTTTCACGTCCTCGTGGCGGCCGCCGTAGGTGTGCTCTAAGGCGTAGCGGCACTGCGGGCAGAGGTCGCCCTCGATGTAGATGCCGTAATGCTTCTCGATTTCGGGGCGGAGCTGGGCCGGGATGAGGTGGAGCGGCTCCTCGTGCATCGGGCAGTCCTTGATGGCGTAGACCGCGCCGGCCTCGGCGCGCGTCCACTCCTCAAGCCCGCGCTTGAGCATGGTGACGATGGTCGACTTGCCGCCGCCGACGGGGCCCATCAAGAGGAGAATGCGCTTGCGGACTTCGAGGCGCTGCGCGGCCGACTTGAAGTACTCGACGATGCGCGCGATGGGCTCCTCGATGCCGAACAACTCGGAGGAGAAGAACTTGTAGCGCGCGATCTCGTCGCGCGTCCCCTCGTTGAGCTTCTCCACGCCCGAGGCGTGAATCATGTCGTTGATGCGCGCGTGAGAGAGTTGCGCGAGGCGCGGGTTCTGCGTGACCAGCTCGAAGTAGTCGCGGAAGCTCCCCTCCCACGCCAGCGCCGCGTGCTCCTGGCGCAGCGCTTCGAGCCGCGCCGAAATGTCGAACTTTCCTTTGCCATCCTGCTCTTGCATAGCCTTCTGTAAACCTCACTGTCGGCTTCGCGCGCGCTGGGGACGGCGTGTGGAGTCACGCCCTCGTGTGAAAGTTCAGGCGGCCCGTAGGCCGCCCTGAGGAACGTTCTCGATGCGCGTGTGCAGGGCGCCCGCGCGAGACGCGCTCGCCGCGCCGTCGAGTTTTGTTCAACTCGTCAACCAGCTCTTTTTCAAAATGGGAAAGGGGCTGCCGGCCAGCTCAGACCTGTTCGATACGACCGCCGTTACGGGCAAGTATAGCACAGCCCTCTCCCGCCCCGGTCAACACTTATTTTTCGGACGCGAGCGTCACGCGCGGTCGGACGAGCCCGGCCGCCGCGTCGTAGACGCCGACCGCGAGCAGCACCCCGGCCTCGTCGTGGACGCGTACGTGGCAGCCGTCCTCCAGCGCGTTGGCGTCAATCGGCACCGCCGCGCCGTGCCGCGCGCGGCGAGCCGCTTCGGCCGTTAGATGCGCCGCCGGCAGGTGAGGGAGCGCCGATTCCAGAGGGACTAAAAATTCCTCGCCGGCCTCGACGAGTTTTTGCATTTCTTCCAAAGAGACGGCGCGACTCAGGCCGAACTCGCCGGCGCGCGTGCGTCGGAGCGCGGCGAGGTGCGCTCCCGTGCCCAAGTGTTCGCCGACCGACTCGGCCAGCGCGCGGACGTAAGTCCCGGCCGAGCAGACGACGCATGCGCGCAGGTCGCACGTCCCGTCCGCACGGGGACGCAGAAGACTTCCGTCTTCGTCGGCAACAATCTCAAACTCGCTCACGCGGACGCGCGCCGCCTCGCGCTCGATCTCTTCCCCACGTCGCGCAAGCTCGTAGAGCTTCTTGCCCGCGACCTTCTTCGCGGAGTACATCGGCGGCACCTGTTCGATGTTACCGCGCAGTGGCGCGAGCGCCGCCTCCAGACGTTCGCGCGTGAGCGCCGCGCAGTCGAGCGCGGCCTCGCCCAAAGACGGGCTCTCGCGGCGCTGGCCCGTCAGGTCGCCTGTGTCGGTCGAGTAGCCGAGCCGGACTGTCGCCTCGTACTCCTTCTCCGCGCCCGAGAGAAACTGCGCGAGCCGCGTCGCGCGGCCGACGAGCAGGACGAGCACGCCCGTCGCGAAAGGGTCGAGCGTGCCCGTGTGCCCGATGCGCTTCTCCCTGAGCACGCGGCGCGCGCGCGCCACCACGTCGTGCGAAGTCCAGCCCTCGGGCTTGTCGATGATGAGTATGCCGTCCATGTCGCGTCCAATCTTAAAGCAATCATTTGCCGACCTAAAGGCGGGCGGGTAGAGTATTCGTCGTGATGCAGCGCAAGAGCCGGAAGTACACGCCGCGGCCGTCGAAGACCGAGCGGCAGATTAACGCCGACCTCGAAGAGGAGAAGCGGAAGGCGCGCCCGCCGCGCGTCGTGGACGCCGAGAAGTCGCGCGCGCGCACGCTGCAAAGGGCCGTCAAACTCCTCGCCGCCAAGCCGCGCTCAATCGAGGAGCTGCGCGAGCGGCTTTTGGAGAAGGGTTGGGCGGACGAGGCGGCCGTCGAACATGCGCTCGCCAAGCTCAAGGAGTACGGCTACCTCGACGACGAGCGTTTCGCCTTCGGCTTCGCCTCCTACCGCGTCAAGCAGAAGCCGGTCGGCCGCCAGCGGCTCGCGCGCGATCTCCAGACCAAAAAAATCTCGAAGGAGACGGCCGACGCCGCGCTCGAACTCGTCTATCAGGAGACGCCCGAGGAAGAGCTTATCGCGCGCGCCATCGACAAGCGCGTGCGCCTGCGCGGACGCCCCACGACGCGGCAGGAGACCAAGAGCCTCTACGACCATCTGCTCCGCCTCGGCTTCTCCTACGACCTCATCATCCGCAAGGTGCGCGAAGCCTCCGACGCCACCGAAGAGGACGAAGACGACTCCTAAACTCCCTCCCTTGCGGCTGTTTCGCCCGCCCAGACGCCGCGTGCTAAACTTTTCGACAAGGAGATTCGAGTCAAGTATCGGCACGCCGTCGCGAGTCAGAAACTACTGGCTACCGACTACTGTCTACTGACTACTTTTTTTATGCTGACAGGTAACGAAATCCGCGAAAAGTTTCTGGCCTACTTTGAGAAGCGCGGGCACCGCCGCGTCGCTTCGAGCCCGCTGCTGCCCGCCAACGACCCGACGCTGCTGTTCGCCAACGCCGGGATGAACCAGTTCAAGGACGTGTTCCTCGGCGCGGAGAAGCGCGACTACAACCGCGCCGTTACGTCGCAGAAGTGCCTGCGCGCCGGCGGCAAGCACAACGACCTCGACGAGGTCGGCAAGACCGCGCGCCACCACACCTTCTTCGAGATGCTCGGCAACTTCTCCTTCGGCGACTACTTCAAGGAGGACGCCATCCAGTTCGCGTGGGATTTTCTGGTGAATGAGCTGAAGCTCGACCCCGAGCGGCTGTGGTTCACGGTCTTCGCGGGCGACGAAGAGGTGCCGGCCGACGAGGAGGCCGCCGCGCTGTGGCAGAAGGTCGGCGCGCGCCCCGAGCGCATCCTCCGCTTCGACCGCAAAGACAACTTCTGGCAGATGGCCGAGACCGGCCCGTGCGGCCCGAACTCGGAGATTAACTACTACCTCGGCGAGCACCCGGAAGACCCGGAGTTCAACCGCCCCGAGTTAGTCAACGGCCCCGGCGACACGACGATGGAGATTTGGAACCTCGTCTTCATGCAGTACAACCGCGTCGAGTCGGAGCCCGGCAAATACACGCTCGAACCGCTGCCCGCGCCCTCGGTGGACACGGGCGCGGGGCTCGAACGCCTCGCCGTCATCCTTCAGGGCGTGGAGACGAACTACGACACGGACTTAATCAAGGAGATCGTCCTCCACACCGCGAAGCTGGCCGACCGCCACTACGAGCCCGACACGCAGGAGGGCTTCGCCATGCGCGTCATCGCCGACCACGCGCGCGCGACGGCCTTCTCCATCGCCGACGGCATCCTGCCGAGCAACGAGGGGCGCAACTCCGTCCTGCGCAAAATCATGCGCCGCGCCATCTACCACGGCCGCAACGCGCTCGGCTTCGAGGGCAACTTCTTCCACAAGGTCACGGACTTCGTCGTCGACCAGATGAAGGACGCCTTCCCCGAGCTTGAGACCTCGCGCGAATTCATCGGGCGCATGGTCAAGCTCGAAGAGGAGCGCTTCGGCTCGACGCTGACCGTCGGCTTGCAGAAGCTCGAAGCCCTCTTCGCCTCGACGCCCGAGGGCGAGATGCCCGACTACGCGGAGTTGGCGAAGCTTTACGACACCTTCGGCACGCCGCGCGACCTCGTCCGCGTCGGGCTCGAAGAGCGCGGCTTCACGGTGGACGAGGAAACTTATAACGAAGAGTTCGACCGCGCGCTGCGCGAGATTCAGGGCGTGGGCGTGAAGGGTCACGCCGCGTCCGCGTCGAAGACGAATCCCGTCTACGCCCAAATCGCCGAGCGCGTCGGCGCGTCACAGTTCACGGGCTACGACGAGACGCGCACCGACGGCGCGAAGGTTCTGGCGCTGCTGCGCGGCGAGGAGGAAGTCGAAGAACTGTCCGAAGGCGAAGAGGGCGAAGTCGTCCTCGACCGCACGCCGTTCTACGCGGAGTCGGGCGGGCAGGTCGGCGACACGGGCGTCCTCGTCCACGGCGACACGCACGCGACCGTCAACGATACGCCGACCGCGCCGGCCGGCGGCCTCGTCGTCCACCGCGTCAAAGTTGACCGCGGGAACTTGCGCGTCGGCGACGCCGTGACCGCGCAGGTTGACGCCGAGAAGCGCGACGCCACGCGCCGCAACCACACGGCCACGCACCTGATGCACGCCGCGCTGCGCGAAGTCCTCGGCACGCACGTCAAGCAGGCCGGCTCGGTCGTCGCGCCCAACTACCTGCGCTTCGACTTCTCGCACTTCCAGCCGCTGACGCGCGAAGAGGTGGCCGAGATAGAGCGCCTCGTCAACTATCAAATCCTGCGCAACGAGCGCGTCCAGACCGACCTCGTCTCGCTCGACGAGGCGATGCGCTCGGGCGCGATGGCGCTCTTCGGCGAGAAGTACGCCGAGAAGGTGCGCGTGCTGACCATCCCCGGCTTCTCCAAAGAGCTGTGCGGCGGCACGCACGTCCGCGCGACCGGCGACATCGGACTCTTCAAGATTACGAGCGACGAGTCCATCGCTTCGGGGACGCGCCGCATACGCGCCGTCACGGGGCGCGACGCCTTCATGCGCTTTCAGGAGACCGAGGCGCTCGTCGACCAAATCTCCGGCGAGTTGCGCTCGACGCGCTCGGACGTTCCCATCGCGGTCGCGCGTCTACAGGACGAGCTGAAGAAGGCGCGGCGCGAGGCGGACGAGCTGCGCCTCAAGCTCGCGCTCGGCGGCGGCGCTTCGTCGTCGCGGGACGGCACGGAGGTGCGCGAGGTCGAAGGCGGCGTGACGGTGCTCGCGCGCGAGGCGAGCGACCTCGACGCCTCGGCGCTCCGCCAACTCTCGGACACGCTGCTCGCGCAGATCAAGACGGGCGTCGTCGTGCTCGGCCGCCGCGCCGACGGCAAGGCTTCGCTCATCGTGCGCACCTCGCCCGACCTCTCGAAGCGCGTCCCGGCCGGCCGCGTCATCAAGGAACTCGCCCCGATTATCGGCGGGCGCGGCGGCGGCAAACCCGACATGGCCGAAGGCGGCGGCCCCGAGCCGCAGAAGCTCAGCGAGGCTCTGGAGGCCAGCTACCAGATCGTCGAACGCCTCCTCACCGAACAGGCCGCCTCGGCATGAGTCGAAGGGTCAAGGGTCAGGGGGAAGGGGAAGGGACTGAAGCGATTCACCCCTTTCCCCTTCCCCTTTTCCCCTGACCCTTAAGTCTTAAGACGCTTACTGTCCGGTCTGGCTCTGCGCGGCGACCCAGGTCTTCTGCTTGTCCGTGAGCGCGACGTTCATCTTCTGGAGCGTCGCCGCGTTGAGCGTGCCCGTGACTTTGAGCCCCTCGGCCTCCTGATACTTCCTGAGGCCGTCGCGCGTCGCCGCGTCGAGTTTGCCCGTCAAATCGCCCGCGTAGAAGTTCCTCTGTTTCAGAATTCCCTGCGACTGTTTAATCTGCTCCTTCGTGGCGCGGAAGACGGGGCCGCGCTTCTTCGGCGCGTTCGTGTTGGCGTCGGCTTTGGTCGCGGAAGGGGCGCCGGTCTGCGCAGCGACGACGGCAGAAAGCGAGAGCGTCGCCGCGAGCGCGGCGGTCAGTATTCTCCTCATTTTCTTTCTCCTGAAGGGTGAGGTGCGCTGGCGGACGCACGCGTTATGTGCCGTAGAAACCGCTCGGATGAGCGGCCTTCATCATACACGCGCTGTCAAGACTCCCCTCCCCCTCCCCACACGCCCCCGGCCGTCCGGCGTTCGCCACCCGCCATAAACTAATAAATATTTCGAGTTAAACATTCGGGGAATTTTGTTGAACAGCCTCGCTTCAATATGTTATCCTGCTTGAGCGTTCGGTCGAGCGCGCACTGGAAGGCTCCCGCGGCCCCCTCCTCAGACAAAATTTCAACGCGCCCCACAGAGATTCGAGAGACACGCGAACGCGTTCGGAACGAGCAAGGTCATGAAAAAACTTCCCACGCTCCGCCGGAAACTCCCACACGCCTGCGCCCTTCTTCTCTTCTCCTGCCTGTCCGCCTCCGCGCAGCAGGCCGCGGGCGGCTACCGCTACGACAACTTCGACGTGCCCGGCGGGGTGCGCGTCGAGCAGCCCGCGCCGCTCGCGCCCGCCACGCGCCCGAGGAGGGCTCTGAAGCTGACCGCGCGGACGAGCACGCCGACGGCCGCCGCCGCCGTCGCGGGCAAGTCCGCCGCCCCGCCCAACGTCACGCTCCGCTCCGCCGCCGCGCCTTCCGCCGCGCCCGCGCCGTCGCTCCTGATGGCGGCGGGCAGCGCGCTCGACGGCTTCTCGACCGGCGACGCCAACGTCGACGGCTTCATCGTCGATTCGAGCAAACGCCACGGCGTAGATCCGCTGCTCATCTACTCGATCATGCACCGCGAGTCGTCGTTCAAAAAGTTCGCGCTCTCGAACAAGGGCGCGCGCGGGCTGATGCAGTTGATGCCGGCGACGGCCGTGCGGCTCGGCGTCCGAGACATCTTCGACCCGCGCCAGAACATAGAGGGCGGCGTCAAATACATTCGCATCCTGCTCAACATGTTCGACGGCGACGTGCGCCTCGCGCTTGCCGGCTACAACGCGGGCGAGGGCGCGGTCTTGAAGTACGGCCGCAGCGTCCCGCCCTACCGCGAAACGCAGGAGTATGTCCGGCGCATCTCCGCGCGCTACGCGCTGATGCGCGACCCCTCGACGGCGAAACTCGCGCCGCGCGTCTCGCGCACGCAGATCGCGAAGCTCAAGGCGTCGGAGCCGCCGCCGCTCGCCTACGAGACGAACGTCTTCACCGTGCGGACGCCCGACGGCAAGCTGCGCCTCGTCAGCCAGTAACGACAGTCGAGCCGGCCGGACTCGACAAACAAAAAAACTCCTGAGAGGGACGGACGCCGGGCCGTCCCTTTCGCTTTTTGGTGCGCGCCCGCTGTTTGGCCGAAGGGGTTGTCGCGGTATGATTGCGACGCCGGGTCGCTGCCGCCCGCCCCAAAGACGTGCAACAAGAATCTCGACAAGACTCCGCCGCCAGCGCGCCACGCGCCCTGCGCGCCCTGCTCGTGGCGGACGAGGGCGCGAACGCCGAGGCGCTTCGCGCGAAGCTCGCCGCCGCGGGCTTCGACGCCGCGGACGCCACGCCGGAAGAGGCCGCCGCGCGCGCCAAAGAGATTTCGCCGTCGGTCGTCGTCCTCGCCTTCGGCGCGCGCGAGGGCGAGGCGCGTCTCCTCTCGCTCGCGCGCCGGCTGCGCGCCGAGCCTTCGAGCTTCGCGCTGCCGGCCGTCCTCCTCTTCCGCGAAGACACGCGCGCGCTCCGCAGCGCCGCGCAACACCTCGGCGCGGACGACTACTTCTCGCGGGACGCGCCCGCCGAAGAGTTGCGCGCGCGTCTCGAAGCTCTCCTCTGGCGCGCCGGGTCGGGCCGCCGCAGCGCGCCGGCGGTCGCCGACCAACGCTCGGAGATAGACAACTTTCTCTTCCTGCTCGACGCGGTCGGCGCGGACGCGCGGCGCGGCGCGGCCGGCTCGCTCGCGCTCGTCGAGGCCGACGGCGGCGCGCTGGCCGACGCGCACGGGTTTCTCAAACTCAACCTGCGGCGCGTGGACGCGGTCGCCTTCTACGGGCCGGCGACGCTCGTCGTCTACCTTCCCGGCGCGGACGCTCCGGCGGGGCGCGCGACCCTCTCGCGTCTGCGCGAAGAGTTCGCGGGCGCGGGCGGCGACCTCTCGGTCGGCGTCTCGTCCTTCCCCGCGCACGGCACGGAGGTCGAGCGTCTGGTCGAACAGGCCGAGGCCGCTCTCGGCGAGGCTCGCGGCGCGAACTCGGCGGCGCGCGTCGTCGTTTACGGCTTCGCAGAAGCGGGGGCGGAAGCGGGCGACGCCGAGCGGCGCGCGGCGACGAGGGTGGCCGTGAACGAACCCCGCGCCGTCTTGGCCAAAGCTCCGGCCGGCGTGGCGCGTGCGGGCGGGAGGCCGCGGCGCGTGATGCTCGTCGTCTCGGACGCGTCGCGGATGGCGCAGGTCAATTTGCTGATGCGCTCGGCGGCCTACGAGGTGCGCGCCGCCTTCGACGGCCAGCACGCGCTGAGCCTGCTTCGCATCGACCGCCCCGACGCGCTCGTCGTCGATTACGAGCTGCGCGAGATGGACGGCGTCGAGATGCTCAGGCGTCTACACAAGCAGTCGCGCGCGGGCGCCGCGCCCCCGACGCTGCTGCTGCTGCCCGCCGGCCGCGAAGGGCTGCGCGCCGAGGCTTTGGGCGCGGGCGCGCGCGGCGTGGTCGAAGTGCCTTACGACGCGGTCGAACTGCTCGACACGCTGCGCGAACTCTGCGAGACGGAGTGAGGACTTGATGGAAAACTGTCCAGACTGCGGCACGCGCCTGACGCCGGGCGCGCGCTTCTGCGCCGCCTGCGGCGCGCCTACCGACTCGGATGAGACGCGCTACGCGCCCGGCCGCTCGAACCCCGGCCTCCCGAACGAAGAGACGCGCGTCGCCGCCAGCCCGCGCCCGCGCCCGACGCCGCCCCCGCGACCCGTCGAGCCCTTGCAGGTGCGCCCGCTCGCGCCGCCGCCCGAGCGCCGCGAGCCCGCGCCGCGCGCCGCGGACGATGTCGAGGAGAAGACGGTCTTTACAGTCCGACCCACGCTCCTCTTCATCAAACTCGGCTACGCGCTGGCCGCGCTCGGCGCGTTCCTCGTCATCGCGCTGCTCGCGTGGCAACCGTGGCTGACGATTCCGTTCTACGTCTCTCTGCCGCTCGCGTTCCTCGTCTTCCTGCTCCCGGCCTACAAACACCTGAAGCGCAACTCCGTGCGCTACACGCTCACCGACGCGAAGATCGAGATCGACGAGGGCTTCATCTCGCGTACGACGCGCAACATCCCTCTGCGCAACATTCAGGACGTGTCGGTGACGACGACCATCCCGCAGCGGCTTTTGCGCTTCGGCAACGTCGTCGTGGACAACGCGAGCGACGCCGCCGGCGCGACCGTCCTGCGCGACATCCCCGACCCGCGCCGCCACGCCGACCTCATCCTGCGCGAGTTGCGCCGCTGGCGCTGAACGCTCGGCGCGACTTATCATCCCCGGGGCGGAACTAACACAACGGCGCCGTTGTCTAACTCATCAAAACGCTTTGCCGGGGCGTGATTTTTGCGCCCGCGTGTAGGGGCGTGAGACGCGCCGTCTCCGCCGGGAAGGTTCAAACGTGCGTATTCCGTTGCTGTCGAAACTGTCTTTCACGCTGTCGCTCGTCGTGCTCCTCTGCGCCGCGGCCGTGGCGCAGACTGCGCCCGGCGAGGCGGCCAAACTGCTCCCCGAACAGCTCGGCGCTTTCCGCGCGCAGTCCGCGCCCGTCACGCCGCCGAAGGGGATTTTCGAGACGACCCCGCGGGAAGATTACGAGGTCACGTCCGACGCCCGGCGCGTCTACACTTCCGCCGACGGCAAATCCTTCGGCGTCCACGTCGCACGCGCGAGCAGCGAGTCGGCCGCCTACTCGCTCTTCACGCACCGCGCGGGGTCTACGCGGCCGTCGGCCGTCAGGCTCGGCGAAGTCGGGACGGTGAGCGTCTCGACGCCGAAGGAGATTCTTTTCGCCCGGGGGCGCACCTTCGCCGCCGTGAGCGACGTGGGACAGGGCGCGGCCGACCCGCAGGCTTTGAACGATTTCGCGCGTGCCTTCGCCGCGACGCTTGAGGGCGGCGAGAGCGGCCTGCCGGTGCTCGTCGCGCACCTGCCCGACTGGGAGAAGACTTACGACCGGGCGGCTTACGCCGTCACCCTCCCGGCGCTGCAAACGGCGGCCGGGAGACGCCCCGTGCTCGACGCCGTCGCGCTGGAAGGCGGCGCGGAGGCCGTCGCCGCCAACTACGGCGAGGCGCTGCTCGTCGTCGTCGAGTTCACCACGCCGCAGCACGCCTTCGACGCCGACGCCGCCGTCAACCAGCGCATCGCCGAGTTGAAGGCCGCCGGCCAGCCCGTCCCTTCCTCATACAAGCGCGTCGGCAACTACGCGGTCTTCGTCTTCGACGCGCCGGACGCGGCGGCGGAGAAGCTGGCTGCGGGCGTGAAGTGGGAGAAGGACGTGCGCTGGCTCGGCCACAACCCGTACGCGGAGGAGATAGCAGTCCGCGCATACACCTCGACTATGGGCGTCGTTATCCTGACGACGCTCATCACGACGGGGGTCGCCATCCTGCTCTGCCTCGGCGTCGGCGGCCTCATCGGCGGTGCCGTCTTCCTGCGCAGGCGCGCGCGGCAGGCCGAACAGGAGGTCTACAGCGACGCGGGCGGCATGGTGCGCCTCAACATCGAAGACCTCAACACGCCTTCGCCTTCGGCCAAGATGCTCAAGCCGGCGGAAGATTGAGAATTTTAAGTCCGGGGACGAACGCCCCGGACTTTCCTGCGGACAGCAA
>JBEVKV010000179.1:0-9125 GCA_040509515.1 Pyrinomonadaceae bacterium | reverse complement strand
TTCGTGAAGGTGAAGCCCGAGCCCATCACGTTCGTCACGTAGTCGATCTCGACGCCGTTCAGGTACTGCGCGCTGAACATGTCGACGAACATGCGGACGCCGTTCGACTCGATGACGTTGTCGTTCGGGCGCGACTCCTCCTCGATGTTGAGGCTGTACTGGAAGCCCGAGCAGCCGCCCGGCACCACGCGCACGCGGAGGCCCGCCGTCTCGGGCAGCCCCTCCTCGCTCGACATGAACTTCCTGATCTCCTCGGCGGCCGGCGCGCTGACGTTGAGCGTCATCGCCGGAATCTGTGTCTCCGTCGGAATCTGTGTCTCTGTTGCTGCCATCGTCTATCTCCTTAGTGATTATTTCCAGACCCGTAATTTTAAGCCCGAGCGGCGAAAGCTCCTAAGCCTTCTTGCCGAGGACGACGAGCTCGGGCTTCATCGCCTCTATCGAAACCTGACGCGCGACCTCCTCGGCCACGCGGCGGAACGCGTCCGCCTGCGGCGATTCGGGGTCGCCGACGACGACGGGCACGCCCGAGTCCCCGCCCTCGCGCACGCTGATCCCCAACGGCACCGCGCCGAGGAATGGCACGCCGTACTCCTCCGCCAGCCTCTGCCCGCCGCCCTCGCCGAAGATGTTGTAGCGCACGCCCGTGTCGGGCGCGACGAAGTAGCTCATGTTCTCGACCACGCCGAGCACGGGCACGTTGACGGTCTCGAACATGCGCAGCGCGCGCCGCACGTCGGCGAGCGCGACCTCCTGCGGCGTCGTCACCAGCACCGCGCCCTGCACGGGGACGAGCTGCGCCAAACTCAACTGAACGTCGCCCGTCCCCGGCGGCATGTCTACGACGAGGTAGTCCAGCTCGCCCCACTCAACGTCCTGAAGAAACTGCCGGACGAGCCCGTGCAGGATCGGCCCGCGCACGATCATCGGCTCGTCGCCCGGCTTGAGTATCGCCATCGAGATGAGCTTGACGCCGTGCGCCGCCGTCGGGACGAGCTTGTTGCCCTCGACGACCGGGCGCGCGTGACCGACGCCGAGCATCAGCGGGACGTTCGGGCCGTACACGTCGGCGTCCATCAGGCCGACGCGCGCGCCGTCGCGCGCGAGGCTCACCGCGAGGTTGACCGCGACCGTGGACTTGCCGACGCCGCCCTTGCCCGAGCTGACCGCGATGATGTTGCGCACGCCCGGCACGGTCAGCTTCTCGCCGAGCCCCCTACCTTTGGGCACCTCCGCGTCCATCGTCACGCTCACCGAGGTCACGCCCGGGAGCGCCGCGACGACCGCGCGCGACTGCTCCTGCAACTGCTCGCGCACGGGGCAGGCGGGGGTCGTGAGCACGACGCGGAAACTGACCGCGCCGCCCTCTATCTTCAAGTCCTTGATAAAGCCGAGGCGCACGATGTCTTTGTGCAGGTCAGGGTCTTTGACCTGCGCCAGCGCGCCGTAAACGTCGGCTTCGGTAACTTGTGCCATTTTTAATAGGTGATGAGTGATGAGTGATAAGAGAAGACAAGGCCCGGTCTTCTTTCTTATCACTCATCACTTATCACTTCCCTTTCCGGTCTCAAAACTCTGTAAGCGCAGCGCGACGCGCCGCCCGCGATGCGCGACTCGCGGAAGACTTCCGCGCCGAGCAGCTCGCGGTAGACCGTCAGCTCCTGATCGCAGAGCTGACGGTACTCGCGCGCGATCTCCGCCTGCGGGCAGTTCCACTCGGTCAAAAGGTACGAGCCGTCGCCGAGGCGCTCGGCCTCGGCCTCGTAGCCGGTCTCGCGCAGAAGCTCGGTCAGCCGCCCGATGCGCGCGTCAAAACTCAAGCCTTCGAGCTGCGGCCGCAGGCCCGTCAACATCTCCGTCGCGCAGCCGCAGAAGACCGCGTTCAGTCCGCGCTCGCCCCAGACTTCGCCGATCTGCCGGAGCACGGAGCGCGCGAACAGGTCGTAACGCTTCGGGAAAAGCTCCTCCGCCTTCGGCGTCAGCCTGAAGACGTGCGCCGGGCGTCCGCGGTCGCCGCGCGCCGGCGCGTGCTCGACGTAGCCCTCGCGCTCAAGCGCGTCGAGGTGCTTGCGGACGCACTGCTTGGTCACGCCGAGCGCCTCGGCCAGCTCGTCCGCGCCCGAAGCCCCGCGCGCGCGCAAGTGCTGCACTACGCCTGCGCGCGACGCCCCGAGTCCCGTTTTCAGTGTGGCTACCACGACGGTTTCATGCTACTTTTGGGGGCAGACTTTGTCAACCGGGCGGTTGCTAAAGTATCCGGCCATCACGTTTTTAACCGACTTTTCCGCCGCCCTTGCCGACATTGTCCAACGCTTTCTTTGTCAAATTGAGCCAACCCGAACTCGTTCGCACATGAGCAAAGACCCCACGACTCGCTTCTCGACGCGCGTCTCCGACTACGTCAAGTACCGGCCCGGCTACCCGCCGGCCGTCCTGCGCCTGCTCGAAAGCGAGTGCGGGCTCACGCGCTCGTCCGAGGTCGCGGACGTGGGCTCGGGGACGGGGCTTCTGTCGGAGCCGTTCCTCAGAAACGGCAACCGCGTCTACGGCGTCGAGCCGAACCGCGAGATGCGCGAGGCGGGCGAGCGGTTTCTCGCCGCCTACCCGAACTTCGTGAGCGTCGAAGGCCGCGCCGAGGAGACGACGCTTGACGACAGGTGCGTGGACTTCGTCGTCGCGGGTCAGGCGTTCCACTGGTTCGAGCCGGCGGGCGCGCGCCGCGAGTTCTTGCGGATACTGCGCCCCGAAGGCTGGGTCGTCGTCGTCTGGAACGACCGGCGCACGGGGGGCACGCCCTTCCTCGAAGAGTACGAGCGGCTGCTCCTCGAATACGGCACGGATTACAAGGAGGTGAGCGCGAAGTATGCCGAAGAGTCTTCGCTCTCGACGCTCTACGGCGGCGCGGAAGTCCGCACCAAGACCTTCGCCAACGAGCAGGTCTTCGACTTCGACGGCCTGCGCGGCCGTCTCACGTCCGCGTCTTACACCCCGCAGCCGGGCCACCCGAACTTTGAGCCTTTGATGCGCGAGTTGGAAGCTCTCTTCCGCCGACACGAGCGGGACGGCCGCGTCGTCTTCGATTACGACACGAAGGTCTTCTACGGGCGGCTTGCCTTTTAACCCCTGCCTTCTTAGCATAGCTCTCGGTCTTCCCTTTGAAACTGTCCGCGCCGCGCCGGAGCCGCCGTGCGCCGAGTCGCCGCTCGAAAACCCGATGCCGAACAAACCCCGCGTCAGCGAGAAGCGCCGCGCACGCGCGCGCGCCGCGTTGCTTTCACTCTGCGCGCTGCTCTCGGCCGCGCCGCCGGCGCGCGCCGCCGCCGCCGCGCCGCAGAAGAACAGGCCGAAGCCGGCGGCCGAGAAGCCCGCGGCGACGAAGCCGAAGGCGGGCGTGCGCGTGCCGCAGGAGACGCTGCTGCGCATCATGGCGGCCGAGGACGAGCGGCGCTGGGAGGAGACAGATTTGGGCGCACTGCTCAAGGACGCGAGCGCCGCGGTGCGCGCGCGCGCCGCGCTCGCGGCCGGGCGCATCGGCGACGAGGGCGCGGTCGCGCCGCTCGCGGCGTTGATGGGCGCTGACCGCGACCAGACGGTGCGCGCGACGGCCGCCTTCGCGCTCGGCGAGATAGAGGCGGAGAGCGGCGCGCCCGCGCTGCTCGAATCTTTGCGCCTGTCGAAGTCGCCCGAGGTGCGCGCGCGCGTCGTCGAGGCGCTCGGCAAGATCGCGGCGGCGCTCCCCGAGACGCGCGCCGACTTGAAGAAGAGAATCGGCGACGCACTCACGAGCACTCTTACGACCGAGCACAGGCTCGCGAAGCCGAACCGCGGCGTCGTCCTGCTCGGCGTGACGGCGATGCTCCGCGCCCGCCCCGAAGGCGGCGCGCGCACCCTCGCGCTCTTCCTCAATTCGGCGGACGGGCGCGTGCGCGCCGACGCCCTCAACGCGCTGGCGCGCACGCGCGCCAAAGAGTCGCTCGAACGCGTGCGCGCGATACTGGCGTCGGACGCGGACGCGGTCGCGCGCGCCAACGCCGCGCGCATGCTCGGCGCGGCCGAGGACGCCGCAGGCTTCGACCTGCTCGCCGCGCACGCCTCGACGGACGCGGACTCGCGCGTCCGCGTGAGCGCCGTCCGCGCGCTCGCGCAGTTGAAGGGGGTGCCCGCCTCGGAGCCGCTGGTCAGGCGCGGCGGCGAGCTGTTCGCGGCCTACAAGTCCGCGCGCGTCGGGGGCGCGGCCAGCCCGCCCGAGGTCAACGAGATGCTGGAGGTCGCGACCTCTCTGGGTCGCGTGCTCCAGAACTCGAACGACGAGCGCGCCGTCACGCTGCTGCGCGCGATGCGCGACGCGGGCGTCACGGCCGCGGAGGTCGAGACGGCGCTGGTGCGCATCGCGCCGACGCAGTACCTCCGCGACCGCGGCGTCGCCGACCTCGTCGCGCGCGTCTCGCGCCAGCGGGACGCGTCCGTAACGTGGCAGAAGGTCTCGGCCGTCGCGCAGGGCTTGGGCGAGATGGCCGGCGTGACGAGCGCGCAGGTCGGCAACAGCGTCGTCAGCCTACAGGCCGACGCGCAGATCGCGCTGCGCACGCTCGTCCAGAGCAGGCACACGCCGCCGTCGGCGCTCCCCGATCTGCTGCGCTCGCTCGCGGCCTTCAAGCCGGCCGACCTCGCCTCGGTCGCGCGCGCGTCGCTCTCGGCCGAAGACGTCATCGCGCGCGCGGCCGCCGCCGACATCCTCTCGGAATTGCCGCCCGACGAAGAGACTTCGCGCGCGCTAATCGCCGCGATGCCCGGCGCGCTCGCGGACGAGATAAACGACGCGGCGCTCTCGCTGCTCGGCGCGCTCGCCAAACAGCCGGGCGCGGGTGCGACCGCCGCCATCCAGTCGGCGCTCGACACGACGACCGACTACCTCGTCAGGCGACGCGCGGCCGACATCCTGCGCGAGCGCGCGGGCGGGGCGGCCGCCGCGCGCCGCGTCGAGACCGTCAACACGCGCAACCACCGCGAAGACTACGAGCGCGCTGCCGCGCGCGTCGGTAAGAATGTGCGCGCCGTCATCTCGACCGACAAGGGCGCGGTGACGCTTGAGCTTCTGCCGGACGACGCGCCGCTGACGGTCGACAACTTCGTCCAGCTCGCGCGCCGCAACTACTTTAACGGCGTCCTGTTTCACCGAGTCGTGCCGAACTTCGTCGTGCAGGGAGGCGACCCGCGCGGCGACGGCAACGGCGGGCCGGGCTATCAGATACGCTGCGAGATAAACACCGTGCCCTACGCGCGCGGCGCGGTCGGCATGGCGCTCTCGGGCAAGGACACGGGCGGCTCGCAGTGGTTCGTCACGCACTCGCCGCAGCCGCACCTCGACGGCGGCTACACGGTCTTCGGCCGCGTCGTCGAGGGCATGGATGTCGTCGACCGCATCGTGCGCGGCGACCGCATCCGCTCCGTCACCATCACCGAGCGCGGGCGTTGAAGAAGTGAGACTCAAGACTTGAAATTTCAGATTTCAAATTTGAGATTCCTGAAGTCCCTCGCGCCGCTGTCGCTCGCCCTGCTGTGTGCGTCGGCGCTGGCACCGCCCAACTCGCGCGCGCGTCAGACCGAGCCGGCGATGCGGCCGAAGGTCGAGGCGGCGGCGACGGCGCGCACGCTCTACCGCATCGAGCTTGAGCTGGACTTCGACGCGCGCACTTACAAGGGGCGCGAGCGCCTGCGCTGGGTGAACGGCGACGACAGGGCCGCGTCCGTCCTCTACTTCCACCTCTACCCGAACCTGCGCGCGGAGGACGAGCGGCCGGGCTCTACTCCGCCGGCGACTCCGTCCGCGCCGGAAGCGCCGCGCCTCGAAGTGACCGAGGTACGCTCCGGGGGCCAGCCCCTCGTCTTCGCGCACGAGGACGACGGCGCGACGCTCCGCGTGCAGTTGCGCGAGGCGGTCGCGGCCGGCGCGTCGGCCGAGGTCGAGCTGTCTTTCAAGGGCGGCGTCCCCGAGATTGACGCCGACGAGACGAGCCTGCCCGCGCACGTCGTCCAGCAGGTCGGCGCGGCCATGCGCGACACGCGCGAGATACGGCGCGCGCGCGACACAAACTTCGTCTCGCGCGGCGTGATGCTGCTCGGCGGCTTCTACCCCGTGCTCGCCGCGCGCCCCGACGGCGACTGGCGGCGCAGGGTCGAGCCGAGCGTCGGCGACATCTTCTTCGCGGACGTGGCCGACTACGAGGTCGAAATCGCGACGGCCTCGGACGCGAACGTCTTCACGGCCGGCGAGCTGAAGTCGGACGCCCCGGCCGGGCGCAACCGGCGGCTGCTCTTCGCGGGCGAGGGGCTGCGCGGCTTCCCCGTCATCGCCGGCCGGAGCCTACGCTCGGAGGAGCGCGAGGTCGGGAATCTGCGCGTGCGCTCGGTCTTCACGCCCGAGCACGAGAAGGTGGGCCGACGCGTGCTCGCGGTCGCGGCCGACGCGGCGCGCACCTTCCAGACGCGCATCGGCGCGCTCCCCTTAAAGACCGTCACCGTCACGGAGGCGCCGCTCGTCGCGGGCTTCGGCAGCGCGGAGTTCTCCGGCCTCGCCGTCATCGCCAGCGCCTTCTACCTCGACTTCGACTCGCCCGCGCTGCGCGCGCTGCCCGAACTCGTGCGCGAGCAGCGCGCGAGCGTCGAGGACAGCGTCGACTTCGCCGCCGCGCAGGGCGTGGCGCGGCAGTGGTGGGGCGAGGCGGTGGGGAGCGACCCCGCGCGCCAGCCCGTGCTCCACGAGGCGCTCGCGCAGTTCTCCGCGCTGCTCTACGTGCAGGACGTGCGCGGCGCGGAGAGCGCGCGGCAGGTGCAGGAGGATCAGCTCCGCGGCGTCTATCAGGTCTACCGCACCTTCGGCGGCGAAGACGTTTCGGCCGACCGCCCGGCGCGCGAGTACCGCAACACGTTCCAGTACGCGGCGGTCGTCGCCAGCAAGGGCGCGCTGATGTTCGTCGAGCTGCGGCAGCTCCTCGGCGAGGAGCGCTTCTTCAGGGCGCTGCGCGGCTACTACGAGGCGAACCGCCTTGAGGTGGCCGAGACCGAAGACCTGCGCGCGGCCTTCGCCGCCGTCGCCGAGATACAGCAGCGGCGCGCGCTCACGCGCACCTTCAACCGCTGGCTCTCCGAGCGCCACGGCGACGAAGACATCGCCCCGCCCAACCCCCAACTGCTCGCCGCCATCGGCGTCACCCCCGAACAGCAACAGTCCGCCCGCGACCGCAACGCCTTCTCCCGCCTCGGCCGCTTCTTCTGGCGGCAGATGACCCGCATCCGTTGAATCGTCTCACGCGGGCGACCGTACGAATTTGCTCTTCAGCCCCCCTCCATAAATCTCCAGGGCTTCGGGAACAGACGCCAGTGCCCGTTGACGTGAGTCAGCCCCTCGAAAGCCATCCCCAAGCTTTCGCCCGGCTTGACGAATTTGAAGGCGTAGATCGTCAAATTCGGTTTTATGTTGTCGGTCGAAGCCAGCGAGAGCATGCCGCCCGGAAACTCCGACGATTCGCCTTGCGAGTTCTTTAACTCTTCGGTCGTCGCCGAAACTAATTTCAACTCGGTCTGCCCCTCTTTCGGCGCGACCACCGCGTTGCCGCTCGACCAAAGTTTATCGAAATAAGTCTCCGCCCGGGCGGCCGTACTCTCGTCGGCGTAAAACGCGCGGTAATCCTCTTTCGTCGGGCGCAGCTCCATCGTCAGTTTCTTCCTGTCCGCGTCGGGCTTCATAAATTCTTGTAGCAACGCCCTCGCGCCGTCTTTCGTCCCCGGATACTTCTCCGAGACGGCTTGGCTGCCGCCGCCGCCGCAGGCCGTCAAACAGATGGCGATTAAGGTCGTCCAAACAAATGCCAGGGTTGTCTTTTTCATCATTCTCCTCTGGTAGTTGATGTTGGGAACAGAACCCGCGCGGGAAGGATATTGCGCGGGCCATTGCCTGTCGTAACGTCTGGTGCCTTATCGGCGCGCAAGAAGGTATACCGCCGCGGCAGAGCCGTCAAGTCATGTTTCATCGCGTGCTTCGCCCGTTGCCGCGTCGAGGCACGACGACGAAAGGGGGCGCGGGTAGGTAAGCGAGTAGAAGCGGGGCGGGGGCGCGCCGGTGACACGCCCCCGTCCCGCTCCCAAAAAGAAAAGGGCGAGGTCGAAGCCCCGCCCTACCCTCCACACTTCCTCGCGCGGCCTACTGATATACCATGTCCTCGCCGCCCTCGCCGCCGCCGTCACAAATCACCTCATACGTGTCCCCGTCATCGGTGCAAGTACAGCCCGCGGGGCAGCTATTGATTCCGTCCGGGTTCGGCTCGTCTTTCTTCACGGGGCAGCCGGTCATCACGGACGCGGCCAGACACAGGGCGAGCAGAGTCGCCATCCTCAATTTGAGCGTCATCGGGGTCTCCTCTCGGTTGCAAGGCAGGTCTGCGTTGGCTGACGGGGTGAGTCGTCAGTAGGGAAGGGGCGACCGCAAGCTACCGGATTCCGTTGGCGAAGTCAACGCCGAAGTCCTGCCGTTCACGGAACAGCCCCGCGAAGCGTTCGGCGAGGTGCTTGACAATTTATTTGTCAGGGGTTAGAAATCCCGTGCGTCAACGGGTCGTCCCACTCTCACGCTAATCAACGGCTTGCGGGCTTTAAAGACGCGCTTCCCGAGAGCAGACTCCGTGAGCTTTACCCTTACCATCAATCACCAAAGAGGAGGCTACGATGAACGGAACCGGTATTTATCGGCTCACCAGAAAACTACTCGCCCTGTGCATTCTTCTATCCTGCCTGTTCGTGCTGACGCGCGACGAGGCGGTGAAGGCCAGCGCCTCGTGCGACACCGTTTACTTCTCCTGCACCCCCAAGAATTTCAACAGCGGCGGCCCGTGCGAGATGGATTACACGTACTGCCTCCAGCACAGCGCCCATTCCTATCTGATAAACAACAACGACGAGTGTCAGTCCGAGAAGATTTACAACAACTGCGTCCGCGGCATCTTCCCCAACTCCACCTACAGACAGGATTTCCTGCTCTGCGTCAGCGACGGTAACGCCTCAGAGGATTGCTGCGCGATCACGAAGAACATCTATGAGAGTGAGTACTGCTACTGACGACGTGCCGAGGA
>JBEVKV010000178.1:0-17242 GCA_040509515.1 Pyrinomonadaceae bacterium | reverse complement strand
AGTCGGGTGACGGCGCTTCTTCTTGTTCGCGCACAGATTTCGGTTGACGCCTTCCCTTCCTGCCCCTTTATACTTCCGGGGTCAGTCCTTCGTCCGGGTCGCTACCATCCTCTTATGACATTTAAAAAAGTCTTAATCCTGTCCGCCTCTGCCGGCGCGGGGCACATGCGCGCGGCCGACGCCGTCGAGCGCGCCTTCCGGCTCACGGACGCGGCCGCGGAGGTGCGGCACGTAGACACGCTGCAATACACCAACAAGCTGTTCCGGCACCTCTACTCCAAAGCTTACATCGACCTCGTCAACAAATCCCCCGAGCTGCTCGGCTGGTTCTACGACCACCTCGACAAGCCGTGGAAGAACGAGCGCCGGCGTCTCGCGCTCGACAAGCTCAACACGCGCCCTTTCGTCAAGATGCTTGAGGAGTACCGGCCCGACATCACGGTCTGCACACACTTTCTCCCCGCCGAAATCATCTCGTGGCTCAAGGCTAAGGGGCGCGTCGGGTTCCGGCAGGCCATCGTCGTCACGGACTTCGACGTTCACGCGATGTGGCTCTGCCACCATTACGAGCAGTATTTCGTGGCGATGGACGAGACGCGCGAGCACCTCGTGAGGCTCGGCGTACCCGGGGAGAAGGTGACGACCTCCGGCATCCCCATCGACCCGGTCTTCGCCGAGCGCAAAGACAAACTTGAGATGCGCGCGAAGTACGGCCTCAGGCCCGAAGTCACCACCGTCCTCGTTTCGGCGGGCGGCTTCGGCGTCGGCCCCATCGAGCACATGCTGGAATCGCTGACGGGGATGAGACACCCGGCGCAGATAGTCGCCCTGTGCGGCAGGAACGAGGAGTTAAAGACACGGCTCGGAGCGGCGAGCGAACGCCTGCCGCGCTCGCATCATGTGACCATCCGCCCCGTGGGGTTCACGACCGAGATGGACGAGTACATGACCGCCGCCGACATACTCCTCGGCAAGCCCGGCGGGCTGACCACCTCCGAGGCGCTCGCCAAGGGTCTCGTCTTCGCCATCGTCAACCCCATCCCCGGACAGGAGGAGCGAAACTCCGACCACCTCTTGGAGAACGGCGTCGCCGTCCGCTGCAACAACCTGCCGGTGCTCGCCTACAAACTCGACCGCCTGCTCGACGACCCCGCGCGCTTCGCCTCGATGCAGGCGGGCGCTCAACGCATGGCCCGCCCCGACGCCGCGCGCACTATCGTGAAAAAGTTATTGGAACTGCAAGAGGGGCGGTGACGCCGTGGGGTCACTTGGGGTCAGGGCAGGCTACTCGCGCCACATGTTCTCGAAGCGCGTGAACTCCTTGAGGAAGGCGAGGTTGACGGTGCCGGTCGGGCCGTTGCGCTGCTTGGCGATGATCAGCTCGGCGGTGCCCTGATTCTCCTCCGTGCGGTTGTACTGCTCCTCGCGGTAGATGAAGGCGACGAGGTCTGCGTCCTGCTCGATGGAGCCCGACTCGCGCAAATCGGAGAGCTGCGGGCGGTGGTCGCTTCTGGCCTCGGGCGCGCGCGAGAGCTGCGAGAGCGCGACGAGCGGCACGTTCAACTCCTTCGCCAGACCTTTCAGCTCGCGCGAAATCTGCGACACCTCCTGCTGGCGCGACTCCGAACGCCGCGACGAGCCCGACATGAGCTGTAAGTAATCCACCACGATGAGGTCGAGCCGCTTCTGCTCCGCCGCGAGGCGGCGCGCCTTCGCGCGCATCTCAAGCACGGAGATGCTTGGCGTGTCGTCGATAAAAATCCTCGCCTCGGCCAGCGTCCCCAGCGCGCCGGCGAGCCGCGCCCACTCGTCGCGCGACAGATACCCGCTCCGAAAACGGTGCGCGTCCACGCGCCCCTCCGAGCAGAGCATGCGCATCACCAGAGACTCCTTCGACATCTCCAGCGAGAAGATGGCCACCACCGCCCCCGCGTGAATCGCCGCGTTCTGCGCCAGCGTCAGACACAGCGCCGTCTTGCCCATCGAGGGGCGCGCGGCGACGATGACGAGGTCGGAGGGCTGGAGGCCGGAGGTCATCGTGTCGAGTTCGCTGAAGCCGGTGGTGAGCCCCGTCAGCATCGCGGAGCGGCCGGCCATCTCCTGAACTTTTTCGAGGAGCAGGTCGGCGACCGGCTTGATGTGCGAGAAGCCCTGCCGCGTGCGCTCGTCGGCGAGCGCGAAGATCATCTGCTCGGCGTGGTCGAGGATGAGCGTGGCCTCGTCCTCGCCCTCCAAAGCCTCGCTCGTAATCTTGTTGGCGACGCGGACGAGCTGGCGCATCAGCGAGTGGTCTTTGACGACCTTCGCGTAGGCGGCGACGTTGGTGAAGTGCGGCAGCCCGTAGGTCAGCTCGGAGATGAAGGCGATGCCGCCCGTCTGCTCCAGCGCGCCCTCGCGGCGGAGTTCCTCGCCGACGAGGATGGGATTTATCTCGGAGCCGCGCTCGGAGAGGCCGATCATGGCGCGGAAGACGAACTGGTGCGCGCGGACGTAGAAGTCCTCGGGGCGCAGAAGCTCGATGGCCTGGTTGACGAGCGCGTTGTCGAGGACGACGGCGCCGAGGATGGCGCGCTCGGCGTCCGCGCTGTGCGGCAGCGGGCGCTCAAGCATCTGTTCGCGTGCGGAGTCGGCTATGAACTGTGCCATCGGGAGTCGGCCTGTGGAAAACTGACGTGCTGTAGACAGGGAAACGGCGCGTCCCCTTCCGCCCGCACTCTCGCGCGGGAGCGCGGAGGGGTCGCGCCGCCGGTCTTTATACTACAAGCCGGGGGGCGCGACAACAATCATGTTGACGCGCCCCCCTTACGCTGATGGATTCGCGCTAAGCCTGAGCGGCGGTGTCGGCCGACTCTTCGTTCGGGCCGTCGCCGGCGGCCGCCACCTCGGCGGGCGCGTCCTGCGCGGCCGAGACCGCGCCGGCCGTCTGAGCGCCGCCCTCGCCGGTGACGGTGACGGGAATCTCGACGCTCACCTCGCGGTGAAGCCGGACGCTGACGGTGTGCTCGCCCGTCTCCTTGATGGGCTCGGGCAGGTTCACGCGGCGGCGGTCGACCTCGTAGCCCAACTCCTTGAGCGCGTCGGCGATGTGCATCGCCGTCACCGAGCCGTAGAGCAGGCCGTGCTCGCCGACCTTGCGCTCGAAGTTGAGGCGGAGGCCGCCCATCTGGCCGGCGCGCGCCTCGGCGCCCGCGCGCTCGGTCGCCTCTTTCTTCAGCAGCGCGGTGCGCTCGGCCTCGATCTGCTTGACGTTGCCGGGCGTTGCCTGGACGGCGAGCTTGCGCGGCAGCAGGTAGTTGCGCGCGTAGCCCGCCTTGACCTTGACGATCTCGCCGCGCGCGCCGAGGTTGTCCACGTCTTCTCGCAAGAGTACGTTCGTTGTTGCCATCTTCTTTCGTGAACCTCCTTCTAGTCCGCGGTGTACGGGAGCAGCGCGATGTTGCGCGCGCGCTTGATCGCCTCGGTCAGCATCCGCTGGTGAGCGGTGCAGACGCCCGAGATGCGGCGCGGCAGAATCTTGCCGCGCTCGGGGATGAAGTTCTGCAAGAGCCTCACGTCCTTGTAGTCGATGAGGTCGACCTTGTCGACGCAGAAGCGGCAGACCTTGCGCCGGCGCATCCGCCCGCGACCGCCGCCGCGGCCCCCCTGCGGCCGCCTCTCCGGCGCTCCACGGTCGTCGTCGTTGTCGAAGTCGCGGTCGCCTCTCTCCATGTTTCTGGACATTGCTTTTCTTCTCTCTCTCTCTATCAACGCGGGGCCGCGCGCGGCTCAAACTCTCCCGAAGGAGAGGGCGCGCGCCGCACGCCCGCCAATCCTCTTCCGAAGAAGAACGCTCGCGCTCCCCTTACTCGTCGTCGCGCGCGGCCTGCCCACCGCCGGACGCGGCGCCCGCGGCCATCGGCCGCTTGGCGGCCTTGCGCGCGCGACGCGCCTTGAGCTTCTCGGCGCGCTGGCGCTCCTCGTCCACGCGCACCGTCAGGTAGCGGAGCACCTGATCGCTGACGCGCATGCGGCGCTCAAGCTCCGCGATCTCGCCCCCCGTGCCTTCGATCTCGAAGATGGCGTAAATGCCCTCGTTGCTGTGGCCGATGCGGTAGGCGAGCTGGCGGCGGCCCAGAACCTCAGACCGCGTGACGGTGCCGCCCTGGTCGGTGATGATGGTGCGGAGGTTCTCCGTCAGGCGGGTGACCTCGTCTTCCTGCGTGCCGGGGTCAACGATGTAGATGACCTCGTAAACTCTCTTCTCTGCCAAAACCATCCTCCTTTTGGATGTCTAGCCTCAGCCATGACGGCTGAAGCAAGAAGGAAAAAGGGCGTGAATCGTGAACCGTAAAACGCGACGAGATAAAACCTGTTCTCATTCGTCACGGTTCACGGTTCACGCGCTCCCGTTGTAAAGCGACATTGCCTTGTCAATGCCGTCGCGTATGACGGCGCGGAGCGCCTCGGCGCTCCGCTCCAGAATCTGCTCGACCTCGGCGCGCTGCCCCTTCGGGAAGCGTTCGAGCACGAAGCCGGCCGTGTCACCCACGGGGTGCTCGGGCTTGATGCCGACTCTCAGGCGCGGGAACTCGTCCGTGCCCAGCGCCGAGATGATGTTCTTCAAACCCTTCTGCCCGCCGCTCGAACCCGAGCGCCTCAGGCGTATCGAGCCGAAGGGGAGCGCGATGTCGTCGCTGACGACGACGAGGCCGTCGGCCGGCTTCAACCCCGCGCGCTTCCTGAGCAGGCACGCCACCGACTCGCCGCTCAGGTTCATGTAGGTCTGCGGCTTGACCAGCTCGACCGCACGGCCTTCCAACTCCGCGCGCCCGACGAGCGCCCTGCACTCCGCGCGCTTGACCAGCGCGTTCGACTGCCGCGCCACGAAGTCGACGAGCATGAAGCCCAGATTGTGGCGCGTCCACTCGTACTGCTCGCCCGGATTGCCCAGACCGACGATGAGCATGAAAAACAGTGGCCGGCGGTAACGAGGTGCCGACTACTCCTCGTCTTCCTTCTTGCCCTTGCCGATGACTTCGGGCTCGGCTGTCTCCTCGGCGGCCGCGACCTCCTCGGCCGGCTCCTCGCGGACGACGGCGACGGTGGCGACGGCCGTCTCGGGGTCGGTGATGATGGTGATGCCCTCGTCGACCCGAACGTCGGAGACGTGCAGCACCTCATGCGCGCCGAGGTTCGACACGTCGACGGTGATGAAGTCGGGGATGATGCTCGGGCGGCAGCGAATCTCGACCTCGCGCAGGAGTTGTTCGAGAATGCCCTCGCCCTCGCGGACGCCCGCGGGCTCGCCTTCTAGCTCAAGGCGGACTGAGACCTCAATCTCCTGACCGCGCACGAGGCGGCGCAGGTCGGCGTGGATGAGCCGGCTCCTGACCGGGTCGATCTGGCGGTCGAGGAACATCACCTCGTTCGGGCCGACGCCGTCCACGTCGAGCGTGAAGATGGCGTTGTGCCCCGCGCCCGAGCGCAGGATGGCGGCCAACTCGGCGAGCGGCGCGGCGGCCGCGATGGGCTCGCCCTCGCCGCCGTAAATCGTGAGCGGCACGAGGCCGCGCGCGCGCAGGCGGCGCGAGTCGTTCTTGCCGCGTCCAGCGCGCAGCTCAGCGCGCACCGTTATCTCTTGTCTCTCTGCCATAATGCTCCTTAAGTTTTTGCCCCCCGCCTCACACGAAGAGCGAGGAGACGCTCGTCTCCTCGTGGATCGACTTAATCGCTTTCGCCAGAAGCGGCGCGATGCTCAAAACGTTAATCTTCTTCTCGCGGCACGCCGTGTCGCGCAGCGGAATCGTGTTCGTCGTCACGACGCGCTCGATCTCGGACTCGCCCAGCAGCTCGCACGCGCGACCTGAGAGCACCGGGTGCGTGAAGCAGGCGTGGATGCGCTCGGCCCCCGCCTCCTGTAGCGCCGCCCCGACCTTCGTCAGCGACCCGCCCGTGTCGCACATGTCGTCCACGATGAGGCAGCTCCGCCCCTTCACCTCGCCGACGACGTTCATCACCTCGGCCACGTTCGCCTTCTCGCGCCGCTTGTCGCACAGCGCGAGCGTCGCCGGGCTCCCGTCCTCCGACGTGAGCCGCTTGGCGTAGGCGCGCGCTCGCTCGGCCCCGCCCGTGTCGGGCGCGACCACCGTCAGGTTCGGGAGCTTGTAGTCCTGATAGTGGCCGATGAAGGCCGGCGCGGCGAAGAGGTGGTCGACCGGGATGTCAAAGAAGCCCTGAATCTGCGCGGCGTGCAAATCCATCGTCAGCACGCGGTCTGCGCCGGCCGTCGTGATCAGGTTCGCCACGAGCTTCGCGCCGATGGAGACGCGCGGCCGGTCTTTCTTGTCCGAGCGCGCGTAGCCGAAATACGGGATGACCGCCGTCACGCGCTCGGCCGACGAGCGGCGGAAGGCGTCGAGCATGACGAGCAGCTCCATCAGGTGCGCGTCGGTCGGCGGGCACGTCGGCTGCACGATGAAGACGTCGGCGCCGCGCACGTTCTCGGTGATCTGAAAGTTGAACTCGCCGTCCGAGAACCTGTCGGTCGTCGCCAGCCCGGGGTCGCAGCTCAGGTAGTTGCAAATCTCCTGAGTCAGCGCCCGGTTCGCGTTTCCGGAGAAGACTTTGATGCCGCCCGTGGTGCTCATAAAGAGTTCAAAGTTCCAAGGTCAAGGTCTAAGGTTCAAAGTTCGAGGCCGTAAACTTTCAACCTTGAACTTGGAACTTTGAACCCGTGAATCTGGCTGGGGAGGTAGGACTCGAACCTACGAATGCCGGATCCAAAGACCGGTGCCTTACCACTTGGCGACTCCCCAATCCCGTTTTCAGTCCCCGCGGCCGGGTCGGAGAGACGCCCCGCCGCGCCCGAGCGCCGCGAGGTACTCGCCGCGCGAGAGCGTGGCGCACGCGAAGACCTTCCAAGCACTTTCGACGCCGCCCAGCGCGCCGCGAGCGCGCCCCGCCGCCGCCTCGCTTTCAAAGACTCCGAAGACGCTGGAGCCGCTGCCCGAGAGCATGACCCGGAGCGCGCCTGCCCCCTTCAGCGCCTCGCGCGCGCGGCCGATTTCGGGGTGGAGCCGCACCACGACGGCCTCGAAATCGTTCGACCATACATCACAGAGTGAATCGGAAAATTCGGCCTCCGCGCGCGAAACAGAAAGGTTAGCCGCCGTGTCTGCCTTTGTCAAGGCGTGAGCGCCGAGCGCTCCGTACGCCTCCGCGGTCGAGACGTGGACGCCCGGCGCGACCACGCAGAGGTGCATTTTCGGCGCGTCCGCGAGCGGCCGGATGTCCGTCCCGGTGCCAGTCCCGGCGGCCGTCCCGCCGGTCAGAAAGAAGGGCACGTCCGCCCCGAGCCGCGCCCCGATTTCGGCCAGCTCGCGCGCGTCCGTCTCCACTTCCCAGAGCGCCGCCAGCGCCGCCAGCGTCACCGCCGCGTCCGACGAGCCGCCGCCCAAGCCCCCTCCCGCCGGAATCACCTTCTCCAAGCGGACGCGCGCGCCACGCACGACGCCGAAACGCTCGCGGAGCGCCGCGGCCGCGCGGAGCACGAGGTTCGTCCCGTCGGTCGGGATTGAAGAATCGGTGCAGGAGAGTTCGAGGCTTCGCCCGCGCGTCGTCTCGAAAGTCAAAGTGTCGTGGAGTGTGACGGTCTGGAAGAGGGTGCTTATTTCGTGGTAGCCGTCGGGGCGGCGACCCAGCACGCGCAGGCCGAGGTTGATCTTGGCGAAGGCCGGGACGGTGAGTTCTTCTGCTGACACTGAGAGCGGCCGGAGCCTCCCGTCTCGGAAAGCGCCGGCCGCCCGGAATCCACGCGGCGGAAAGGCCGCGGCGCTAACGCTTCATGAAAACCTGCGTGAAGTAGTACGTCCCGTCCGACGCGCGCGCGATGCCGACGGCCGCGTGCGTGTACTCGTCGTTCATCGCGTTCTCGCGGTGCTTGTGCGAAACCATCCAGCGCTCGACGGCGAAGGCCGTCGGGTCGTCGAAGCCCTGATTATACGCGATGTTCTCGCCAAGCGTACTCCACCCGTGGAGCCCGAGCGCGCGTGCGCGTCCCTTGAGGTCGAGCCCGTCGCGGTCTACGTGGTTGAGGTAGCCGCCCCGCGCCATGTTCTGCGAATGGTAGCGCGCAAGGCGCGTCAGGCCGCCGTCCCAGACGAGGGGGCGAACGCCCTTTCGCTGCCGCTCCGCGTTAATCAGGTCGAACGCGCGACGCTCCTCGCCCGTGGCCGGGGCCGGGGCCGGCGCGGCGTACGAGGGCGCGGCCGCAGCCGGGGCCGAAGCCCGCGCGACCTGACGCTCCCTGACGCGCTCCGGGCCTCCCGTGTAGACCGTGCCGATGAGACGCGCAACGGGGCGCTCGCCCGTCGTGCGCTCGCCGCTCCTGGGCGCGCCCTTGCCGCCGTTGCGTGCGAGAGCCGGGGAAGCCGTTAAACTCAATAAAGACAGGAGGATGAAAGCCTGCGACGCCCTTCCGAGAGGCACAGTGCGGGGGAACCGCCTTGCAACCATTAGGGGAACTCCTTGAAATTACAAACCACAGAGCCAGAGGATGCTGTCCGTATTGACCTGACTGGGCAAGTGGTCAACGTTGGCAATAGTAAAACACCGTTTGGCCGTAGTCAATCCTTAAAGTTTTGCGACAGAATTGACACACGCCGGGCGGTCGTTAACTTACAAAGATTCAACACTTAGCCTAATTAAGACGGAATTTCGCGACCTAAAGGAGAGAAACCGACTTCGTCTGTCGCAGGGGAGCGACTAACCGAAGGCGGGCACACTTTAGCCTTTGTGGGCGAGACAAATCAACCGTTATTTAGTCTCGCCGCTCAGCTTGGCTTTGATTCTGGCCGTGTCGGCGGCTTCCGCCGCCAGAGAGAGGGCTCTGCGCCAGGAGGCTTGCGCCTTTTCCTGCTGGCCGAGCTTTTTGAAAAGGTCGCCCAGATGCTCTTGAATCGTGGCCGAAGTCGGGTTGCGGCGCGCCGCCTCACTTAGATAACGTTCGGCCTCTTTCAGTTTCCCGAGCTTGAAATAAACCCAGCCCAAACTGTCGAGAAATGAAGGGTTTTCCGGTTCGGCGCGCACGGCGCGCTCGATCATCCCGAGCGCCTCTTCGAGCTTCTCGTCGTGCTCGGTGAGGAAGTAGCCCAAGTTGTTGAGCGCCGTGGGGTTGTCGGCGTCTTTGGCGAGCACCTGACGGAGCGTGGCCTCTGCTCCTTTGGTGTCGCCGGCGCGCTCCTGCGCCGACGAGAGCATGATGAGGGCGTTGGTTCCCTGCCCCGGCTCCTCGTCCGAGGCGAGCGCGAGCGCCTTGCGCGCGGCCTCGACCGCCTCCGTCCCGCGCCCCGCGCTGATGAACATGCTCGACATGAAGAGGTACTCTCCGAAGTCGGCGGCGCTGCCCTTCAGCCGCGGTCGGAGCAGCGCCAAAGCCTCTTCCGTGCGCCCCAATTCGGCCAGCGTCAGCGCCTCCTGACGGAGCAGGCGAAGCTCTTCGGGGAAGCGTCGGCGCGCGGCGCGGATGCCCTCCAGAGCCTCCGTGCGCTTGCCGTGCTCGCGCAGGAACTCGACTTTCTCCACGTCGGCGGTCGGGTCCGTGTCCGGGAGCAGCGAGCGCATGCGGTCGAAGGCGGCCAGAGCCTCCTGCGGCTGCCCGGCCTGCTGGCGCAGCCCCGCGATTTCGAGCAGCACCGAGACGGCGAAGCGTCGGTCGCGTTCGTTGGCGAGCGGCGTGTCCTTGATGTTGCGCGACTTGAGGATGTCTTCGTAGATGGTGACGGCTTCCCCGAAGCGCGACGCCCCTTCGTAGACGTTGGCGAGTTCGACGAGGAGTTGGAGCCGGTCGTTGTCGTTGCCGGGCTTGACGGCGGCGATGGAGCCGCGGAGCGTCTTGACGGCCTCGTCCACGGAGCCCGTCCGGGCCTGCGTGCGCGCGAGCGTCTGCGCGGCTCCGACGTTCGCGGGGTTCTGGGCCACGGCTCGCTTCAATTCTTCGACGACGCCGGGGTCGGCCGCGCCGCCCGCCTCAAGAGCCTCGCCGAGCAGTTGTATGTAGCGAGGGTTGTTGGGCTCGATGGCCATGGCCTGACGGATGGCGGCGACCGCCTCGGCCGTCTGGCCGGCGGCGAGCAGGACTTCGCCGAGCCGCGCGTTGGCCGAGTCCGGGCTCAACTCGCGCCCCTGCGTGACGACCTGATAGAAGCGCCCCTCCATCGAAGCGGGCAGCGTCGTCCACTTCCGCAGAGCCTCGACGGCCTCCT
This sequence comes from Pyrinomonadaceae bacterium, assembly GCA_040509515.1. GTDB lineage: Bacteria > Acidobacteriota > Blastocatellia > Pyrinomonadales > Pyrinomonadaceae > QHXN01. The sequence goes on along the minus strand of JBEVKV010000178.1, from coordinate 7,001 downwards.
TCTCGCGGCCGGTGACGACGTAGAACTCGGCGAGCAGCGCCCATGCCTCCGCGTCGTTCGGGTAGACGCGGAGCACCTCTTTCAGCGAGGCGACCGCCTTGTCGGCCGACGGGCGGTCGAGGCTCCGCTCGGCGAGGCGGCTCTGGAGCGTGTAGATGCGCGCGAGCGTGCGGTGCGCGCCGTAGCTGTCGGGGTTGGCGCGCACGGCGGCCAGTCCCTCGACTTCGGCCTGCTTCAGGTCGTTGAGAATCAGGTGGATTTCGGCGAGCGCGGCGCGCGCCTCGGCGAGCGTCGGCTCAAGCTCGGCGGCCTGCTGGAAAGCGGCCTGCGCCTTCCGCAGCGAGTCGAGCGTGAGCGTCCCCGAGCGGATGCCCTCGAAGTAGCGCTGGCCTTCGAGCAGTTTCGTGTAAGCCTGCGCGCGTCGCTCGCGCGAAGAGGGCTGCGGCGTCGTCGGGCTCTGCGCGGCGGCGGGGCTCGCCTGAGCGTCGCGCGCGGGCTGTGCGACGGACGGCGCGGCGAGGGCGCAGAGCGCCGCGAGTGCGAAGACGGCGAAATGCGCGCGCGTCCGGGGCGCGGGACGAGAAGAGCGGTTCAAACAGTTGTTCCTTTCGCGGCCCGGACGGGGTCACCCTCCCCGCGCTCGGCGGCGGCGACGACCGTACGCCAGGCGGCGCGCCGAGGGTAGCAGTAGAGGAGCACGGCGACGGCGATGACGCCGAAGTAGAGCATGTCGGTTCCGAAGCCCGTCATCAAGCTGATGACGAAGCCGAGCAGCGCGACCAGCCCGCCGATGAGCGCGACCGTGATGGTCGTCGTCTCCAAAGTCCTGAGCAGGCCGGCGGGGCCTCGGAGCGCGCCGATGTCCTGAAGGCGCATGGCCGAAAACCTCGTCCGACGGAAGACGATGGCTCCGACGCCGAGGAAGACGATGACGATGCGGAGCGCGCCCGCCGTCGTCGGGTTGAAGCGAATCGCGCCGCCGAAGACGCCCGCGAGCGCGAGCCCCATCAGCAGCAGCGTGAAGACCAGCATCGCCACCACGACGCGCGCGGCGGCCGAGTGCCTGCGCTCCAAATCGCCCTGCGGCGTGCCCTCGACGGTCTGTGCCAAGCCCTGCTGCCTCCTCGCGCGCCCTCGCTTTGTGACGCGCCCCTCGAAAGTCGGAAAGGTCTATTTTGTTGGGGGGACGCGGAAAATTCTAGCACCCGCTCAACCGGCCGGGCAAACTTCGTCCCGGGAAAACCAACAGGCAAACGAAGAGCGCCCGGGGGTTCGGTTAAAAGCCCCGGGCGCTCTCGCGGTTCACATTGGGAAACAGGCTACGGCTTGGCCCCGCTGGCCGGGGGCGGCGTGGCGGGAGTCGTGGGCTGCGTGGCGGCCGGGCGCGCGGGGTCGCTGCCGGAGGCGGGCGGGCCGGGGCGCGTCGGCTCGGCGCTCAACTTCTTCTCGCCCGAGTCGGTCTTCGGCGCGGGCGTCGTGGTCGACAGCGGCCTCACGTCGCGCGCGGGCGCGGTGCGGTTGACGGGCAGCGTGTTGTAGTTGTCGGGGAGCTGCCCGCCGTTGTCCATCACGGCTTGGATGATGTCGTTGCCCTTCTTCGACTGGCTGATGATGACGCCGTCCTTGATGACCGTCTTGGGGACGACGCCGCTGATCTCGCGCATCAGCCCGCCGATCATCCCGGTGCCCTTCGGCTCCTCGCGGTTGAGCGCGTCCTGATCGGGCTCGGGCACCTGCGCGCCGATGGCCGCGAGCTTCTCTTTGGCCTTCTCGGCATACTCGCTGTTGGGGTGGCGGCGGACGAGCTGCTGGAAGTACTTGGTGGCCTCGTCGGGCTCCTCCTCCTCCATGTAGGTCGTGGCGTAGCGGAAGAGGACTTCGGCCATGCCCGAGTAGTTCTTGTACTTCTCGACGACCTCGCGATAGCGCGACTGCGCGCCCTTCAGGTTGTTGGCGCGCCCCTGATAGAAGCGGTTGTAGTACTGGTCGCCGACGCCCTTGTCGTGGTCGGCGAGGTTCTCCTGAATCTCCTGCAGCCGCAGCTCGATGTCGGGGCGCAGCGCCGACCTCGGGAACTGCTGGAGGCAGAACTTGAGCCGCTGCTCGGCCTTGCGCGCGGGCGAGATGTCGCGGTTGGCGAGCCCCATGCGGCGCATCTCGACCTCGCCCATCTTGAGGCACACGTCGTCGGAGAGCGCGTGCGTCGGGAAGAACGTGACCCAGTCCTGATAAGCCTGCCCGGCCTGAATGAGCGCGCTCGTCGTGCCTTCGAGGTAGAAGGTGTCGGCGATGGCGAGCTTGGCGAGCGGCAGGTAGACCGAGTCGGGGTAGGTGTTGATGATGACGCTGAAGAGAGCGCGCGAAGTCTCGTAGGCGTCGCCGCGCGCCTCCTTCGTGGCCTCGACGAACAGCTCGCGGTCGCGGCCCGGCGCGACGGTGCCGACCAGCTCGTCGTACTTGTCGTCGCCGCCGCGGCCGAGCAGCCGGCCGAAGAAGCCGCTCTTCTTCTTTTTCTTGTTGTCGTCGCCGTTCGCGGCGACGGCGGGGGCGGCGGCGCGGTCGCGCATCGTGTCGCGCATCGCGGCCTGCGCGCGCGTGTCCAGCTCGGCGGCGGCGGCCTCAAGCTTGTCCAGCTCGGTCGGGTCGTAGCGCTCGGCGCGCTCCTGCTTGCCGCGGATGTCGCTGACCTCACTGAGGAGCTTCGACACTTCCTTCTCCAGCCCGCCCAGCCGCGCGCGCGGGTCGTCGGCCGACGCCTCGGAACCCTTGTCCTTCGCGTTGAGGCCGGCGAGGGCGCTGTTGAGCGTGCGGCGCAGGGTGTCGAGCCGCGAGCGCATCACGTCGAGCCGCTGGATGGGCGAGAGCTGCGACTGCTGCGCCGCCGCGACCCGCAGGACGGGCGCGGGCAGCGCGCCGAGCAGCAGCGCCGCCGACAGGACGGAGAGAACCAAGTTGCGATAACGCATCAACAAAACCTCCAAAAAAACGCGTGATAAGTGATGAATGATAAATGATAAGAAAGAAGAGACGCCTTTCATCCCCTCTGATCACTTATCACTCATCACTTATCACTAAACTAACTGTGCCGCCGCGCTCAGAAGCCCGCGCACGGAGGCGGCCGGGTCGCCCTGACCGAAGACGGCCGTTCCGGCGACGAAGATTTCCGCGCCGGCGGCGGCGACCGTCGCGATGTTCTCGGGGCCGATGCCACCGTCGACCTCGATGCGCGCGTCGAGCCCGCGCTCCTCAATCATCCGGCGCAGCCGCCTGACCTTCTCAACCGAAGTCGGGATGAATTCCTGACCGCCGAAGCCCGGGTTGACCGACATCACCAGCACGTAGTCGGCGAATTGCAGGACTTCGTCGAGCGTGCTCAGGGAAGTCGCCGGGTTGATGACCACCCCGGCCTTCGCCCCGTGCTTCCTGATGGACGCGAGAGTCCGGTGAATGTGTGGGTGCCCTTCGATGTGCACGGAAACCATGCGCGCCCCCGCCTCCGCGAACTGCTCGGCGTAGAGCCCCGGGTCAGAAATCATTAGATGCGTGTCCAGGGGCAAACGGGTTGCGCGGGCGAGCGAACGAACTACGGGGAGTCCGACCGTGATGTTGGGCACGAAATGGCCGTCCATCACGTCGACGTGGACGATGGTCGCCCCGCCGCGCTCGACGGCCTCAATCTGTTCGCCGAGCCGCGTGAAATCTGCGGAAAGGATGGAGGGCGCGATCTCAATCATCAACTTACTTATGATTACTGTTTGCGGGCGAAAAGTTACGCCGCGCCGTCGGGGTTTACGGGTTCGGCCGCCGGTTGATGTTCAAAGTCGGGGGGCGCGCGGTGTTGGTCGTGCGCGGGCGCGTGTTCGTGTTGACCGCGCCCGTGTTCGAGTTCTGGTTCTGGGGCCGTGTGGAGTTCGCGTTGCGGTTGCCAGAGTTGCCGTTCCCCGAGTTCGCGTTGCGGCCGCCCGCGTTGGAGTTCGAGCCCGAGTTGGTGTTGGCCGAGGCGTTCGCGTTCTGGTTGGCGTTCGTGTTCCTGTTGGTGTTGCGGCGGCGGTTGACGTTCTGGTTCTTGTTCTGGTCGAGCGCCTCGGTGCCGCGCTCCTCGCGACGCTCCTCGATGACCTCTTCGTCGGGCGGGCGCTCGCCCTCCTTGGGGGCGCGGCTGACGACGACGGCGACGGTCTGCCCGGCCTTGATGACCTCGCCGGCGCGCGGCGACTGGTCGAGGATGCGGCCGGGCTCGACGCCGGGCTTGTAGCGCTTGGCGCGCTCGCGTATGTCGAGGCTGGCCCGCGCGAGCGTCTTCTCGCCGTCGACGTAAGACTGGTTGACGACCTCCGGCACCGAGATGTTTGGGCTGCGCAGCGAGAGGTAGATAGTCGTGAGCAGGCCGAAGGCGAAAGCGACGGCGATCAGCGCGACGATACCTAGTTTACCGAACGCCGACAGGATACTTCGCAGGGCCACTAACTTCCGACGCCTCTCTTGTCTAACGGGGGAATTTTGCCGCCAGATTGGCGACCTCGACAGCCGGCGCAGTCTAACACCCGCCCCGCGCGAGCCGCAAGGAACCAGAAGATAAAGGGTAAGGGGCAAAGGCGAAGGGTGAAGGGGTTGAAAACCTTTACCCCTTACCCTTGACCCTTTACCCCTCTCTACGGAGCGCGGCGACGTAGAAGCCGTCCACGTCGTTCCTGTGGGGCCATGTGCGCGCCGCGCCGTCGGGGAGGAGCAGCGCGGCGGGCGCGGGCGCGGCCTCGATCTGTTTGAAGTCGGGATTAGATTGCAGGAAGGCGGCGACGACCTCTTCGTTCTCTTCTCTCTCGACAGAGCAGGTGGAGTAGACGAGCCGCCCGCCCGCGCGCACGACGCGCGCGGCCTGCGAGAGTATGCGCGTTTGCACCGACGCCAGCGAGCGGAAGCCCTCGCGCGAGAGCCGCCAGCGTATCTCGGGGTTGTGGCGCAGCGTCCCCGTGCCCGTACACGGCGCGTCCACCAGCACGCGGTCGAACGCGCCGTCGGCGAACGGCAGCGCCGCTTCGGCGTTCAGCCCCACGACCGACACGCCGCGAGCGCCCAGCCGCCGGCAGGTCTCCGCGAGCAGGCGCAGCCTGTGCGCGTGCAACTCGCCCGCGACGACGCGCGCGCGGTCGCCTGCGAGCACCGCGACGTGCGTCGTCTTGCTGCCCGGCGCGGCGCAGGCGTCGAGCACGCGCTCGCCGGGTCGCGCGCCCAGGACGTGCGCCACCAACTGCGAAGCCTCGTCCTGCATGTAGATGCGCCCCTCGCCCGCGAGGGCGCGAAGTGCCGCGCCCGCCCCGCCGCCTCCCTCCACTCGCCACGCGCCGGGCGCGACGGGCGAAGGCGTGACGACGACACCCGAGTTGCGCAGGTCTTCGACGACGGCTTGCTCGTCGGCTTCGAGCGTGTTGACGCGGAACGATGCGGGCGCGGAGTCGTTGTTCGCGCGCGCGAAGCTCGCGGCCTCCTCGCGGCCGAAGGCTTCCGCCCAGCGGCGTATGAGCCACGGCGGGTGCGAAGTCTCGACGGCAATCTTTTCGAGTGGGTCTTTGACGAGCGCGGCCGGGTCGAAGTCGGGCTCGCGCGTGGCGCGGCGCAGGACGGCGTTGATGAAGGGCGCGGCTGAACGAAAGCCGGAGGCGTGCGCGGCGTTGACCGACTCGTTGACGGCGGCGTGTGCCGGGACGCGCGCGAGGAAGCGTAGCTGAAACAGCCCCAGACGCAGCGCGCGCCGCACGGGCGCGTCGAGCTTGCCGGCCTGCCTCCCGGAGAAGTGTTCGAGAGCCCTGTCGAGCCACAGTTGACGGCGCAGCACGCCGAGCGTCAGCTCGTAACAGAGCGCGCGGTCTTCCGTCGAGAGCGTCGCGGGGAGGCCCGCGAGCAGCGGCGCGGCAAACGCGCCCTCGTCCTCGACCCGGCGCAGAATCTCGGACGCGGCGCGGCGCGCGGGCGAGACTTTGCGGTTCGCGCCGCCCGGCCGCTCCCCACGTTTGACGATGCGCACGCGCCCGGCCATCACGTTTATCCGAACCGCTCGCCGACCTGCACGCGCATGCCGTTGATGAAGTCGCGCGCGCCCACCCTGTTGCGCCCTTCCAACTGCACTTCCAGCAGCTCCACTATGCCGCCCCCGCAAGCGACGTAGAGACTGTCACCGCGCGCGTGGATCACTTCGCCGGGTCGGCATTCGCCCGGGTTCCCTCCCGGCCCCGACGCCTTCCAGACGACGAGCTTCTGACCGCGGAACTGTGTGAAGGCGTTCGGCCACGGTTGCAGGCCGCGCACGCGCCGCGCTATCTGGACGGACTCCATCGTCCAATCAATCAGCCCGTCCTCGCGCCGCAGGATGGGCGCGAGCGTCGCGTCTTCATTGTCCTGCGAGCGCGGCTCAATTTCGTCAAAGCGCGCCAGCGTCTCGGCCAGCAGTTCCGCGCCCTCGGTCGAAAGACGTTCCAACAGTTCCGGCGCGGTCTCGCGCTCCCCGATGACCGTTTCGCGCTGTAGGAGGACGGGGCCGGTGTCGAGCCCTTCGTCCATCAGCATCGTCGTCACGCCCGTCCGGTACTCGCCGCGCACGATGGCCCAGTTGACCGGCGCGGCGCCGCGATACTTCGGCAGCAGGGAGAAGTGAACATTGACGCAGCCGAGCCTCGGCGCGCGCAGGAAAGAGGGCGGGAGGATGCGTCCGTACGCGACGACGACCGCCGCGTCGAACTCTCGCGCGGTGAAGAGCGCGAGCGATTCCTCCGTCCGAATCTTCGACGGCTGGTGGACTTCGAGCCCGACCGAGAGCGCGTACTTCTTCACCGGCGACGCCTTCAACTTGTTGCCGCGCCCCGCCGGTTTGTCCGGCTGCGTCCACACGCCCACGACCTCGTGCCCCTCCACGACGCAGCGCCGCAGCGTCGGCACGGCGGACTCGGGCGTGCCCATGAAGATGATTTTCATAAGTGATAAGTGAAAAGAGCGTGAGCCGTGAACCG
>JBEVKV010000177.1:0-7964 GCA_040509515.1 Pyrinomonadaceae bacterium | reverse complement strand
CCACCTTAGCGTCTCGTCGGAGCGCCTCTAGCTTTGAGTAACATCCGGTTTATAATACGCCCGCATCAGCAGCATCGGAGCGTCTGACCCGCACAGGCCGCAGTGCGATGGCTAAACGCATGGTTACGCTTGTTACATCAGCGCCGTTAAATGTCGATCCCCGAGACAACATCCGCCGAAGCCTTTGAGCGCTACGTGGGCGGGAAATGCCTGGCCGTCGGTGACGGCGAAGCATGGCGGGACATTAAAGCATGGCTCATCGCCTTGCCGCCCGTAGTGGATGCGCTGCATCTCCCGTCCGTCAGCGAGCCGTTCCTCGCGTGGACCGCGTCGGGTGAGGTTGATTTTCAGGAGCGGGAAAACGGACAGCCTTGGAGCACTCAAAGGATTAAGAAGGGCTCGTTCTTCCTCACTTCGGGCGGCGCCCCCTACGACGTCCGCTGGAGGGCGGTGACCCCGGAGCCGTTCCAATCCATGGCGGTCTTCGTCGAACTGCCGCTGCTCCAGCGTGCCATGGGAGAGGTCTTCGGGGCCAACGCAGACCACGCCCGGCTGCGTGACCTTTCGGCGTTCGCCGATAACGCCTTGGATTCACTGATGGGGCAGTTGCGCGACGAATTGACGCGCCCACAGGCGAGCCCCCTTTTCGTGGAGGGCATCGCCCAGCTCATCGCCGTCCACCTCGCAAGAAACTACGGCGTGACGGACGAGGAGGCACGCAGCGGCAGCCCTTCACTTCCCGGCTTCAAGCTCCGGCAGATCACGGACTGGATAGCCGAACACATCGCCGAAGACTTCGACCTCGCCCAGTTGGCGGCGCAAGCGGGGTTGAGTAAGTTTCACTTCCAGCGCCTGTTCAAGGCGGCCGTGGGCGTCTCGCCTTCGCGCTATCAGATCAACCTGCGGATAAACGAAGCACGGCGTCTGCTGCGCGAGACGAAGATGAGCGTGGTGGACGTCTCCCTCGAAGTCGGCTATGCCAACTCCGGCCACTTCTCACAGCTCTTCCGCAGGGAGACCGGCCTCTCACCGAGCGACTACCGCCGGCAGCGTTAAGCTCTATCCCTTCGCCCGTTGATGCCGCGATGCTGCCGCGTCGAATCTCTCACGCACTCGACATATTTTCAGCCGCCACTCTTCAGGCTTTAGCCGTGACGGCCTCTTCGCGCACACCGCCCAGGACGGCGAGGAACTGTCGCAGCCATTCGACGTGCGCCGTCCACGCCGGGCCCGTCACGAGGTTGCCGTCCGTCATCGCCTCCCGGAGCCCCACGCTCACGAAGACGATGAAACAGTTCATCGGCGGCTCTTCCGAGGGTAGCAAACAAATGCTCGCGCTGGTGCTGGCGGAAACATTCGAGCAGGTACGTTACGCCGCGCGTCTCGTGAAGGCGACTTACAACGAAGAAAAGTCCGTGACCCGTGTGGAAGATGTGTTGGGTAAGGCTTATGTGCCGCCCCGCGGGGCGCGAGGCAATCCGGTCGAAGCGATGAAGTCCGCGCCCGTTAAAATCGAGGACGTCGAGACGTTAGATGGAAAGCTGCAATTCAATAACGATCCGTCACGGTCGGTAAATATTGCCGAGAAGTGTCGGCCTGCGGCAAGATCATGAACCCGAAAACTTCGCACAGCCAGGAACTAGGCGGCATCGTCCGGGGTATCAGCATGGCTCTGCAGGAGGCGACTGAAGTTGACCACCGCTACGGGCGCATCATGAATCCGAATTTGCAGCATTACCACTTGCCGGTTAACGCTGACATTCTGGACATCGAAACGATATTCGTTGAAGAGGACGATAAGACCGTCAACCCGCTCGGCGTCAAGGGGATGGGCGAGTTGGGGCTGGTCGGCATCCCTGCGGCCATCGCCAACGCCGTCTTCCACGCGACGGGCCGTCGCGTCAGTGAACTGCCAATCACGCCGGACAAGCTGCTGTAGAGGGGAGGGCTTATGAGGGTTACACTCTCGCGCCTCGAAGACGTCCGCGCGCAGGTGAGCATTACGCCGCGGACGTTGACGCTGCTGATGAGCGTTCGAGGTGACGTGCTACAGCCGCGAGGTTGTAGCGACCGTCGCCCTCCCGCGCCGCGGGCCCGCGGTTTAGAGCAACATCGCCACAGGTCGAGCAAGAGCGCGAACGACAGCGGCGCGAACGCGGAGTAGATTGGCTTCACAATTTGACTGAGAGGGGTGAATTAGAAAATGCAGAAGCGCAAACTCGGAAATAGCGATTTGGAAGTGTCGGCCCTCGGGCTCGGCTGCATGGGGCTGAGCTTCTCGTACGGCCCGGCGACGGACAGGCAGGAGGCGATTGCACTGATCCGCGCGGCCGTCGAACGCGGCGTGACGTTCTTCGACACCGCCGAAATCTACGGGCCGCTGGCGAATGAAGAACTTGTGGGCGAGGCGCTGGAGCCTTTCCGCGGGCAGGTGGTGATAGCCACCAAATTCGGCTTCAGACCCGCCACGGAGGGTGAGACACGCTGGAGCGCTTTAGACAGCCGGCCGGAGCACATCAAGCAGGTGGTCGAGGGCTCGCTCAAGCGGCTGAGGGTTGACGCCATCGACCTCTACTACCAGCACCGCGTCGACCCGGAAGTGCCCGTCGAGGACGTGGCGGGCGCGGTGAAAGATTTGATTCAGGCGGGCAAGGTGAAGCACTTCGGCCTGTCGGAAGCGGGCGCGCAGACGATCCGCCGCGCGCACGCCGTCCAGCCGGTCGCCGCGCTCCAGAGCGAGTACTCGCTCTGGTGGAGGCAGCCCGAGGAGGAGATCATCCCGACGCTCGAAGAACTCGGCATCGGCTTCGTCCCGTTCAGCCCGCTCGGCAAGGGCTTCCTGACGGGCAAGATCGACGAGAACACGACGTTCGACAGCACGGACTTCCGCAACATCGTCCCGCGCTTTACGCCCGAGGCTCGGAAGGCGAATCAGGCCGTGGTCGATCTGCTCGGCAGGATGGCCGGGCAGAAGAACGCGACTCCGGCTCAGATCGCGTTGGCATGGTTGCTGGCGCAGAAGCCGTGGATCGCGCCGATTCCGGGCACCACGAAGTTGCATCGCCTGGAGGAGAATCTGGGGGCGGCTGAAATCGAGTTGACGCCGGACGACCTCCGCGAGATAGACAGCGCCGCCTCGGAGATCAACGTGCAGGGCGCACGGTACCCGGAACACCTGGAGCGCATGGTGGGCCGCTGAGCGTGCCGGGTTAAAGGCCGAATAAAAGTTAACCGGCACATTTTTCACACGGGGGCATAAAGCCATGTACGAAGTTAAGGTCTTCGGGGAGGTCGATTGATGAATGCTGCGCGCCCGGGCACGACATCGAGCTCGACGGCGGGCAGGGCGAGGCGGTGCGTGTCCCGCAGGCGGACGGGACGCTCGTAGCCCTTCCCGTTGGCAGAGACGACGCGCTGATGCCGTCGCTCCTCACGCTCTCGGACGTGATGGGGACAGGCCACCACGCGGCGCTCGCCGCCAAGGTCGGCCCCGGCAGGATCGTGGCGGTCGTCGGCGACGGCGCGGTCGGCCTGTGCGGCGTGATTGCGGCTCGGAGGCTCGGCGCGGAGCAGATCATCAGCCTCGGCCGCCACCCCGACCGCATCGCTCTGGCGAGGGACTTCGGCGCGACGGACGTGGTGAGCGAGCGCGGAGACGAGGCAATCGAGCGCGTGCGCGAGCTGACCGGCGGCTTAGGCGCCCACTCCGTCCTCGAATGCGTCGGGCATGGGGAGTCCACGCTCACGGCGCTGAGCATCAGACCCTCGCCGGGGCGCCTGCGGGTTCGAGGCTGCCGCGCAGTCTGGCGATGTCGCGCTGCGGCGGCGCGCCGAACAGCTTCTTGTAGTCGCGGCTGAAATAGGCCGGGTCTTCGTAGCCCACGCGGTGGCCCGCGCTCGCCGCGTCCAACTCTTCGCCGAGCATCAGGCGGCGCGCCTCCTGCAGCCGTATCTGCTTCTGGAATTGCAGGGGGCTCATCGAGGTGACCGACTTGAAGTGGTGGTGGAAGCCCGAGACGCTCATCCCCAACTCGCGCGCGACCTCTTCGATTTTAAGCGGTTCGTTGTAGTGCTCGCGAAGACGCCCGATGGCCCTTGAGATGCGGCGCGTGTCTCCCCTCGATGAAGCCACGAGGTGTCCGAGGCGCGCGCCCTCTCCCCCGGCCAAGAGCCGGTAGACGATCTCCCGCTTGACGAGCGGCGCGAGTATCCTCTGCTCGCCGGGCTTATCGGCGAGCCTGACGAGCCTGACGACCGCGTCGAGCAGTTCCGCGTCTATGGTGTTAACGCCTATCGCCTTGATGCTGGCGTCACCCTTCCGTGTCTCGGCACCGGCCTCCAACATAACCGAGGCGACGAGCACCGGGTCGAGGTCGAGCCTCATGCCGAAGTAGGGCCGCTCCTCCGACGCCTCCTCCACACGGAAGACGACCGGCAGGTCAACTGTGAACAGGAGGTAATGGCCCGGGTCGTACCAGAGGACTTCCTCCCCCACCAGCACCTGCTTGCCGCCCTGAACGACGAAGCAGAGGGCGGGCTGGTAGAGGGCGAGCGGCGACTCCGTCGGCTTAGTCAGGCGGGCGAGGAAGAGGCCGTCTAACGCCTCGCGTGCCCCGTCCCCGGGGAGTGCCCGCGCCATACGCTCAAGCAGCTCCTCCCTGTTGCTCTGCACCCTCTGCGTCTCGCGTTTAGCTTCTCTACTGTTCATGAACTCATCTTAGCTCCTTCTTACCCACTCGGGAACGCCGCGCGCGGAAGTTTTGCAGGAACGTACAATTATTCTCGACTATCGTCATACCGCTTTGTGTCTCAGCGCCCCTAGAATCACACTAAATCATTAGGGCACAGAAAATAACTGCCGGCGAGATTGAAAGGTGTTTGGAGAAAGTTAAGGTGAGCGCGGCCGGCGGCGCCTCGGGTGAGACGGAAGGGGAGTCATGAAAAACGTTGTGCTGAATAACGGTGTGGAGATGCCGATGCCGGGGTTCGGAGTCTTCCAGATACCTGACGCCGAGGAGTGTGAGAGGGTGGTCTACGAGGCTCTACAGACAGGCTACCGGCTGCTCGACACCGCCGCCGCTTACGGGAACGAGGAGGCGGTCGGCAGGGCGATTAAAAGAAGCGGCGTGGCGAGGGAGGAGGTCTTCGTCACGACCAAACTCTGGGTCTCAGACGCAGGCTACGAAAGCGCGAAGAAGGCTTTCGAGAGGTCTTTACAGCGTCTGCAACTGGACTACCTCGACCTGTACCTGATCCATCAGCCCTACGGCGACGTGTACGGCTCATGGCGCGCGATGGAGGAGCTGTACAAGGAAGGCAAGGTCAGGGCGATAGGCGTCAGCAACTTCCACCCCGACCGGCTGATGGATTTGATCGTCCACAACGAGGTGGTGCCCGCGGTCAATCAGGTCGAGACGCATCCCTTCAATCAGCAGGTCGAGGCCCAACAGTTCATGCGGGAGTACAGCATCCAGATAGAGTCTTGGGGGCCGTTCGCCGAAGGCAAGAACAACATTTTCAAGAACGAGGTTCTGCTCTCCATGGCCGGCAAGTACAAGAAGAGCGTCGCACAAGTGATCCTGCGCTGGCTGACACAAAGAGACGTTGTCGCCATCCCGAAGTCGGTGCGGAAGGAAAGGATCGTCGAGAATTTCAACGTCTTCGACTTCGAGCTGAGCGCCGATGACATGGCCGCCATTGCCACATTGGACACGAAGCAGAGCCTCTTTTTCGACCACCGCGACCCGAAGATGGTGAAGATGTTGGGCGAAGCAAACCGGAATACCTAAGACTGCCGCCGCCGCGGTTGAAGGACGCGAAGGAAGTGCTGAAGAAAAGAGATTGAACAGGTGAAGCATGAAAGAGATGAAGGAAATAAATAAATCTGAGGATCAGGAAAATGCCGGCACTAACCGGCGTGGCTTTATCGTCAGGACGCTCTTTGCGGCCGCCGGCTCACTCGCTCTGGCGGCTTCGCAGAATCAGGCGAGCGCCCAGACCGGAAGGCGGAATGATGCGAAGGGAGCCGCCAATTCTTCGGTCGGGCGAAGAAGGCTGGGCAAGCTGGAGGTCTCGTCGGTCGGGCTGGGCGTTCAGAACATGAGCCGCAAGTATGAGACGACCGTGCCGTACCGTCCGGAGATGATTAACGTCATCCGCGCGGCCTTCGACCGCGGCGTCACGTTCTTTGACACGGCCGAGGCTTACGGACCTTTCGAGTGCGAGCGTATCCTGGGTGAGAGCGTCGCACCGTTCCGCAACAAGGTCGTGATCACGTCAAAGTTCGGCTGGAACATCGACCAGCAGACCGGCCAACGCCTCCCCGGCCTGAATAGCAAGCCGGCTCACATCAAGCGCGTAGTCGAGGGCATGTTGCGACGCCTGAACACGGATCGCATCGACCTCCTCTATCAGCACCGGGTCGACCCTGAAGTGCCTATCGAAGACGTAGCTGGCGCGGTTAAGGAGTTGATGGACCAGGGAAAGGTGCTGCACTGGGGCCTCTCCGAGATGGGCCTGAAGACGCTGCGCCGGGCTCATGCGGCTTTGCCCGTAACGGCCGTTCAGAGCGAGTACTCGATGCTCTGGCGTGGGCCCGAGAAGGAAGTGATCCCGACCTGCGAGGAGCTTGGAATCGGCTTCGTGCCGTGGAGCCCGCTCGGCGTGCAGTTCCTCGCCGGCTGGATCGACGCGAACACGCGGTTCGCGCCCGGCGACATCCGCGGGGGAGAGTCACGGTTCTCGCCGGAGAATCTGCCGCACAACCTGCAACTCGTAGAGTTCCTGAAGACGTGGGCGAAACGGAAGGAAGCCACTCCCGGGCAGATCGCGCTCGCGTGGCTGATGGCGCAGAAGCCGTGGATCGTGCCGATACCCGGGACGACCGTGATGGCTCACATGCTGGAGAACAGCGGCGCGGCCGGCGTTCTCTTCACGCCCTCTGAAATCTCGGAGCTGAACTCGGCTGTTAGGGCGATTGAAGTCAAGGGGCAGCGCCTGCCGGACGCGGTGCTGGTCTTCTCGGGCGTCGAGGCTCCGCCGAAGAAATAGGAAGTGAAGTTATGAAACTACGAACACCGGGAAGGCCTAGTGTCGGGGTTTTCAGGACGATGAAAAGCATAACTTTTCTGTCGCTGATGATCTTGACAATCATCCGTCTTCTATCCGGTTGTTCCAGCGCGCAGCAACTCCCCGCGAATGCTCAGCCGCTGACCGGGGAGAAGAAGGTACTAATCGTGTACCTGTCCCGAACCAACAACACTAAGGCGGTCGCGGAATTCATCCACCAGAAGGTCGGCGGCGCCCTGGTCGCACTCGAATTGGAGACGCCTTACCCCGCCGACTATAACGCGACCGTGCAGCAGGTCGCCCGGGAGAATGAGACCGGCTACCTGCCGCCTTTGAAGACGAAGATCGACCGCATCGAACAGTACGACGTCGTGTTCCTGGGCTTCCCGACCTGGGGGATGCAACTGCCGCCGCCGGTTAAGAGTTTCCTGCGCCAATACAGCCTGAGAGGAAAGACGGTCATCCCGTTCAACACGAACGCGGGGTACGGCGAAGGGAGCAGTTTTCAGACGGTCAGGGAACTCTGTCCGCAAAGCACGGTTCTGGAAGGCTTCGTCACACGGGGCGGCGTGGAAAGAGATGGACAATATCTGGTCATCAAAGAAGCGAGGGCGGAGGAAGCACAAAAAGAGGTTGAGAGCTGGTTAAGGAAGATAAAGATGCTGCGGTAAGGCTTGCCGGCGCGCCGGCAGGAAGGTGTACGTGGTAACCGCCATCGCCGTGTTTAGGAAGGTCTTCAAGGAGAAATAAAGAGCCCGCCATGTGGTTGGGTCACCGTCGTCGGGAACCTGTTTGGGGCGTGAGCCCGGCGGTGGCGAAACTGAAGGGGTTCTCTGAAAAGAACCTGAGACATGGAAGAAGGCTGAAGAAAGGAAAGGAAAAACCAGTATGAAGTC
>JBEVKV010000176.1:0-3932 GCA_040509515.1 Pyrinomonadaceae bacterium | reverse complement strand
TCGCTCTTTCTTGTCACGGTTCACGGTTTACGGTTCACGGCTTTTGCGTTAGCATCCTCGGCATGAGTAACAAAAACTTTCGCCGCGCACACGCGCGCAACGTCGCGTTAAGTTTAGCCGCGCTCGTGGCGGTTCTGCTCACCACGGCCGGCGCCGCGCGGGCGGCGACGTGGAAGGGGCTGGAGCCGTTCGTCTCGAAGCGCGCGGAGGTCGAGCAGGCGCTCGGCGCGCCCGCCGTCGACCGCTTCGCGGAGGACGGGACGCTGGAGTTCAACGTCTCGGGCGGGCGGGTGACGGTCTTTTTCGTCACGCCCAAGTTCATCGCCTCGAAGCGCCTGCCCGCGCACTACGAGGGGACGGTCTTGCAGATAGTCCTCCAGCATCAGGACGCGCGGGACACGCCCGAGTCGATGAACCTCGTCAGCAACAAGTCCTTCAAGCGCGAGGGGCGCGGCGGCGTAGAGAAGTTTAGCGACGACAAGGAGGGGCTCTTCTACACCTTCGTCGAGAGCCACCTCAAGACGACGCGCTACTCCTACTCGATGGACAGGCTCGCGCGCATCCAGAGAGGGAAATGAAAAAGTGACAGGTGATGAGTGATAAGTGATAAGAAAATCAGGCCCGCGCTTCTTTCTTATCACTTAGCACTTATCACTCATCACTCTCCCCAATGCTTTACCGCACGCACGTCATCAGCGCGTTGGAGCGCACGCGCGAGGATTTCGCGAAGTTCGAGCGCTCGCTGCGCGGCGAGGTGGGCGAACTCGCGGCGCGGCTGCGCGCGCTCGCCGGCCGCAGGAGCGATGAGGTGCGGCGCGAGTCGGGCGCGGGCGAGGCGCGCCTCGCCTACCCCTCGGACGAGCTGGACGCGGCGGGCGACGCCGTCGTCCCGTTCGGCGAGTCGTGGCGCTCGCACGAGGAGGCGCGACGCTGGGCGCTCGCGGCGCTGCGCGACCGCGTGACCTTCGCCGCCGACGGCAGTCAGGTCTTCCCCGGCCGCGACGCCAGCCTCCCCGTCGCCGCCGTTCAGGTCGCCTCGTTCGAGAACCCGCACTCGGCCGAAGGACGCTACTTCAAGGACGTACACTTTGAAGTCCTCACGCCCGAGCAACTCATGGGGAGCCCCGGGAGCTTCGAGAGCCCCGAGCAGGTCGTGGGGCTGCGCCGTTTCGAGATAGAGGCGCGCGCCGTCTGCGACTTCCTCGAACGCCGGACGGGCTGGCGCTCGCGCGGCGAGCGCGCGCCCGTCGCCTTCTTCGACAACACGCTGCTCGTCGCCTCGCTCCGCAAGGGCACCGACCGTCACCTCTCGCAGCGCATGGCCGACGCGCTCGCCGAACTCGTCGCGCTCTCGCGCGCGACGGAGGTGCCCGTCGTCGGCTACGTCGATCACTCTTACGCGCACGACATCGCCGGCCTGCTCGCCGCGCTCAACCGCGACCTGCCCGAGTCGAACGCCTACGACGCGCAAATCCTGCGCGCGCGCACTTCGGGGAGCGTCCCCGCGCCGCTCGCGCACTGGGGCGACCGCACGGTCTTCTGGCACTGCCAGCGCCCGAACCTCGCCGAGAGCTTCTTCGACGAGCGAGGGCTCCCGCTCGTCGGCTTCGTCTACCTCCAGACCACTTCGGACGGTCACCCCGCGCGCCTCGACATCCCCGCGTGGGTTCACGAGGCGGGTTTGATCGAAGAGGTCACAGACGCCGTCCGCGCCGAGTGCGTCGTCGGCAACGGCTACCCCTACGCCATCGAGACCGCCGACGAGGCCGCCGTCATGAACGGACGCGACCGCGAACAGTTCCTCCGCGTCGTACAGGACTTCGCCGCCCAGAACAACCTCGACTTTCACGTCTCCCGCAAAGCCCTCAGCAAAGGCCGCCGCCGTTGAGCGCGGCCGCGAAATCTGTCATCATCCGTCCGCGTCAGACTTTAAAAGCCTCCCCGGCGAAAAATATGAAAGGCCTCTCCGGCGACAGCGAAAGCACACACGGCGGATGCGAAGCCTCCCGCGGCGAAGAGTCGCCGGCGTGCCCGGCGTGCGGGGAGCGTGCGCGGAGAGCGGAGGCGCGGTTCTGCGCGACGTGCGGGCGCGCGTTGGGCGGGGGTTACATGCCGGCCGACTCTGTGCGCGCGTCGTACCGCTTCGAGCGCGCGCCGGCGCAGGCGCGACAGCAGAGGCCGGCGTCGTCGGTTCGCCCGGGGCGTCGGGCGTCGGGGCATCGAGGGGCGGCGCGCGGAGGGGTTGAGTTTATGCCACGCGTGAGAGAGAACGGCGCGGCGGCGACGGCGTTCGCCTTCGTCACCTACGCGCTGGTGCCGTATCTGGGGATACTCTTCTGCCCGGGCGCGCTTGTGTTCGGCGGCGTCGGGCTGGTGCGCGCGTGGCGCGCGCCGCGCGGGGCGCGGGCGGCTGTGCGCTCCTCGGCGCTCAGCATCGCGCTGGGTCTGCTCGTGCTCTGCGTGCAGCTCCTGCTCTGGTGGATTCTCTACAAGGTGCCCGAGTGGGCGCGCGGCGCTCCGTTTTAGACAGATGAGCAGAATCGCTAAGATCGTCAAGTCGAACTCGCACGTCGACTACGTGGCGCGCGTCATCGACGAGCTGGACGCCGACGCGCCGCCCTCGCCCGACGAGTACGGCTTCGCGCAGTTCGTCCGCCTGCCCGTCCGCGAAGGCGAAGAGGTCGTCGGCGTCGTCTACGACACGCAGCTCGCCAACCCCGAGTACGGCACCTTCGGCCCGCGCCTTTCGTCGCACGCCGACCTGAAGGTTCTGAGCCCCGACTTTCTGCACGAGCAGGGCGTGCTGCTCGGCGTACTGCTCCTCGGCTGGCGCTCGCGCGACGACGGCGGCGGCGCTTTGAAAGGTGGGGCGGAAACGTGGGCGGCGCACCACGGCGTGCCGCGCCGCGTCGTCCCCGTCGGGCAGGAGGTCTTCTCGCTCTCCGACGCCGAGGTCTTCGAGTTCCACCGCGGGCCCGCCGGCTCCGTCCAGCTCCACTACTTCTCGCAGGCGCTGGCGCACGCCGGCGCGTTCGCCGTCACGCTCGTCGAGTCGGTCATCGCGCAGTTGGAGCCGGCCTGCGAGCCGGCCGACCGCCAGCGGCTCTGCGTCCTGAAAAAATCACTCGTTTGGCAACGAACTCTGGGCCAGTTGCGTCTTTAAATGGCAAAGTAAGTTTCTCGCCCCTCGAAAGGAAGTCCCAAAAATGAAGTTTGTAAGTAAGTCCCTGTCGCTCCTCGTGCTGGCGGCAGCCCTCGCGCCCGGCTCCTCGCTCGCGCAGCGCACGCGTCAGGTGGGCGACACGCCGAGACCCGTCCCCGCGCCCGAGCAGCAGCAGCAGCAGCAGGAGGCCGCGACCGGCGAGGACGGCAAGGCCAGGCCCAAAGTGAGCGTGCCCGCCCCGCCCGCGCCGCCGAAGGTCGTCCCCGCGAAGTACATGGGCGGCTTCGCCAACTACCGCAAGAAGCAGGAAGGGATGCTCACCTTCGACGACCGCAACCAGCGGCTCGTCTTCCGCGACAAGAACGAGAAGGAGGTCATCTCGATCTCCTACGACGCCGTGATGGTCGCCTTCGCCGACCACGAGACGCGCCGCCTGATGGGCAACGGCACGCAGCAGGCCGTGCTCGGCACCGCCGGCGTCCTCGGCCTCCCCGGCCTCCTCTTCAAGAAGAAGTTCGAGTACCTGACCATCCAGTTTGAAGACCCCGAGACCTATCTCCGCGGGACGACGCAGTTCAAGCTCAAGGACAAGGACATCATCGACTCGATGGCCTACGCGCTCGCGCAGCGCGCCGGGCTCATCCAGCAGGGCGCCATCTACACGCGCCGCCGCGTCATCCAGCCCGCCTCCGACGTTCAGATCCCGTAAGCGGCTCGCGCGGAAAAGACGCCTTTGGTAAAAGACGAAGGGGACGCCGGTCGCAGTTAG
>JBEVKV010000175.1:0-9466 GCA_040509515.1 Pyrinomonadaceae bacterium | reverse complement strand
CGGCCTCCTGCTTCGGCGCTTCCGCCGGCGGGGCTTCCGCCGGCGCGGACGCTTCGCCCTCTTCGCCGATGTAGGCGACGACCTTGTTGACCTCGACCGTGTCGCCCTCTTTGAAGAGGACTTCGGTCAGGGTGCCGGCGGCCGGGCTGGGAATCTCGGCGTCAACCTTGTCGGTGGAAATCTCGAACAGCGGCTCGTCGCGCTCGACGCGCTCGCCGATCTTCTTCATCCACCTCGTAATCGTCCCCTCCGCGATGGACTCGCCCATCTGCGGCATCACCACTTCCGTTGCCATATGCTCACTCCGTTCGCGTGAGCCGTAAACCGTGACAAGAGGAGATCAGTTTTTATCTCGTCACGGTTTACGGTTCACGGCTTTATTCTGCCGTCGTCGGGTCGATCATGCGTTTGATCTCTGAGACGCGGTTGGCGGGGAAGCCGCCGCGCGTGGCGTGCTCGCGCACGGCCGCCTCGTCCGGCGCGATGTAGACGCAGTAGACCTTGTCGCCCGTGACGTAGCTCTCGACCCACTGAATCTGCGGCCCCATGTCGCGCAGCACGCCGCACGACTTCTGCGAGATTGCCTGCAACTCCTCCGGCTTCAGGTCGCCCGCGCCGGGGATTTCGCGCTCGATGAGAAACTTGGGCATCTGCTGCTCCTTCTTCAATAGGCCGCGAGTTTGCGCGCCGCCTCTAAAATGTCCTTGACCTGCGGCAGGTGGTACTCTTCGAGCGGCGGCGAGTAGGGCACGGGCGTGTCGGTGGCGGCGACGCGCACGACCGGCGCGTCGAGCCACTCGAACGCCTCCTCCGCAATCGTCGCCGCGATTTCGCCGCCGATGCCGCCCGTGCGCGAAGACTCGTGCAGTATCAGCACCTTGCTCGTCTTCTTCGCCGTGGCGAGAATCGCCTCCCTGTCCATCGGCGCGAGCGTCCGCAGGTCTACGACCTCAACGTCGAGCCCCTCCTTCTCCAACTCCTCCGCCGCGTCGAGCGCCGAGAGCACCTGCGCGCCGAAGGTGATGACGGAGAGGTCGCGCCCCTCGCGCCGCACGCGCGCCTTGCCGATCTCGACCGTGTAGTCGTCCTCGGGAATCTCTTCGCGCAGGCGCGGCAGTCGGTAGAGCTTCTTGTGCTCGAAGAAGAGGACGGGGTCGGGGTCGCGTATCGCCGCCTTGATGAGCCCCTTCGCGTCGTAGGCCGTCGAGGGCTCGACCATCTTGAGCCCGGCCGTGTTGAGGAAGAACGACTCGGCGTTCAGGCTGTGGAACGGCCCCGTGTGGAGGCCCGCGCCGCACGGCCCGCGGAAGACCGTCGGCAGCCCCGCGCCCCAGCGGTAGCGGCACTTCGCGGCGTAGTTCGTCAGCATGTCGAAGGCGGGCGAGATGAAGTCTATGAACTGGAACTCGGCGACGGGGCGCATCCCCATCAGCGCCGCGCCGCACGCCGCGCCGACGATGGCCGCCTCGGAAATCGGCGTGTCGATGACGCGCCCCTCGCCGAACTCGTCCAACAGCCCGTCCGTCACCTTGAACGCGCCGCCGTAAGCGCCCACGTCCTCGCCGATGAGAAACACCGACGGGTCGCGCTCCATCTCCTCCCACAGGCCCTGCCTGATGGCCTCGACGAAAGTCACCACCCCGCCGCGCGCCGGCCGCGCCGACTTGTGCTCTTTTCTGGTCGCAGTTGACATTGGTTATCAGGAGTTGCCGCCGAACACCTTCGGGCGGACGGCCGGGGGGACGATTGAGTTGTCGAAGACGTTGAAGGCGGCCTTCTCGGGGTCGGGCATCGGGGAGGATTCGGCCCACGCCGAGTCCTCTTCGATCTCGCGTCGAACGTCGGCGACTATCTCGTCGAGCTTCTCCTGCGCGACGCCTTTTGAAATCAGGTGGCGGTGGAAGCGTTCGACGGGGTCGCGCCGCTCCCAGTACTCTATCTCGCCCTCGGGGATGTAGCGCTGGTCGTCGTGCTCGGCGTGCCCCTTGCGGCGGTAGGTCTTGGCCTCGATGATGGCGGCCCCGCCCCCGGCGCGCGCCGTGTCGGCCGCGTGCTTCATGACTTCGTAACAGGCGACCACGTCGTTGCCGTCCACGACGTAGCCGGGGATGCCGTAGCCGCCGGCCTTCTCGGCGAGGTTGGCGACCGCCGTCTGCTTCGAGGTCGGCGTGGAGTAGGCGTACCAGTTGTGCTCGGCGACGATGATGAGCGGGAGTTTCTGGACGGCGGCGAAGTTGAGCCCCTCGTGGAACGCGCCCGTGCTCATCCCGCCGTCGCCGATGTAGGCGACCGCGACCGTGTCCTGCTGCCGCATCCGCGCGGCGAGCACGATGCCGGTCATCACCGGAATCATGTCGCCGAGGTGCGAGATGGGGCCGATGAAACCCTTCTGCATGTCGCCGAAGTGAATGTTCAAGTCGCGCCCCTCGGACGGCCCCCACGCCTTCGCCATGTACTGCGCGAAGATGTCGCGCGGGCGGATGCCTTTCACCAACACCGCGCCGAGGTCGCGTATGAGCGGCGAGATGAAATCCTGCGGCGCGAGCGCGTAGGCGGTGCCGACGGCCGTCGCCTCCTGACCGAGCGAGCGGAAGACGCCGCCGACGACCTTCGTCTGCCGGTAGAGGTTGACCAGACGCTCCTCGGCGAGCCGGGTCAACTGGAGCCAGCGGTAAAGCTCAAGCAACTGCCCGTCGCCGAGCGTCGTCTCGCCCGTGCAGACGAGTTCGCCCTGCTCGTTCGAGGGGTCTGCGAGCGCGAGCGGCCCGGCGCTCGGCGGCGGCAGGAAGAAGAACGGCCCGGGCGTCGCGCCGCTCGCTTCGGGGGCCGCCTCTTTGTCCTTGCCCTTCGCGCCCTTGCCGGCGACCGGGGCGGTCTTGTTCGTGGGGGTCTTTTTCATAGAGCGGGTTAGAAATGGATCGTCAATCCGTGGATGCCTTCGGCGGCCTCCATGACGGCCTCGGAGACGGTCGGGTGCGCGTGGATGACGCGGCCCAGCTCGTCGGCGGTCGATTCGAGGTGGAGCGCGATGATGGCCTCGTGGATAATTTCGGTCGCGTGCGGCCCCACGATGTGGACGCCGAGCAGCTCGTCGTACTTCGTCTCGCTGACGACCTTGACGAAGCCCTCCTCCTCGCCGAGTATCCGCGCCTTGCCCGACGCGCTGAACGGGAACTTGGCCGCCTTCACGTCGTAGCCCAGCTCCTTCGCCTTCGCCTCCGTCAGCCCGACGGACGCGACCTCGGGGTCGCAGTAGGTGCACGAAGGGACGTGGCGCAGGTTGATGGGGTGCGGCTTCTGACCGGCGATCTGCTCGACGGCGAGGATGCCCTCCTTCGAGGCGAGGTGCGCGAGCCACGGCGTGGGTATCACGTCGCCGATGGCGTAGACGTTCGGCTCGCCCGTGCGGCAGAACTCGTCCACCTGAATCGCCCCGCGCTCGACCTTGATCTTCGTCCCCTCGATCCCCAACCCTTCGAGGTACGGCATGCGCCCGACGGCGACGAGGAGCATCTCGGCTTCGAGCGACACGTCGCCGCCCTTCGCGTCCTTGCCGGTGACGCGGACGCCCGCGTCGGTCTTCTCGACCTTATCCAACTTGGTGCCGGTCAGACACTTGATGCCGCGCTTGCGGAACGACTTCTCAAGCTCTTTGGAAATCTCCTCGTCTTCGAGCGGCATGATGCGCGGCAGCAGCTCGACGAGCGTCGTCTCCGCGCCGAAGCGCGAGTAGACGGAGGCGAACTCGGTGCCGACCGCGCCCGAGCCCATGACGATGAGCGACTTCGGGACTTTCTCAAGTTCGAGGATGTGGTCGGAGTTGACGACGCGCTCGCCGTCGGTCTCGAAGCCCGGGATGGGGCGGACGACCGAGCCGGTGGCGATGATGATGTTCTTCGTGTCGATGGACTGCGTCTTGCCGTCCTCGCCCGTCACCTCCACCTTGCCGGGGAGCGCGAGCTTGCCCGCGCCCTTGAAGACCGTAATCGTATTCTTCTTCATCAAGAACTCGATGCCCTTCGAGTTCTTCATCACGACCTTCGCCTTGCGCTTCTGCACGTCGTCGAAGGCGAGCCGCACGTCCGAGACCTGCACGCCGAAGTCGCCGAGGTCTTTCTGCGCCTTCTCGTAGTAGTGCGCCGACATCAGGAGCTGCTTGGTCGGGATGCAGCCGCGCAGCGTGCACGTCCCGCCGAGGCGCTTGTCCTTCTCGACGAGCGCCACCTTCAGCCCCAACTGCGCCCCGCGTATCGCGGCCACGTACCCGCCCGGCCCCGACCCGATCACCGTCACGTCGAACTGTTCCGTAGACAAATTAGTTCTCCTCACAAGGTCAGTGATAAGTGATGAGTGATAGGTGATAAGAGGGAAGACAAGGCGTCCCCTGCTTCTCCTCTTATCACTTATCACTCATCACTTATCACTGTTGAAAGTCATTATAGACGCCCGCGCCCTTTTACTCCAACGGGGGTGCCCGCGCCGCCTCAGCGGTCTTTGAACATCGAGTCGTAGTCGGCCGCGAGCCGCTCCAACGCGGCCTTCAGCTCCGGGTCGCCGAGCGAGGCGTCCAGGTATTTGAGCTTCAGGTCGCGGACGCGCTGCGTGTTGTCCACCTCGGCTTCGAGCCAGCGTGCGCGCGCCGAAGCGTCGCTCATCCGCCCGCCCTTCTTGAAGGCGTCGATGCGCGCGGCCATCTCGCCCTTGCGCGAGTCGAGCGTGCGCTGCGCCTCGGCCACGCCCGCCTTCGTGTCGCGCGCGGACTCGACTTTGGCCGCCAGCTCGTCCGTCAGGGCCTTGAGCGCGTCGATGACCGCGTCCGCGTCCCGCGGCGCTTCACCCCCTCCGCGCGCGCACGACAAGAGCGACGCGGCGCAGACGAGCGCGAGCAGAGACGTGGCGACTGTCTTACGCATATGACACTCCACGGGGAAACTGGAAAGCGCTATGATGTAGCAAACTGCGAAAACGAAAGTCAAACCGTTAGGGGGCGGGGTCGGGCTTATGGAGCACAGCGAAGGGTTCCTGAAGATAGTCGGCGAGGCCGCGGCGCGCGTGCGCGAGGTGGACGTGGCGGCCGCGCTGGAGCGGACGAAGCGGGGCGCGCGCCTCGTCGACGTGCGCGAGGACAACGAGTGGGAGCGCGGCCACGCCGCCGGCGCACAACACATCGGGCGCGGCGTCATCGAGCGCGACATCGAGCGCGAAGTCCCCGACCACGCGGCCGAGCTGATTCTCTACTGCGGCGGCGGCTACCGCTCGGCGCTCGCGGCCGACAACCTGCAACGCATGGGCTACACCAACGTTTACTCGCTCGCGGGCGGCTGGCGCGCGTGGCAGGAGGCGGGCGCGCCCGTCGAGGGCGAAGGCTGAGGCCGCGACCCGTCTGCCCCGCCCCGTTTGTGCGACGAAGCCCCGCGCGTATAATCGCGCGCGGGCTCCGCACGAGCTTCGCCCCACGCCGCCGGGGCTCTCAAAAAAACTTCGACCGACCCGCCGCCGCCCCGAGGAGGCCGCCATGACATTCAAGGGCCACGTCCGCCGCCCCGCCTTCTTCATCGCGACGCTCGCCGCGCTCGCGCTGGCGTGCGCGGCCGCGCTCGCGCAGCAGCAGCCCACCGACGCCGAGCGCATGCGCGAAGCGCGTCAGTACCGCGAAGAGATGTCGAGGCGCGCTCTGGAGACGACCCGCCGCAGGCGCTTCGAGGAGGGCAAGTCCGACACCACCTTCCCCTCGGACGCCGCGTCGGCCGCGAAGCCGGGCGTCGTGCGCGCCGCGAGCCCCGCCGAGCAGAAGGCGCTCCGGCACAACGAGCGCGGGCTCGAACTCTTCTCGAAGGGCAAGCTCGAACAGGCAATCGGGGAGTACGAAGAGGCCATCGCGGCGCACCCCTCGCTCGCGGCCGCGCACAACAATCTGGGGAGCGCGCACTTCGCCGCCGGCCGCTTCGACCGTGCGGCCGCCGCCTTCCGGCGCGCGACGGAATTAGACGCGGACTACGCTCAGGCTCACTTCAACCTCGCGCTCGCGCACCTCAAGCTCGGCCGCGAAAGCGAGGCGCACGCCGCGCTCGCGGCCGCGCTGCGCGCGTACAACTCCGCGGGCGAAGCGCACCTCAAGGCCGGCCGTCTGCCCGAGGCCGAAGAGTCCTTCCGCGGGATGCTACAGATCGACCCCGACTACGCGCCCGCACACCTGCGCCTCGGCCTCGTCCACAACGCCGCCCGCCGCTTCGACGAAGCCGCCCGGCATCTCAAACGCGTCGTCGAACGCCACCCCGACAATCCCGAAGCCCTCACGGCGCTCGCCGAATCGCTCCTCGGCCGGCACAAATACGAAGAGGCCGCCGCCGCCGCCGACCGCGCCCTCAAACACGCCCCCGACTCGGCGGACGCACACCACCTCGCCGGCCTCGCCCGCGCCTCCCTCGGCCAACGCGACGCCGCCCTCGCACACCTCGCCAAACTCCAACAACTCAACTCCCCCACCCACGCCCAACACCTCTCCGACCTCATCGACAAAAAATCTCCGGCCAAGCAGTAACGACGCCCGGCGTGACGCGCACGACTTAGCAATCCTCCGAACTTTCCCGCGGCAATCCG
The DNA here is from genome assembly GCA_040509515.1 of Pyrinomonadaceae bacterium. Classification (GTDB taxonomy): domain Bacteria; phylum Acidobacteriota; class Blastocatellia; order Pyrinomonadales; family Pyrinomonadaceae; genus QHXN01. The sequence continues at coordinate 2,866 of JBEVKV010000175.1, read as the reverse complement.
CCGCGCCTCTGCTATATTCCCGGCAGAACCCAAAAGGAGCATTCCGCCCGTGGCCCCTCAAGCTGCTAAGCCCGAACCTCTTGAACTCTTCTACTCCTATTCGCACAAGGACAAAGCGCTGCGTGATGAGTTGGAGACGCATCTCGCGATGCTGAAGAACGAGGGCGTCATCCGCGGCTGGCATGACCGCCAAATCATGGCGGGGCAAGAGTGGGACGGGAAGATTGACGAGCACCTGAATAGCGCCGACATCATCCTGCTGCTCGCCAGCCCCGACTTCCTCGCCTCGGAATACTGTTTCGACATCGAAGTCGCGCGCGCGATGGAGAGACACGAGTCACGCGAGGCACGCGTCATTCCCATCATCCTCAGACCCTGCGAGTGGCAACGCGCCCCGTTCAGCAAGCTCCAGTCCCTGCCCATCGGCCTTGTGCCTATCACACGCTGGCCCGACCGCGACGAAGCTTTTCTAAACGTGACTCAGGGCATCCGCCGCGTGGTCGAGGACTTCATTTCGAGCCGCGAGGAACAACCCGAGACGCCCGGAGACGAGGCGGCTCCCAATAGACGACAGGCTCCTATTCCGCGTCCTCCCGTCGTCGGATTCGTCCCCCGTCATGACGCGGGCGGGAGCATCGTGGCGCGTCTGCAAGAGGAGCTTGCGCCGCACAGGAGTCAGTTGGTCGCGCTCTGGGGCGCGGGCGGCGTGGGCAAAACGACGCTGTCGGCGGAGGCCGCGCGGGGGCTCGAAGCGGCCGGGCAGCGCGTCGTCTGGGTGTCGGCGGACGGGCGGGCGAACTTCACGCTCTCGACGCTGCTCGACGACATCGCGGCGCAGTGCGGGCGCACAGACCTGCGCCCCCTCGCGCTCGAACCCAAAGAGGAGGCGGTGCGCGGCCTCATCGCCGAAGCCCCGACGCTCATCGTCCTCGACAACTTCGAGACCATCCCGCCCGACGAGCAGCCGCTCTGCGTCAACTTTCTGGCGGAGAAGGCGCGCTGCCCCGCGCTGATTACCACGCGAGAGTCAATCGACGAGGCGCGCTCCATCCCGCTCCGCCCGATGCGGGCCGAAGAAGGCAGCGCGTTGCTGGACAGGCTGGTGGAGCAGACCATCAACCCCGGCATCTACACCGAAGCGATTCGGGGGCGCATCCTTGAGACGGCGGAACGCAACCCGCTCGTCATTCAATGGATAGTCAGGCAGATCAACCTCGCCCACGACCCGGAAGAGGTGCTGACCGACCTGAAGCACGGGGAAGGCGACGCCGCCGCGCGAGTGTTCGACCGCTCTTTCAAACTGCCGCAACTGGGCGACGGCGGGCGCGCCGTCTTGCTCGCGCTCTCCCTCTTCATGCCGAGCGCGACACGCGCCGCGCTGGCCGAAGTCGCGGGAATGGATAAGAAGAAAGATAAGGAGAAATTCAAAAAGGCTCAGGGGACGTTAGCTTCTCTCTGGCTGCTGCCCCCCAGCGGCGACCAACGTCTGGCCCTTGAAGGGCTCACCCGCGAATTCGCAAAGGCCCGCCTCTCACACGACCCACGCTCCAAGCGTTTCAGCCAACGGTTCGTTAAACGCTTCCTACAATACGCAGAAGCAAACTCGAAGCAGACAGCCGAGCAGTTGAACTTAATAGAAGCGGAGAAAGATAACATCTTAAGCGCAATTGACATTGCGTTAGAGTCAGGGGATTCACAGGGTGCGATGCGCGCTTACGACTATGTTTATAAATTCTTACATTTAAGAGGCTATTGGGATGAAGCAATACGAAGAGGGAAACAATTACTGAACGTGGCGCGAAATTTAGCAGCCATGAATGAGGTTACTGTTTTTACTCACAATGTAGCAATACTTCAACAGAATCAAGGCGAGATGGAGGAGGCGCGCCGTCTCTACGACGAGAGTCTGAATATCTCAAAGGGGCTCGGAGACCAAAGCAACATCGCCGCCACCCTTCACCAGTTGGGGATACTCGCGCAGGCTCAGGGCGAGGCGGACGAGGCGCGCCGCCTCTACGGCGAGAGCCTGGACATTAAGAAGAGCCTCGGAGAACAAAGGGGCGTCGCCGCCACCCTTCACCAGTTGGGGATACTCGCGCAGGCTCAGGGCGAGGCGGACGAGGCGCGCCGCCTCTACGGCGAGAGCCTGGACATCAAGAAGAGGCTCGGAGACCAGAATGGCGTCTCCGGCACACTTCATGAATTGGGGAGGCTTGCACAAGGGCAAGGAGAACTAGATGAGGCGCGCCGCCTCTACAGTGAGAGTCTGAATATCGCGAAGAGGCTCAGGAGCCTAGAAGGTGTCGCCGTCAGTCTTCACCAATTAGGGCTTATCAGCCTTAGTGAAGGAGAACTGCCGAGAGCCGAGAATCTTCTCAACGAGAGTCTTACTATTTTTAAAAAGCTGGGGTACAAGACATTCATTGCTGAGTGCCTTGAGAGCATAGGCAATCTGAAAGTTAGAGAAGGATTGCTCTCCGAAGCCCGTGGGCTGTTTGATGAAGCTTTGCAGATGGCGGAGGCTTTGTCGGACAAGGCGAGGGTGGCGAGTGTGAAGCAGTCGTTGGGGTTGTTGGTGGAGAAGGAGGGTGACGCGGGGGAGGCGGCGAGGTTATTGAGGGAGGCGCTGGTTATTTTTGAGGAGTTGAAGTCGCCGAAGAAGGACGAGGTGCGGGGAGACTTGAGCAGGGTGGAGGGTAAGTCTTCCTAGAGAGAGCGCGGGGCTGTGGGCGAGGGATTAGATTTGCTGGTTGAGGGCGAGAGATTCCCGCGTGCGGGGATGGCATCCCGATGCGTGGGAATGGCATTACGGGGCGGCGCAATCTTATTGCGGTGCGTCGCAGTGACGTTGCGACATAGTGCATTG
>JBEVKV010000174.1:0-43337 GCA_040509515.1 Pyrinomonadaceae bacterium | reverse complement strand
GCCAGCTCGCGGCGCGAGAAAGAATGTCTGTAGCGGAAAAAGACCTGTTCGAGCTTGGCCTCCTCGAACGAACGGATCATGCCGTAAGGGTGGCGCAGAAGGTGTACGTAGCGCGCCCCGTCGAAGTGGTTTTCGGCCCGCCGCAGAACCTCTCTGTCGAGCGCGTAGGACGGGGTCTTGTCCACCAGCATCCTCCCACCGATCCACTCCTGCATGAGCCCGTAGAACTGCGGGACGCTGAAGTTCCGCTCCTCGCACTCTTCCATGAGCCGGCGCGCCTCCTCCATCCCGCAGCCTTTGATCTCCATCAAGGCGCGCACCGTCCCCTCAAGCCAGAAGCTGTACTTGCCCGAAAGCGCCTCGCGCCTCTCGGCCAGCGTGTTGAACGAGAGCAGCTCCAGCTCCGGCGGGGCGAAGAGCGAGGGGTGGCCCGCCAGCATCACGCGCAGCAGCGTCGAGCCCGAGCGCGGGGGCGAAAGGACGAAGACGGCGGGAGAATTTTTGGCGGCGTTCGTCTCCGGCGCGGGCGTCGCGACGCCGATGACCTCCCTGACCCGCGCGAGCGACTCCGCGTTAACCGCGCGGGACGAGCCTTCGTCCGCGCCGGCAACGAGCCCCGCGCCGCCGTCTTCGACGCCGACCACTCTCGACACGGCGGCGGAGTAATGCTCCGTCAGGTACGCGGCCAGCGCCGCGACGGTCGGGGCCTCGAAGAGCGCCACGACGTAGACGAAATCGCCGAGGCGCTGTTGCAGCTTGTTGACGAGGATGGCGGCGCGCAACGAGTCTCCGCCGAGGTCGAAGAAGTTGTCGTTGACGCCGACCTGCTCCGCGCCGAGAACGTCACGCCACGTCTCCGCCAGCAGACGCTCCAGCGCGGTGCGCGGCTCGACGTAGGCCCCGGCCAAGCGCGGCCGCGCCCCCCCGGCGGACGGGAGCGCGCGGCGGTCAACCTTTCCCGCCGCCGTCCGCGGCAGCTCCTCGACGAAGACGAAGGCCGAAGGCACCATGTAGTCGGGCAGCCGCGCCCTCAGGTGCTCTCTCAAATCTTCGGCCGTCGGCGCGTGCGCGTCGTCGGCGACGAGGTATGCGACGAGCCGCGCGTCGCCCGGCGCGTCCTCGCGCACGGCGGCCGCCGCCTGCCTCACCGCGCGGCACTCGCCGAGCGCCGCCTCTATCTCCTCAAGCTCGATGCGGTAGCCGCGAATCTTCACCTGACTGTCGAGGCGGCCCAGAAACACTATGCGCCCGTCCGCGTCGTGGCGCGCGAGGTCTCCCGTCCGGTACAACCTTGTCCCCGGCTCGGCGCTGAAAGGGTTCGGGATAAAACTTTCGGCGGTCAGCCCCGCGCGATTCAGGTACCCGCGCGCAAGGCCGGGGCCGCCCACGTAGAGCCCGCCGGACACCCCGACCGGCACGGGTTGCAGGTGGCGGTCGAGCACGTAGAGCCGCATGTTGCACGTCGGGCGGCCGACCGGCACGGACGCCCGCGCGGCGTCTTCCGCGCCGCATTCGTGCGCCGCGCAGTAGACGGTCGCCTCGGTCGGCCCGTACTCGTTAAAGAGGCGCGCCCGCGGAAGCACGCGCCGATGCTCGCCGACGAGTTGGGGCGTGCAGACCTCCGCGCCGACCGTGACCACGCGCAGAGAGTCGAGCTGGCCGGGCCGCGCCTGCTCAAGCAGGAGCGAGTAGAACGAAGGGACGGTGTAGAGGTGCGGAAGCCGCCCCGCGGCGATCAACTCGGCCGCCACCGCCGGGTCGGACTGCTGCCCCTCGCGCGGGATGACGAGCACGCCGCCCTGCGTCAACGCGCAGAAGATGCTCAGGAGCGAGCCGTCGAAAACGTACGACATCTGCAGCAGCGTGCCGGCGGGCGTCTCGCCGATTTGCGCGAACCTCGCGTGGATGGTGTTGGCGAGGCTGGCGTGGCTGACCATCACGCCCTTCGGCCTGCCCGTCGAGCCGGACGTGTAGATGACGTAGGCGAGGTTGTCGGGCGCGAGCGCGGGCGGCGCGAGTCCGCCGACTCCATCAGCGGGCGCGTCGTCCTCGCCGGCGGAGTAGTTTTCGTCGAGGCAAATTACGCGCGCGCGCGTCGTCGGTAAACTTGCGGCGAGGCCGCGTTGCGTCAGCAGCACAGAGGCGCTCGTGTCTTCAAGCACGAACCGCACGCGCTCGGGCGGGGCGGCCGGGTCGAGTGGGACGTAAGCGCCGCCCGCCTTGAGCACGCCGAGGATGCCGACGAACATCTCGAACGACCTTCTGACGCAGACGGCGACCGCACTCTCCGGCCCGACGCCCAGCCCGCTCAGGTGTCGCGCCAGTTGGTCGGCACGCCGGTTCAACTCCGCGTAGCCGAGTTGCCGACCTTCAAAAACGAGCGCCGCCCCGTCGGGCGTGCGCGCGGCCTGCCTCTCGAAGAGGACGTGGACGTGAGCGTCCGGCGCGGGCTCGCGCCGCCCGCCGCTCCACTCTTCCAGCGCGCGACGGCGCTCGGCCTCGCTCAACAGCGGCAACTCCGCGACGGGTCGCTCGGCGTCTTCGGCCGCCGCCCCGAGCAGCGTCACGTAATGCCCCGCCATGCGCCGGACGGTCTCCGGCTCGAACAGGTCTGTGTTGTAACGCAGCCTACAATAGATGTCTTCGCCAAACTCTTCGACGTTCAGCGTCAGGTCGAAGGCCGTCGTCGTCAGGTCAAGCTCGGCCGGGCTCATCTCAAGGCCCGGCATGTTGAACGACTCGGCCGGCGTATTTTGCAGCGCGAAGAGAACCTGAAAGAGCGGCGCGTGACTCAGGCTGCGTTCGGGCTGTAGCTCCTCGACCATCCTCTCAAGCGGCATCTCCTGATGCGCGTAGGCCCCGAGGCAAGTCTTCTTCACGCGGCGCAGCAGCTCGCGGAACGTCGGCTCGCCCGAGAGGTCTGCACGCAGCACCAGCGTGTTCGCGAAGAAGCCGATGAGCCCCTCGACCTCCGCGCGATTTCGCCCCGCGATGGGCGTCCCGACCGTCACGTCCGTCTGGCCGCTGTAGCGCGAGAGCAGAGCCTGAAACGCCGCGAGCAACAGCATGAACATCGTGACGCCCTCGTCCCGGCAAAGTTGCCGGAGCCCGGCGGGCAGACCTTCGGGGAGGGCGAACTCGAAGTGCGCGCCGGCGAGCGTCTGAACCTGCGGGCGCGGCCTGTCGGTCGGCAGCGTCAGCACCGGCGGGGCGCCGCCCAACTGCCCGCGCCAGTACGCCAGTTGTTCTTCCAGCACGTCACCCGTCAGCCACTCGCGCTGCCACACGGCGTAGTCAGCGTACTGAATCGGGAGTTCGGGGAGCGCCGGCTCGCGCCCCGTGGTGTAGGCGTCGTAGAGTTCGACCACCTCGTTCATCAGCACGCCGATGCTCCACCCGTCGGAGATGATGTGGTGGATGACGATGAGCAGCACATGCTCTTCGGGCGACAGCCGCAGCACGCGCGCGCGCAGCAGCGGCCCGCGCCGGAGGTCGAACGCCCGCGTGACCTCTTCGGTGGCGAGACGGCGCGCCTCCGCGTCGCGCTCGTCGTCGGGCACGGCGCTCAGGTCGAGCACCGGGAGCGCAATCTCCGCCTCCTCCGAGATGAGCTGCGCGGGGCGGTCGCCCATCAAATCGATGCTCGTGCGCAGAACCTCGTGGCGGCGCGCCACCTCGCAGAGCGCCGCGCGCAGGTGCTCCACGTCGAGCCGCCCCTTGAGCCGCATGGCGACGGGCATGTTGTAGGTGGAGCTTCCCGGGTACATCTGCTGGAAGAACCACAGCCGCTGCTGCGCGAACGAGAGCGGGAAGACGTACACGTCTTCGGCCGCCGGCCCTCCCTCCCCGGCAGGGTCGTGAGTCTCTTGGTGGATAAGAGCGTCAGTCATTCGTCATTCGACCTCGGTGTGTTCGTCCGCCTTACCGCCCGGCGCGCCTGCCTCGCGATGGGCGCGGCGGCGGGCGGCGGCTGCTCGGCCGGCGTCCCGGCCGCGGCCTGCCCGACGAACTCGGCGAGCCCGGCGACGGTCGGCCTCTCGAAGACGACGCTCAACGGTATCTCCGCGCGGAGGAGTTCTCTGAGTCGCGAGACGAGCTGCGTGGCGAGCAGGCTGTGCCCGCCGAGGTCGAAGAAGTTGTCTTCCACGCCGACCTGCTCGATGCCGAGCACGCTCTGCCACACCCCCGCGATTCGTTCTTCGAGTTCGTTGCGCGGGGCGACGTAGGCGACCTGCATGTCGGGGCGCGGGTGCGCCGTCCGCGTCTGCTGGAGCCGCGCGACCTCTTCGAGGATTTGCGACCGGGTCAACTCGCCCGCCTCCCGCATGACGCTCTGCAGGTCTTTCGTCGAGACTAGCACCTGCGTCGGCGCGCCGTCCGCCAGAATGCGCTCGAACACCTCGACGCCCTCCGCCGACGAGATGCCGTCGGCGAGAAAGTGCGGAACCTGCCCCGCCGCGCCCTGCCCGCCGCCCGCCGCGCCGCCCAAGCCTAAAGGCGCGCCGGCCTTCACGGCCATCCCCACGTCCCGCCAAGTGTCCCAGTTCACGGACACCGTCGGCGTGCCGTACCTGCGCGAGTTGTAACCGGCGAAGGCGTCGAGAAAGGCGTTGGCCGCGCAGTAGTCCACCTGACCGAACGCGCCCGTCACCGAGACGAGCGACGAGAAGAGCGCGAGGAAATCCAACTGCTCCTCTTTGAACAACTCTTCGAGCACGCGCGTGCCCTTCACCTTCGGCGCGAGGACGCCGGCGGCCGACGCGACCGTCTTCGCCTCGATCATCCCGCCGGGCGAGATGCCGGCCGCGTGAATCACGCCGTCGATGCGGCCGAAGCGCCGGCGCGCGAGGGCCACGACCTCGCGCATGCGCCCGGCGTCGGCCGCGTCGGCTTCGAGCGCGAGCACCTCCGCGCCGTCCTCTTCCATCGACGCCATCTCGCGCAGCTTCACGCTCAGTTCGTCGGCGGCGGCGTGAGTCTCAAGCCAACGCGCCCACTCCTCCCTCGGCGGGAGCGCGGAGCGTCCCGTGAGAATCAGCTTCGCCCGCAGGGTTCGCGCGAGGTGGCGCGCGAGCACGAGGCCGATGCCGCCGAGCCCGCCCGTAATCAGGTAAACGCCCGACTCCCTCAGCATGGACGGTTCGCCGGGACGCGCCCCGAGCCTGACCGGCTCGAAAGCCTGAACCCAACGCCGGCCTTCACGATAAGCGACCACGTCATCGCGCGAGTCGGACGCGAGTTCGGAGACGACTTGCGCGACAAGTCGCTCCTCCTGCCGCCCGCCCGACGCCGGGAGGACGACATCGACGCTGCGGCAGTTGAGGTTGGGATACTCCTGCGGGATGACCTTGCAGGGGCCGAGCGCAGTCGCCTTCTCGGGCGTGAGACGTTCGTCCCCGGTGACGCTCTGCACGCCGTTTGATAAGACCGTGATCGAGACTTCCCCGTCCGCGCCGTGCCGCCCGAGCGCACGCGCGAGGAAGGTGAGGCTGTAGAAGCTCTCGTCCAGCGCCCGCTCGGAAAACTCTCCGCCGTCGTCGCCGTCCCGCCCCGGCGTCGTCACGCACAGCGAGTGGAGCACCGCCCCGGGCAGCTTGCCGCGCGACTTCAGGTCGAGGAGCAGCGACTCGTAGTCCTCCTGCCGCGCGACGTTCATCGCGTAGCCCCCGCCGCCGTCGGCGCGCTCGAAACGCTCGCCGTCGTTGACGGTAATCACTTCGCGGCCGTCTCGCTCAAGCCGCTCAACGATGCGCGCGCTCAAGCCCGCGCCGTCCGCGAAGACGAGCCACGTCCCGCGACGCTCGCGCGACTCGCCCGCCGGGACGGTCGCGGCCGGGCGCGCGGAAGGCTTCCAGTAAGGGAGGTAGAACCAGTCTGCAACGTCCGGCTCCCTGCGCGTCGGGCGGTGCCGGCCGCGGGCCGACGCTTCCGTCTGTTGCCACTCGACCCAGTAGCGGCGTCGCTCGAACGGGTACGTCGGCAGTTGCACGCGGCGACGCCTTTGGCCGGCATAGAACCCGGGCCAGTCAACCCGCACGCCCGCCAGCCAGAGCTTGCCCAACGCGCCCGTCAGGAATTCGTCGTCTGAGCACGACTCGTGCGGGTGTCTGAGCGAGCCGACGACGACTTGGCCGGCCTCGTGCGCGAGCGCCCTGACCGTCGTGCTCAGCGTCCGGCCCGGCCCGACTTCCAGCAGCGCCGCTCCCCCGCCCTTCAACAGCTCGCGCACGCCGTCGGCGAAGCGCACGGTCTGACGCAGGTGCCGCCCCCAGTAGTCGGGGCCGGTCGCCTCGCGCGCGGTGACCCACGTCCCCGTCACGTTGGACACGTAACGGAGCCGCGGGGCGTTGAGCTTCACGCCGCCGACGTGTTCGACGAAGCGCGCGACGATGGGCTCGACCATCGCGGAATGGAAGGCGTGAGACGTGAGCAGGCGGCGGCACTCGACGCCCATCTCGGCGAGGCGGCTCTGCAACTCCTCTATCGCGTCGTGCGTGCCCGCGACGGTGCAGAGCGCGGGGCCGTTGGCCGCGGCGACCGACAGCCCGCGGCCGAGCATCCCGCGCACCTCGTCTTCGGGCAGCGAGACGGCGAGCATCGCGCCCTCCGGCAGAGACTGCATCAGCTCCCCGCGGAACGCGACCAGCGACAGCGCGTCTTCGAGCGAGAAGACCCCGGCGAGGCACGCGGCGACGTACTCGCCGATGCTGTGGCCGATCATCGCGCTCGGGTTGAGCCCCCACGACATCCACAGCCGCGCCAGCGCGTACTCGACGACGAACAGCGCGGGCTGCGTCACGCGCGTCTGCTTCAGACGCGCCGCGGCCTCTTCCGTCCGCCCGTCGCCCGGGTAGAGCACGTCGCGGAGGTCGAAGCCCAGGTTAGGCTTGAGCAGCTCGCAGCACGCGTCCACCTGCTCGCGGAAGACGGGCTCGCTGCGGTACAGCCCCTCGCCCATCCCCGTGTACTGCGCGCCCTGCCCGGGGAACATGAAGACGACGTGGCGGTCGTGCGCGTCGCCCGCGGACGTGAAGACCCGGCGCGGGTCGAGCGCTTCAAGGGCGGCCGCCGCGTCTTCGCCGTCGCGGCACACGACGACGCGACGGCGGCCGAAAGTCTTCCGCCCGACCTGCAAGGTGTAAGCAACGTCGGCCAAGTCGGCGGGGTCGGATTCGGGGTGCGCTCTCAGGTACCCGGCGAGGTTCGAGGTCGCCTCCGCGAGCGCGGCGTCCGTCTTCGCCGAGAGCGACAACAACTGCCACGGCCTCGAAGCGCCCGAAGGCTCCGGCGCGGGCGACTCTTCGAGCACGACGTGCGCGTTGGTGCCGCCGATGCCGAAGCTGCTCACGCCCGCGCGGCGCGGCCCGTCGCCGCGCTCCCACGCCGCCAACTTCGTGTTGACGTAGAAGGGGCTGTCGTCGAGCCCGAGCGCGGGGTTCGGCCGCCCGAAGTGCAGGCTCGGCGGAAGCTCTCTGTGTTCGAGCGCCAGCACGGTCTTGATGAGCCCGCCCACGCCCGCCGCCGCGTCGAGGTGCCCCATGTTGGTCTTCAGCGAGCCGATGGCGCAGAAGCCTTTCTCGTCCGTCGTCGCGCGAAAGGCTTGCGTGAGCGCGGCGACTTCAATCGGGTCGCCGAGCGGCGTGCCCGTGCCGTGCGCCTCGACGTAGCTGACGGTTTCGGGGCGGACGCCGGCCGCCATCTGCGCGGAACGAATCACCTCCGTCTGCCCTTCGACGCCGGGGGCCGCGTAGCCGACTTTCGCCGAGCCGTCGTTGTTGACGGCCGAGCCTTTGATGACGGCGTGAATGATGTCGCCGTCGGCGAGCGCGTCGGCCAGCCGCTTGAGGAGGACGACGCCGACGCCGCTGCCGCCGAGGGTGCCCCGCGCCTCGGCGTCGAAGGCGCGGCAGTGGCCGTCGGGCGAGCTGATGCCGCCCTCGTGATAGACGTACCCGGTCTTGTTGTAGTTGGCGACGGTCACGCCGCCGGCCAGCGCCATCCGGCATTCGCCGTCGAGCAGGCTCCGGCAAGCCATGTGGACGGCCACCAGCGAGGTCGAGCAGGCGGCCTGGACGGCCACGCTCGGCCCGCGCAGGTTCAACTTGTAAGAGACGTGCGTCGGCAGGTGGTCTTTCTCGTTCCCGATGGCGATCTGCAAGTCGCCGAGTTCCTCTATGATGTCGGGGCGCGAGTAAAGGTTATAGAGGTAGGAGTTCGGCCCCGCCCCCGCGAAGACGCCGACGGGGCCGCCCGTGCGCTCCGGGTCGTAGCCGGCCCGCTCGATGGCCTCCCACGCGCATTCGAGAAAGAGCCTGTGCTGCGGATCCATCGCCTCGGCCTCGCGCGGGTTATAGCCGAAGAACATCGCGTCGAACTTGTCTATGTCGTCGAGGAGGACGCCCGCCTTGACGTAGTTCGGGTGCGCGATCACTTCGGGGTCGACGCCCGCGGCCAGCAGCTCGTCGTCGGAGAAGAAGGTGACCGACTCGACGCCGTCGCGCAGGTTCTGCCAGAACTGTTCGACGGTGCGCGCGCCGGGGAAGCGCCCCGCCATGCCGACGACGGCGACCTCCGCCCCCGCCGCCCGCGGCTCGACGCCGCCTGACTGTCGAGGCGCGGCGTCGGCCTCCGGCGCGATGAAACCCGCGAGCGCGCTGATGGTCGGGTACTTGAACAAATCGAGCATGGTGAGGTCGGCGTCGAACGCCTGCCGCAGCTCGCTGTGGACACGCACGAGCAGGAGCGAGTGCCCGCCGAGGTCGAAGAAGTTGTCGTGGACGCCCACCTGCTCAAGCCCGAGCGCCTCGCGCCAGATGGCGGCGACGACGCGCTCGACTTCGGAGCGCGGGGGGACGAGCGCCTCCGCCTCGTCGCGCACGCCGCCGGGCGCGGGCAGCGCGCGACGGTCGAGCTTGCCGCTCGGCGTCAGCGGGAACTCGTCCACGAAGACGAAGGCCGAAGGCACCATGAACTCCGGCAAACGCTCTCTCAGGTACTCTCGAAGCTCGTTCTTCGCGGCGGGCGGCCCGCCCTCCGCCTCGACGTAAGCCACGAGCCTTTCGTGACCGTCCGCGCCCGCACGCGTCTCGACCACCGCGCGCCGGACGCTCGCGTGCTCGCACAGCGCCGCCTCGATCTCGCCGGGCTCGATGCGGAAGCCGCGGAGCTTGACCTGCTGGTCGCAGCGCCCGAGGAACTCGATGTTGCCGTCGGGCAGATAGCGGACGAGGTCGCCCGTTCGATACAGTCGCGCGCCGGGCGCATCGCTGAACGAATCGGGGATGAATCGCTCGGCCGTCAGTCCGGGGCGGCCGAGGTAGCCGCGCGCCACGCCCGCGCCGCCGACGTGCAGCTCGCCCGCCACCCCGACCGGCACGGGCTGCATTAACGAGTCGAGGACGTAGGCGCGCGCCCCGCCCACGGGACGCCCGAGCGGCAGCGCCGGCCCGGCGTGCGCCCCGTCTGCCCACGCCGCCGGTTCGTAGAGCGTCGTGGTGATGGTCGTCTCCGTCGTGCCGTAGGCGTTGAGCAGCCTCGCCCCGCCGCCGCCGAGGCTCTTCCACGCCGCGAGGCTAGCGCGCGCCACTTGCTCGCTGCCCGTCACGACCACGCGCAGACTCTCGGGCACGCGCCCCGTCGTCCGCGACAACTCGCCCATCCACTCGTGCCACGCGGAGGCCGGCAGGTTCAGCACGGTCACGCCGCCCTGCTCGACCTGATTGCCGACGCCCGGCACGCGCTCGTCGCGCAGCACGAGCGTCGCGCCGCAGAGCAGCGTCGGGAAAATCTCTTCCGCCGCCACGTCGAAGCTGAGCGACGCGAACTGTAGGACGCGGTCGCCCGCGTTCAAGCCGTAAGCCTCACGCACCGCCCGCTGGTGGTTGAGCAGAGAGCCGCGCGTGACGCACACGCCTTTGGGACGCCCCGTCGAGCCGGACGTGTAGATGACGTAGGCCAGATTCTCCGGCGCGACCGCGACGGCGGGGTTGTGCGCGGGCTGGCGCGCGACGTGTTCGGCGTCGGCGTCGACGCGGACGACGCGCACCCGCCGTTCGTCAACCTCTTCCGCGAGATGGCCGCGCGTCAGGAGCAGAGACGCGCCGGCGTCTTCGAGCATGTAGTCGAGACGCGCTTTCGGGTAGCGCGGGTCGAGCGGGACGTAAGCGCCACCGGCCTTGAGGACGGCGAGCAGACCGATGACCATCACGGGCGAGCGCTCCAACAGCACGCAGACGCGCGACTCCGCCCCGACGCCGAGTTCCTTCAGGTAGTGCGCCAGTTGGTTCGCGCGGGCGTTGAGTTCCCCGTAGGTCACCCGCGCGTCGCCGTAGATGACGGCCGGCGCGTCGGGCGCACGGGCGGCCCGCGCCTCGAAGAGTTCGTGCAGGCTCTCGCCCGTCGTGTGAGGGAGCGCCGCGTCGTTCCAACCGGCGAGCAGTTGCTCGCGCTCGGGCGCGGTCAGCAGCGGCACTTCGGCGACCGAGGCGTGCGGGTCGGCGACGACGCCTTCCAACACGGCGCGGAAGTGGCCCAGCATCCGCTCGACGGTCGAGCCGTCGAAGAGGTCGGTGCTGTATTCGGCCACGGCCGTGACTCCGTCCGCCGTCTCCAACGCGTCGAGGCTCAAATCGAACTGCGTGGTGACCCGCTCGACCTCCAACGGCTGCAACGTCAACCCCGGCAGCGACGCCTCGTCCGTCACCGCGTTCTGCAACGAGAACATCACCTGAAAGAGCGGGCTCCGGCTCGTGCTCCGCTCGGGCTGAAGGTGCTCGACGAGCTGCTCGAACGGCATCTCCTGATGCGCGTACGCGCCGAGCGAGACGGCGCGCGCGCGCCTCAACAGCTCGACAAAACTCGGACGCCCCGAGAGGTCTGTGCGCAGCACGAGCGTGTTGACGAAGAACCCGATGAGCCCCTCCAACTCCACGCGGTTGCGGTTGGCTATCGGCGTCCCGACGACCACGTCCTCCTGCCCCGTGTAGCGGTAGAGCAGAAGCTTGAAGGCGGCCAGCAGCAGCATGAAGAGCGTCACGCCCTCGCGCTGCGCGAGCGCCTTGAGCCGCGCGGACAGTTCGGCGTCGAGTGTGAGCACACGGCTCGCGCCGCGGAAGCTCTGGAAGGGCGGGCGAGGTCTGTCCGCGGGAAGCTCAAGCACGGGGAGCGTCCCGCCGAGCTGCTGTTTCCAGTACTGCCGGTCGGCGTCCTGCAACTCGCCCGACAGGTGGCGGCGTTGCCAGACCGCGAAGTCCGCGTACTGGACGGGAAGCTCTTCGAGCGGCGACTCGCGCCCCTCGGCGAAGGCTTCGTACAACTGCGCCACTTCCTTGACGAGCACGCCCATCGACCACCCGTCCGAGACGATGTGGTGCATCGTGAACAGCAGTACGTGCTCCTCGCCGGAGAGACGCAGCAGCCGCGCGCGGTAAAGCGGGCCGCGCTCTAAATCGAACGCGTGACTCGCCTCCGCTTCGGCGAGCCGCCGCGCTTCGGCCACGCGCTCGCCTGCGGGCAGGTCTTCGAGGCTTCGCACGTCGAGCCGCACCTCTTCGGGCGCGTCGACGAGCTGGACGGGGCTCCCTTCGCGCAACGCGAAGCGCGTGCGCAGGGATTCGTGACGCCTGACGATTTCGCTCAAGGTTCGCTCAAGCGCCGCGACGTGCAGCGTGCCGTTCAGTCGCACCGCGACCGGCATGTTGTAAGCCGAGCTGCCCGGCTCAAGCTGGTGTATGAACCAGAGCCGCTGCTGCGCGAACGACAGCGGCAGGTCGCCCTCGCGCGCGACGGGGACGAGCGGCGCGGACGGCGCACCCGCGCCCGCGCGCAGCGAAGCTTCGACGTGCCGGGCCAGACCCTCGACGGTCGGCGACTCGAAGATGCTGCGCAGCGGCAGCTCGACCGAGAAACTGTCGCGCACGCGCGAGATGAGCTGCGTGGCGAGCAAGCTATGCCCGCCGAGGTCGAAGAAGTCCGCGACGGCGCTCACGCTTTCGAGCCTGAGCACGTCGCACCAGAGACGCGCCATCAACTCTTCGGTCGGCGTCCGCGGCGCGACGTAGCTCGCCGCCGACGCGTCCGCACCCGCTTCGGGCGCGGGAAGCTGACGGCGGTTCACCTTCCCCGTCGGCGTCAGCGGCAGCTCGTCGAGGAACACGAACGCGCCCGGCACCATGTACTCCGGCAGCCGCGCGCGCAGGTGTTCGCGCAGCACGGCCGTCGTCGGGCGCGGCCCCTGACCGGCCACCACGTAGGCCACCAGCCGACGCTCGCCCGGCGCGTCTTCGCGCGCTACGACCGCCGCGTCCCGGACGCCATCGAAGACGCGCAGCGCCGACTCAATCTCGCCCGGCTCTACACGGAAGCCGCGCACCTTCACCTGCTCGTCCGCGCGCCCGAGAAACTCCAACTGGCCGTCCGCCAGCCAGCGCGCCACGTCGCCCGTGCGGTAGAGCCGCGCGCCCGGCTCGTCAGAGAACGGGTCTGGGACGAACGCCGCGGCCGTCAACTCCGGCCGGTTCAGGTAGCCGCGCGCGACCCCGCGCCCGCCGACGTAGAGTTGGCCGGGGACGCCCGGCGGCGCCGGCTGAAGAAAATTGTCGAGCACGTACAGCCGAGCCCCCGCGGCCGGACGGCCGATGGGCAAAGACGCGCGCTCGGCGTCGCCGGGGACGCACTCGTACGCGGCGCAGTAGATGGTCGCCTCGGTCGGCCCGTACTCGTTAAAGAGCGGCACCCCGGGCAGCGCGCGCTGGTGCCTGCCGACGAGTTCGGGCGGGCACGCCTCCGCGCCGACCGTCACCGCCCGCAGCGAGCCCAACTCACCGGGCCGCGCCTGCTCAAGCAGCAGCGAATAGAACGAGGGGACGGTGAAGAGGTGTGAGAGCCGGCCTTCCGCGATGAGCCGGGACATGTGCGCGGGGTCGCCGTGCCGCCCCTCCGGCGGCAGCGCCAGCACGCCGCCCTGCGTCAGCGCGCAGAAGATGCTCAGGAGCGAGCCGTCGAAGGCGTACGACATCTGGAGCGGCGTGCCTTCGACGGGCGCTTCGACCTGCGCGAGTTGGGCGAGGATGGCGCCCGCGAGGCTGGCGTGACTGACCACGACGCCCTTCGGCCGCCCCGTCGAGCCGGACGTGTAGATGACGTAGGCCGCGTTCTCGTCGCACAACTCGCGCTCCCCACGCGCGAAGTCGTCTTCGTCAGCGGCATCTTCGTCAACCGTCTCTTCGTCAATCGCGTCGAGCAGTAACGCGCGCGGCCCCTCGGCGGGCAGCGCGTGTGCGAGCGACGCCTGCGTCAAGACCAATTCCGCCCCCGCGTCTCGCAGCACGAAGGCGACGCGCTCCGGCGGCGTGGCCGGGTCGATGGGGACGTAAGCCCCGCCGGCCTTGAGCACGCCGAGCAGCGCCGCCAACTGGTCCGGCGAACGCTCAAGCAGAAGCCCCACGCGCGACTCGGGCCGCACGCCGAGCGCGCGCAGGCGACGCGCGACGAGCCCGGCCCGCCGGTCGAGTTCGCCGTAGCTCAACACGCGTTCGCCGAAGACGACGGCCGGGGACTGCGGCGTGCGCGCGGCCTGCGCCTCGAAAAGCGCGTGGACGGTCGCGGTCGGGGCGAGCGCCGCGCCGCGCGCCCACTCGTCGAGCAGTTGTTGGCGCTCCCCGGGGGCGAGCACGCTCAACTCGGAGAGGCGGCGCTCCGGCGCGGCGACGACGGCTTCGAGCAGCGACGCGAACCGCCCGAGCAGGCGGCGGACGGTCTCGCGCTCGAAGATGTCGGCGTTGTAGGCCATCGCGCCGCCCAGCCCGTCGGGCAGGTCGTGCAGGTGAAACTCAAGGTCGAGCCGCACCGTGTCCCACTCGAACTCCTGCGCGTTGATGGTCAGGCCGGTTAATTCGAGCGTCCCCATCGGGGCGTTCTGCAAGGCGAGCAACACCTGAAAGAGCGGGCTGCGGCTCAGGTCGCGCTGCGGGTGAAGCTCTTCGACTATCTTCTCGAAGGGCAAGTCCTGATGCGCGTACGCCTCGACGGCCGTCCGCCGCACGCGCCCGAGCAGCTCGGCGAAAGTGGGGTCGCCGGCGAGGCTCGTCCGCAGCATCAGCGTGTTGACGAAGAAGCCGATGAGGTCTTCCGTCTCGACGCGGTTGCGGTTGGCGACGGGCGAGCCGACGAGGATGTCTTCCTGCCCCGTGTGCCGGTAGAGCAGAAGCTTGTAGGCCGCCAGCAGCGTCATGAAGAGCGTGCCCCCGGTGCGGTGGCTGAGGCTCCTGAGCCCTTCGGTGACCTCCGGCGACAGCTTGAACACCTCGAACCCGCCGCGGAAGCTCGGGACGGGCGGGCGCGGGCGATCCGCCGGCAGCTCCATCACGGGCAGCTCGCCGCCGAGCTTCCCTTTCCAGTAGGCGAGCTGCGCTTCCAGCACCTCGCCGTGTAGCCACTCGCGCTGCCACTCGGCGAAGTCCGCGTACTGGATGGCCAGCGGCGGCAGCGGCGACTCGCGCCCCTCGGCGAAGGCTTCGTACAACTGCGCCACTTCCTTGACGAGCACGCCCATCGACCACCCGTCCGAGACGATGTGGTGCATCGTGAACAGCAGCACATGCTCCTCAGTCCCGAGCCGCAGCAGCCGCGCGCGCAGCAGCGGGCCGCGCTCAAGGTCGAAGGGGCGCTGCGCCTCGCAGGTCGCAAGGCGCACGGCCTCGGCCTCGCGCTCGGGCCCCGGCAGGCCGCTCAGGTCTTCGACGCGGAGGGACAATTCTAACGAGGGCGCGATTGACTGGACGGGCTCAAGGTCGGGGCCGACGGCGAAGGTCGTGCGCAGCGCGTCGTGGCGTCGGACGATCTCGTTGAGCGCGTGCCGGAGGGCTTCGACCTTGAGCGGGCCGTTGAGGCGGAGCGGCAGCGGGATGTTGTAGATGGGTTTGCCCGGCTCCAACTGGTCGATGAACCAGAGCCGCTGCTGCGCGAACGAGAGCGGCGACGGCCCGCGCCCCGCGCGCGGCCGAATCGACTGCGCCTCGGACGCCTCGTCCCGCTGGCCCCGCAGGCGTCTTTCGAGCAGCGCGCGCTTGGCCGCCGAGAGTTGAGACAGTCGAGCCGGTACGTCGTTCGTGGACATGCTATTCGTTACCGCCGGTCGAAATGTTCCTTCAGCTCGTTCAGCAGCCCGAGGCTCTCTATTACGTCGTCGGTCTCGACCCCGAAGTCCACGAGGCAGGCCACCTCGTCGATGCCCAGCCCGGTCAGTTGCTCGACGAGCCGGGCGCACTTCGCGGGCGAGCCGAGCAGCGTGCTGTGGCGGAAGTAGTTCTCGAACGCGGCGCTCATCAAATCGTCCTTGTCCGCCTCGCTCACGCTCTCCGCGTCGTAGTGAACCTTCTCGAACTGCTTGAAGTAGGTGCGCAGGTAGTTCGAGAGCGGGCCGCGCACTTTCTCCTTGACGGCCTGCGTGTCTTCGCCGACGAAGGTGTGAACCATCACGGAGACGACGCCGGTCTGCGGGTCGTGCCCGTGGCGGGCGCGCGCCGCGCGGTAACTGCCGATGAGCGCCTTCAAATTCTCCGGCGGGTAGCCGGCGAGCCCCGTCAGGATGTTGGCCCCTATCGCGCCGGCCCGCTCCCACGTCTCGGGGCTGCCCGCCGTCGTAATCCAGATCGGGAGGTGCGGCTGGACGGGCTTCGGCAGGATGCTCACCTCGACGGGGCTGTCTTTCACGCCGCCGAGCGTCACGGTCTCGCCGGCCCACAGCCGGCGGATCGTTTCGATGTGACTGAACATCACCTCCTTGCGCTGCTCGTAGGCGTCGGGCGCGAACAGGAAGTCGTCCGGGTGCCACCCCGAGGCGAACGAGACCGCGACGCGGCCGCGCGAAAGGTTGTCGACGACCGACCACTCTTCCGCCACGCGCACGGGGTGGTGCAGCGGCAGCGCGACGCTCCCGGCGCGAATCTCTATGCGCTCGGTAATCATGGCGAGCGCGGCGCTCAGCACCGAAGGGTTCGGGTAGAGCCCGCCGAACGCCTGAAAGTGGCGCTCGGGCGTCCAGACCGCCGTGAAGCCGTGGCGGTCGGCGAACTTCGCGCTTTCGAGCAGCAGCCGGTACTTGTCGTCGCTCTCCTTCGACCCGTCGTCGGAGAAGAAGTAGATGCTGAATCCGACGGGGCGCTCGACCGCGCGCTCCTTCCAGTCGGCGGGCTCCTCGTCAACGTCGAGGACGCTCGTACCCGCGCCGCCGGCCGTCGCGGTCGCGCCGTCGCGCGCGAGCGCGGATTGCAGCCCCTTCTTTTTGAGCCGCAGCTCCAACAGCTCGCGCTGCTCCGCGCTCAGCGCCGCCAGACGTTTGGCTATGTCATCCATCTCTAGCCGCCCTCGCCCCCCGCCTGTAGCTCGTCGGACAGATGCGCCTGCAACTCTTCGGCCGACAGTCCTTCGATCTCGCGCAGCAGGCGCTCGATCTCCTCGGTCTCCTTCGAGCCCTGCCGGCTCTCTTCGATAGCCGCGGTGAGCCCCGCCACCGTCGGCGACTCGAACAGCCGGCTCAAAGGCAGCTCCACCTGAAGGACTTTGCGTACGCGCGAGACCAACTGGATGGCGAGCAGCGAGTTGCCGCCCAGCTCGAAGAAGTTGTCGTGGCGGCCGACGCCGCCGACGCCGAACAGCTCTTGCCAGAGGCCGGCGACGCTCTGCTCCATCTCGCCCTCCGGCGCGACGTAGCCCGCCATCCCCTCGCCCCTCTCGACCCCGCCGCCCCCGTGTCCCGCCTGCAACTGTGCGAGCAGGCCGTTCTCGGCGTCGGCCTTCTGCGCTTCGAGCAGGGATTGGAAGTCCTGCGTCGAGACGACGACCTGCGGCTGCGCGTCGGAGAGGACGCGCAGCGTCGCCTCCGCGCCCTCCTCCGGCGAGATGCCGTACGCGCGCAACTGCTCCGCGAACTGAGCCTCGAACCCCGTCACGCCGGTGGCCACCGAGTCCGCCCAGCCCTCCCAGCGCGGCAGGTTCCAGTTAATCGCCGCCGTAAAAGTTCGACCCCGCGCACCCGCGGCGCGCGCGAAGGCGTCGAGGAAAGAGTTCGCCGCGCAGTAGTCCACCTGCCCGAAGACGCCGGTCAGCGCAATCGAGGTCGAGAAGAGCAGGAGGAAATCTGGCGGCGCGTCCGCGAGCGCCGCGTGCAGCGCGAGCGTCCCCAGAACCTTCGGCCTGAAGACTTCGGCGACCGCCTCCGGCGTCTTCAGTTGAATCATCCCGCCGCCCGTCACGGCCGCCGTGTGGAAGACGCCGCTGACGGGGCCGAAGCGTTCCCGAACCTGCGCGACGAGCGCGGCCAACTGTTCCCGGTCGGCAACGTCCGCGCCGCCGAGCATCACCTCCGCGCCCGCCGCTTCCAACTCCATCAAGGCACGTATGCGGCGGCTCGTCTCATCCTCGTGCTCGGGCTCTTCTTCGTGTGCCGAGAGCCACCCGGGCCACTCTTCGCGCGCGGGCAGATGCGCGTAACCGTTCAGGACGAGTTTGCAGCGCACGCTCGCGGCGATGCTCCGCGCCAGCGCGAGGTCTATGTCGCCGGGGCCTCCCGTCAACAGGTAGACGCCGCCGTCGCGCAGACGCCCCGCGCGCGGCTGCGTCCCGGTGCCCGCCCCGGCCAGCCGCAGCGGCTCGAAGGCTTGCAGCCAGCGGTGTCGGCCGCGGTAGGCGACCGCCGCGCCCGGGTCGCCCGCCTTCAGCTCGGCGACGAGGTTGTCCGCCAGCGCCTCGCGCTCGGCTTCGCGCGGCGGCAGCGCCACGTCAACCGAGCGGCAGTCGAACTGCGGGTACTCCTGCGGGATGACCTTGCACAACCCGAGCAGCGTCGCCTTCTCCGGCGCGAGCGTCTCCTCGCCCGTGACCTCCTGCATGTTGTCCGTGACGACGACGAGGCGCAGCGCCTCCGTCAGCATCTGCTCGCCCAACGACTGGACGAGCGCGAGCACGCCGTCGAACCCCTTCGACTGAGAGGCGGCGAACGTCTCGGCCGTCACCGCCGCGCCCGGCTCGTCCGTAACGTTCCACAAATGAAGAATCGCCTCCGGGGTCTTGCCCGAAGCGTGCAGCTCGCCGAGCAGCCGGTCGTAATCTTCACGGCTGTTCGGGCCGACTTCAAACTCTCGTTCCGAGACTTTGCCGAACCGCTCGCCCGCCCTGACGACGAAGACCTCTGCGCCCTCGGCCTCCAAACGACGCGCGACGCGCTGCCCGAGCCCCGACTCGTCTGCGAAGACGAGGCAGCACGCGCCTTCCGGCCGCGCGTCCTGTTCGACGGCCTCGGGTCTGACGACCGAGCGCCTCCACGAAGGGACGTAAGTCCATTCGGCGGCGTCGGGCTTTCTGCTCAAAGCGTCGCGCCGCGCGGCGTGTCCCTGCGGCTCCGCGTCAACCCAGAACCGTTGGCGCTCGAACGGGTAAGTCGGCAGCCGCGTGCGCCGCCGCCGCTCGCGCGCGTAGAAGGCCGACCAGTCAACCTCGACGCCGCCCGCCCAGAGCCGGCCCAGAGCGTCGAGCAGAGAGGCGGAGGAGGACTTGCGGTCGCGCGGGTGCGGCAGAGACGAAAGCACCTGATGATTCCCCGACCCGTTCCGCTGCTGCACGGCGAGCCCGCTCAGGGCTCGCCCCGGCCCGACTTCGAGCAGAACCCGCCCCTGACCTTTCAAGAGTTCGGCGACGCCGGCCCCGAACCGCACCGTCTCGCGCAACTGCCGCGACCAGTACTGCGGGTCGGTCGCCTCGCGCTCCGTGATCCACGTCCCCGTGAGACTTGAGATGAAAGGAATCTGCGGCGCGCGCGGGTTGGCCTTCCTGACCTCTTCCGCGAACTGTCTGGAAGCGGGCTCCATCGTCGCCGAGTGGTAGGCGTGCGAGGTGTGCAGGCGTCCGCACTCGACGCCGCCGGCCGCGAGCTGCTGCTCGGCGCGCGCGACGGCCTCCGCCTCGCCCGAGATGACGCAGAGCGCCGGCCCGTTGACCGCCGCCAGCGAGAGCGCCCCGCCGACGAGCGGCCGCACCTCCTGCTCCGAGAGCGGCACCGCCAGCATCGCCCCCGTCGGCATCTGCTGCATCAGACGGCCGCGCGCCGCCACCAGCCTCAGCGCCTCTTCCGGCGTAAAGACCCCGGCCAGCGTCGCGGCGACGAACTCGCCGAGGCTGTGCCCGATCATCGCCGACGGCCTGACGCCCCACTCGCCCAACAGCTTCGCCAGCGCGTACTCGACGACGAAGAGCGCGGGCTGCGTGACGGCCGTCTGCGCGAGCCGCTCGGCCGCCGCCTCGGCCGAACCCTCGCCGTCTCTCGGGTAGAGGACGCCGATCAGGTCGAGCCCCGCCTCCGCGCGGAGCAGTTCGGCCCCGCGCTCGACCTCGGCGCGGAACGTCGTCTCGCCCTCGTATAGCTCGCGCGCCATCCCGACGTACTGCGAGCCCTGACCGGGGAACATGAAGACGACGCCGCCCGGCTCGCCTTCGACGAAGTTGGTGTGGACGCGCGCCGCGTCTAACGGCTCAAGAGCGCGCAGCGCGTCTTCGGCGTCGCGGCAGACGAGCGTCCGCCGGTGCGCGAAGCCCTTCCGCCCCACCTGAAGCGTGTAGACGATGTCGGCCAAACCGGATTCGCGTTTCGCACGGAGGTGCGTGGCGAGGTTGGCGGTCGCGCTCTCCAACGCCTCGGGCGTCCTCGCCGAGAGCGTCAGGAGCTGGTACGGCCTCGAAGCGCCCGAGGGCTGAAGCGACGGCGACTCTTCGAGCACGACGTGCGCGTTGGTGCCGCCGATGCCGAAGCTGCTCACGCCCGCGCGGCGCGGCGAGCCGTTCGACTCCCAGTCGGCGAGCTTCGCGTTGACGTAAAAGGGCGTCCGCGAGAAATCAATGTTCGGGTTGGGCTGCTCGAAATGAAGGCTCGGGGGAATCTGCCGGTGCTTGAGCGCCAGCACGGCCTTGATGAGACCCGTCACCCCGGCGGCGGCGTCGAGGTGGCCGACGTTCGTCTTGACCGAGCCGACGGCGCAGAAATTCTTCTTCGCCGTCGCGCCGAACGCCTCGGAGAGCGCGGCGATCTCGATGGGGTCGCCGAGCGCCGTGCCCGTCCCGTGCGCCTCGACGTAGCTGACCGTGTCGGGCTCGACCCCGGCCACCGCCAGCGCCTCCGTGATGACGCCCGCCTGCCCCTCGACGCTCGGCGCGGTGTACCCGACCTTGCCCGAGCCGTCGTTGTTGATGGCCGAGCCTTTGATGACGGCCTCTATCGGGTCGCCGTCTTCGAGCGCGTCGGAGAGGCGCTTCAACACGACGACGCCGACGCCGCTGCCCTTCACCGTCCCGGCCGCCGCCGCGTCGAAGGCGCGACAGTGTCCGTCGGGCGAGATGATGCTGCCCTCCTGATAGACGCCGCCCTGCACCTGCGGGACGCCGATTGAGACGCCGCCCGCCAGCGCCATGTCGCACTCGCGGCTGAGCAGGCTCTGGCAGGCGAGGTGGACGGCCACCAGCGAGGTCGAGCAGGCGGTCTGGACGCTGACGCAAGGCCCCTTCAGATTCATCCGGTAGGCCGCCTGCGTCGTCAGGTGGTCGCGGTCGTTGCCGATGAGAGTCTGGAAAGTGCCGACGGCCTCGACCAGCTCGCGGCGCGCGGCGAGGTTGTTGAAGAGGTAAGCGTTGAAACTCTCGCCGGCGAAGACCCCGATGCGTCCCGCGAACTTCTCCGCCGCGTAGCCGGCGGACTCCAGCGCGCCCCACGCCTCTTCGAGGAAGAGCCGGTGCTGCGGGTCCATCATCTCCGCCTCGCGCGGGGTGAGGCCGAAGAACGCGGCGTCGAAGTATTCCGGGTCTTCGAGGACGGCCCCGGCCTTCACGTAGTTGGCCTCGGCCAGCAGTTCCGGCTCGACCCCGGCGCGGAGCAGCTCCTCGTCCGAGAAGAACGAGACCGACTCCACGCCGCCCACGAGATTCTGCCAGAACTCCTCGACGTTTTTCGCGCCGGGGAACCGGCCCGCCATGCCGACGACCGCCACGTCGTAACTGAACTTGTCTGCGTCACTCATATCACTATTCACCATTCACCGACTCTCTGCTCCGTGCGCGGCGCGCACGCCCCTTGATTGATTCACGGCGGTCGGCGCCGCGCTGCTGGTGCTTCTCGGCGTCACCCCGCCCGTCCAGCGGCCCGCGGCTGAGGTGCCAGGCCAGCGCGCTGACGGACGGGTATTTGAACACCTCCGCGACGGTAATCTCCCGCCGGAGAATTTCCTGCAGACGACTCTGCATCCGCACCACGAGCAGCGAGTGCCCGCCGAGGTCGAAGAAGTTGTCGTGAAGCCCGACCCTCTCCAGACCGAGCAGCTCCCGCCAGAGCCCCGCGACGGTGCGCTCCATCTCGGTGACGGGCTCGACGTAGGCGGCGCCGCGCGCGTCCGCCTCGGCGTCCGCGTCGGGGAGCGCCTGCCGGTCGATCTTCCCGTTGGCGTTGTGCGGCAAGCGCTCAAGGCACACGAAGGCCGAGGGCACCATGTAACCGGGCAGCCGCTCCGCGAGATAGCCGCGCAGCTCTTCGGCGGTCAGGCGTTCGCCTTCGCGCGCCGCGACGTATGCCGTCAGGCGCTTCTCGCCGTGCCCCGCCTCGCGGCATTCGACGACGCCCTCGCGCACCGCTTCGTGGCCGACGAGGACGGCCTCGATTTCGCCCAGCTCGATGCGGTGACCGCGAATCTTGACCTGATTGTCGAGACGGCCCAGAAACTCTATCCGCCCGTCCGGAAGGAAGCGCGCCACGTCGCCCGTGCGGTAGAGACGCGCCCCCGGCCGCGCGGAGAACGGGTGCGGGATGAACCGCTCGGCGGTCTGCGCGGAGCGCCTCAGATAGCCGCGCGCGAGACAGCCGCCGCCGATGTACAGCTCGCCGCGCACGCCCACCGGCACGGGGCGCAGGGCTTCGTCGAGCAGGTAGACTTCCGCGTTGTCCACGGGGCGGCCGATGGTCGGCGACTGCGTGACGCCCGACCCGGGCTCGACCCGGCCGGAGGTGGCGAGCACGGTGCTCTCCGACGGCCCGTAGTTGTTGACCACGCCGAACGGCAGCGCCTCGTCGGGGAAGCGGTGCAGCTTGTCGCCGCCCGTGTGCAGCAGCCGCAGCGCCGCGTCGCGCGGCCACGGCAGCACCAGCAACAGCTCGGCCAGCGGCGTCGCGGCGAAGCAGACGGCTATCTCGTTCGAGACGAGCCAGTCGCGCAGCCTCTCCGGCGAGAGCCGCGTCTCCGCGTCGGGCAGGTACAGGCTCGCGCCCGAGGCGAGGTTAGACCACAGCTCGAAGACCGTGGCGTCGAAGCCGACGCCCGAGAGTTGCGTGGCGCGCTCGCCCGGCTCGACGGTCGAGGTGCGCTGGTACCAGCGAATCAGGTTCACCAGCGAGGCGTGCGAGACCTCGACGCCCTTCGGCACGCCCGTCGAGCCCGAGGTGTAGACGACGTAGGCGAGGTTGTCGGGCGCGGCCCCGGCTGCGAGGTTGTCGCCGCCCCCAAGCGCGATTGTCTCCCAGTCGCGGTCGAGCGAGACGACCTCCGCCCCGCCCGCGTCGAACAGGCCGCGGTGGGATTCGAGCGTCAGCAGCACGGGGGCGCAACTGTCCTTCAACATGAACGAGAGGCGTTCCGCCGGGTTGGCGGGGTCGAGCGGGACGTAAGCGCCCCCGGCCTTGACCACGGCCAGCGTGGCGACCACCATCTCCACGCCGCGCTCGAAGCAGATGCAGACCGGCGTCTCCGCGCGGACGCCGAGGCGACGCAGGTGGCGCGCGAGCCGGTTGGCGCGTTGGTTCAGCTCGTCGTAGGTCAGGCGCTCGTCGCCGAAGACGACGGCGAGCGTACGGGGCTGCGCGGCGGCGCGCTGCTCGAACAACTCGTGCGCGCACGCCGGCGGCCCGGCCTCGCGCGCCGCGTCGTTCCACTCAAGGAGCAGCCGGCGGCGCTCCGCCTCCGTCAGCAGCTCAAGCTCGGAGAGGCGCGCGCCCGGGTCTTCGACGACGCTCTCCAGCAGACGCCGGTAATGGCCGAGCATGAGCGCCACCGCGTCGGCGTCGAACAGATCGCTGTTGTACTCCAACTGTCCCGACAGCCGCCCGCCGTCCTCCGCGAGCGAGAGCGTGAGGTCGAACCTCGCGGTCTCCGGCGGTATCTCGACGAGGTTCAGTTTGAGGCTCGCCAGCTTCAGCGGGGCCGCCGGCGCGTTTTGCAGCGCGAACATCACCTGAAAGAGCGGCGCGTGCGAGAGCGTCCGCTCGGGCTGAAGCTCTTCGACGACGCGCTCGAACGGCACCTCCTGATGCGCGTACGCGCCGAGCGCCGCCTCGCGCGCCTCGCGCAGAAGCTCGCGGAACGTCTGTCCGGCGGAGGGGCGCGCGCGCAGCACGAGCGTGTTGACGAAGAAGCCGATGAGCGGCTCGGTCTCGGCGCGCGTGCGGTTGGCGATGGGCGTCCCGACGAGGATGTCGTCCTGCCCCGTGTAGCGCCACAGCAGCGCCTGGAACGCGCCGAGGAGCGCCATGAACAGCGTCACGCCCTCGGCGCTCGCCAGTGCTTTGAGGCGCTCGGTCAGCTCCGGCGAGAGTTCGAGCGGAGCGCCCGCGCCGCGAAAAGTTTGGACGACCTGTCGGGGGCGCGCCGTCGGCAGGTCGAGCATCGGGGACGCGCCCGCCAACTGCCGCCGCCAGTAGTCGAGCTGCGTTTCGAGCACTTCGCCCGCGAGCCGCTCGCGCTGCCACGCCGCGTAGTCCGCGTACTGCACCTTTAATTCTTCGAGCGGCGACTCGCCGCCCGACGCGTACGACTCATAGAGCGCGGCCAGCTCACGCACCATGACGCCCACCGACCAGCCGTCCGAGACGATGTGGTGCATCGCGAACAGCAGCGCATGCTCTTCGCCGGAGAGACGAAGCAGCGTCGCGCGCAGCAGCGGCCCGCGCGTCAGGTCGAACGGGCGCGACGCCTCTTCGCGCGCGAGCCGCCGCCGCTCCTCTTCCCTCTCCTCGTCCGTCATGCCCGAGAGGTCTACGACGGGAAGGTCGAAACCCGTGTCGGGGGAGATGACCTGCGCCGGCTGGCCCTCGACCACTGTGAAAGAGGTGCGGAGGACTTCGTGTCTGCGCACTATCTCCGCGAGGCTCTGGCCGAGCGCGCCCGCGTCGAGCGCGCCGCTGATGTGGACGGCCGATGCGATGTGATACGTGGCGTTCTCGGGCTCAAGCTGGTGTATGAACCAGAGCCGCTGCTGCGCGAACGAGAGCGGCAGGTGTCCGCCGTCGCGCGGGCGCGGTGTGATGGGCGGGGTCTGCGCGCCCTGCCCGTCGCGCAGAGACTCCTCGATGCTCTGCGCGAGACCGGCCACGGTCGGGCGCTCGAAGAGGCGGCGCAAGGGTAGCTCGACGTGGAAAGCCTCCCGCACCTCCGAGACGAGCTGCGTCGCGAGCAGCGAGTGTCCGCCGAGGTCGAAGAAGTTGTCGTTGACGCCGACGCGCTCGACCTTCAGCAGCCCGGCCCAGACGCCCGCCAGCACCTCTTCGGTGAGGGTGCGCGGCGCGACGTGGCCTTCTCTGACTTCGCCGCCCGCCTCGTCGGGCGCGGGCAGGCGTCGGCGGTCAACTCCGCCGGCGCGCGTCAGGGGCAAGTCTTCGAGCAGCAGGAAAGTCGAAGGTATCATGTACGCGGGCAGCCTCTCGCGCAGGTAGCCGCGCAACTCGGCGGCGGTCGGCGACGCGCCCGTCCCGTCGAGCACGTAGGCGACCAGATGCCTGCGCCCCGCCTCGTCCTCCCACGGCCTGACCGCCGCGCGCCGCACGGCGGGGTGCCGCCCGAGCACGGCTTCGACCTCTTCCAACTCGACGCGGAAGCCGCGCACCGTCACGCGCGTGTCCACACGCCCGACGTACTCAAGCCGCCCGTCGCCCGCGCGACGAGCGAGGTCGCCCGTCCTGTAGAGCCGCGCGCCCGGGCTTTCCGAGAACGGGTGCGGGATGAAGCTGCGCGCGGTCTCGCCGGCCCGATTCAGGTGCCCGCGCGCGACGCCATCGCCGCCGACGTACAACTCACCCACGACTCCAGCGGGCACGGGCCGGAGGCGCGAGTCGAGGACGAAAAGCTGCGCGCCCGCAACCGCGCCGCCGAGCGGCGGAACGGTCGGCCACTCGCCGGCCGCGCCCTCCGCGCTCCAACGCGCCGCGAGCTGTGTCTCGGGCTGAGCGTAGCTGACTTCGAGCACGCACCCCGGGAGCTTGGCGAACATCTCGCGCACCGGCCCCGTGATTCTCAACCCATCGCCCGCCGAGATGATTCGGCGCAGGTCGCGCGGCGGCTCGCCCTCCGCGCCCGCGGCTTCGGCCATATGCCGCAGACGCGTGGGAGTCACGAACAGCCTCTCGATTTTTTCGCCCGCGAGGATGCGCCACAACGCCCTCGAATCCTTACGCGCCTCGTCGGGCGCGAGCACGAGCGCGCCGCCCGCGCACAGCGTCGAGAAGATTTCCTGCGACGCGAGTTCCTGAGCGAACGGGGCGAGTTGCAGAGTGCGCGGCGAGGGCGCGCCGGCGTCCGGCGTCAGGGCGCGTATCAGGCCGGCGAGTGATTTGTGTTGTACGCCCACGGCCTTCGGCCGGCCCGCAGTGCCGGAAGTGTAAGTCACGAAGGCGAGGCCGTCCGGCGTCGCGCTGACGGCCGTGTTCTCGTCCTCTCCCGGCGCTAACGTCTCCCAGTCCGCGTCGGGGCTGCACACCGCGCCGCAGTCTTCCGGCAACAGCGGCTCAAGGTGCTTCTGCGTCAGGACGACCCGGGCCGCCGCGTCGCGTAAGACGAAGGCGAGGCGCTCGCGCGGCTCGGCCGGGTCTAAGGCGAGGCAGGCCCCGCCCGCTTTGAGCACCGCCAGCGCGCCGAGCACCGCCTCGATTGGGCGCTCGGTCATGACGGCGGCCACGACCTCCGGGCCGACGCCGAGGCGGCGCAGTTGGTGCGCCAGACGGTTCGCCCGCCGGTTCAACTCTTCATAGGTGAACCGGCGCTCGCCGTAGACGAGCGCGGCGGCCTCCGGCGTCGCCGCGACCTGCCGCTCGAACAGTTCTTTGACGAAAGGCCCGGGGTCAGCCCGCGCGGCGTCGTCGCCGTGGCGGGCGACTGACTGTCGCCCCTCGTCATCGGCGTGCAGCGGCAGGGCGGAAAGTCGTTCTTCGGGGTCGGCGACGGCCGCGGCGAGCAAAGCCTGTAGGTGTTCGAGCAGGCGTCGGACGGTCTTCTCGTCAAACAGGTCGGCGCTGTACTCGACGAGCCCGGTCAACCCTTCGGCCGACTCTTCGAGGAGCAGCGACAAATCGAAGCGCGCGGTGCGGCTCTGCACGTCAACCCGCGTGAGCGTCAGGCCGGGCAGCTTCAACTCCTCCCCCGGCGCGTTCTGGAGCGCGAACGCCGCCTGAAAGAAAGGGGTTTTGCCGAGGCTGCGGTCGGGCTGTAACTCTTCGACGAGCATCTCGAACGGCACGTCCTGGTGCGCGTACGCGCCGAGCGTGACCTCCTGCACGCGCGCGAGGAGCGCGCGGAAGCTCGGGTCGCCGGAGAGGTCTGTGCGCATCACCAGCGTGTTGACGAAGAAGCCGATGAGCGGCTCGA
The DNA here is from genome assembly GCA_040509515.1 of Pyrinomonadaceae bacterium. Classification (GTDB taxonomy): domain Bacteria; phylum Acidobacteriota; class Blastocatellia; order Pyrinomonadales; family Pyrinomonadaceae; genus QHXN01. The sequence goes on along the minus strand of JBEVKV010000174.1, from coordinate 16,680 downwards.
TCTCGCTCCGCTGGCGGTTGGCAATCGGGCTTCCGACCGCGATGTCGTCGCGCCCCGTGTAGCGGTAGAGCAACGCCTGAAACGCCGCCAGCAGCGTCATGTATAAAGTCACGCCCTCGCGGCGGCTCAGCTCTTTGAGCCTGTCGGTCAGCTCCGCGGGGAAGTCCGCGTTGAGCGTCGCTCCCCTGTGAGAGAGCACCTCCGGCCGCGGCCGGTCGGTCGGGAGTTCCAGTTCGGGCGGCGGCGGTTCGAGCTGCCGCTTCCAGTAGTCGAGCTGCGCTTCGAGCACCTCGCCTTGCAGCCACTCGCGCTGCCAGACGGCGTAGTCCGCGTACTGCAGCGTGAGTTCCGGCAGGGGCGACTCCTGCCCGCGCACGTAGGCCGTGTAGACGCTCGCCACCTCGCGCACGAGCACGCCCACCGACCAGCCGTCAGAGACGATGTGGTGCATCGTGAACAGCAGCATGTGCTCGTCCGCGCCGAGCCGCAGCAGCGTCGCGCGCAGCAGCGGCCCGCGCGTCAGGTCAAAGCCCTTCTGCGCCTCCTCGGCCGCCAGCCGTTCCGCTTCGGCCTCGCGGTCGGAGTCGTTCAGGCCGGCGAGGTTCAGCACGGGCACGACGATGGGCTGCTTCGGCAGGATGACCTGCATCGGCCCGCCGCGCTCCGAGCGGAAGACCGTGCGCAGGGCTTCGTGCCGGCGCACCACCTCGTTCAGCGTCCGCTCAAGCGCGTCCACGTCGAGCGGCCCGCTCAGACGCAGGACGACGGGCACGTTGTAGATGGGGTTGCCCGAGTCGAACTGGTCGAGGAACCAGAGGCGCTGCTGCGCGAAGGAGAGCGGCAAGGCCCTCCCCCTCGGGACGGGGAGCATGGGCGACGGCGTGCCCGCGCGGCCGTCCGCCGTCAGCGGCTCGATCAGCGACGCCAGCTCGGCGATGACGGGGCTCTCGAAGAACTGTCGCAGGGACACGTCCGCGCGCAGCGATTCGCGCACGCGCGTGACGACCTGCGTGGCGAGCAGGCTATGTCCGCCCAGCTCGAAGAAGTTGTCGTGGACGCCGACCTGACTCAGACCGAGCACGTCCGCCCAGATGCCGGCCAGCGCTTCCTCGACGGGCGTGCGCGGGGGCGTGTAGGCGCTCTGCCTCTCGCCGACCATGTGCTCGGGCGCGGGCAAAGCCTCGCGGTCAACCTTCGCGTTGGCCGTCAGCGGGAACTCTTCGAGCCAGACGAAGGCGGAGGGCACCATGTACTCGGGCAGTTTCTCGCGCAGGAAGAGGCGCAACTCCGCGGCGTCCGGCGTCTGCTCGCGCGCGGGCGTGAGGTAGGCGACGACGCGCTTGTCGCCGGGCGCGTCCTCGCGCACCATCACCAGACACTCGCGCACCGCCGCGTGTTTGCCGAGCGCCGACTTGATCTCGTCCAACTCGATGCGGTAGCCGCGAACCTTGACCTGCTGGTCGCCGCGCCCGACGAACTCTATAACGCCGTCCGCCCTGCGCCGCGCGAGGTCGCCCGTCCTGTAGAGTCGCGCGCCGGGCTCGCCCGAGAACGAATCGGGGACGAACTTCTCGGCCGTCAGCCCCGGCCGGTTGAGGTAGCCGCGCGCGAGGCCGTCGCCGCCCGTGTACAACTCGCCGACGACCCCGACCGCCACCGGCGTCCGTCCCTCGTCGAGAATGTAGACGCGCGTGTTCGAGATGGGCGTCCCGATGGGGACGCTCCCGGCGCACTCGTCCGCCCTCACGTCGTGGCAGGTCGTGAACGTCGTGTTCTCGGTCGGGCCGTAGCAGTTCGTCATCCGGCAGCCGCCGAGTTCCCTGACGACCCGGTCGACGTGCGGCGGGCTGAGCACGTCGCCGCCGGCGAGGATTTGCTCAAGCCCGCGCAGGTCTTCGAGCCGGTAGTCCACCATCAGGTGAAAGAGCCCCGCCGTGAGCCACAGCTTTGTGACCCGGTGCCGGCGGACGTGCTCGCCGATGGCTTCGAGCGACGCGGAGTCTCCGTGCGGCAACAACACGAGGCGCGCGCCGTTGAGCAGCGCGCCCCAGATTTCCACGGTCGAGGCGTCGAACCCGAGCGGGGCGAGTTGAAGGAAGGTGTCGTCGCGCGAGAAGTCGGCGTAGTCGGCGCCCTTGACGAGACGCGCCACGGCGCGGTGCGTGACGCTGACGCCCTTCGGCACGCCCGTCGAGCCAGACGTGTACATGACGTAGGCGAGGTTGTCGGCGACGGCCGCGCCCGGCGGGTCGTCCGCGCCGCCCGAGGCGATGGCGGGCCAGTCCGCGTCGAGGCAGACGACCAGCGGCGCGAAGGCGGCGTCCGCGTGGCGTTCCAGCGTCACGATGATCGAGACGGACGCGTCGTCCGTCATGAAGGCCAGACGCTCGTGCGGGTATGCGGGGTCGAGCGGCACGTACGCCCCGCCGGCTTTCAGTATGCCGAGCAGCGCGACGACCATCTCCGACGAGCGCTCAAGCATGAGTCCCACGCGCACCTCCGGCCCCACGCCCAGAGTGCTCAGGTGTCGCGCCAACTGGTTCGCGCGGCGGTTCAGCTCCGCGTAGGTCAGTCGCTCCTCGCCTGAGACGAGCGCCACGGCCTCCGGCGTCTCTCGCGCCTGCCGCTCGAACAGTTCGTGGACGGACGAGTCTCGCGGGTAGTCGGCGGCGGTCGCGTTCCACTCCGAGAGCAGTCTGTGCAGCTCGACTTCGGTCAGGAGGGGCAGCCGCGAGACGGGCGTGTCGGGGCGCGCGGCGGCGCCTTCGAGCAAGGTCTGGAGGTGGACGGCCATGCGCGCCATCGACTCGGCGTCGAACAGGTCTGTGTCGTAATGCAGCATGCCCTTCATGCCGTACGGGGTCTCGACCATCTCCAGCGAGAGGTCGAACCTGCCCACCTCGTCGTCCACCTCGATCAGGCTCAACTTCAGGCCGGGCAGCGCGGGCGGCGGCATCGGCGCGTTCTGCATGGTGAACATCACCTGAAAGAGCGGCGACTGATCCAGACTCCGCTCGGGGTGAAGCTCCTCGACGACGCGCTCGAACGGCACCTCCTGATGCGCGTAAGCGCCGAGCGCCGTTTCGCGCACGCGCCTCAGCAGCTCGCGGAAACTGAGCCCCGCGTCTAAGTGCGTGCGCAGGACGAGCGTGTTGATGAAGCAGCCGATGAGCGGCTCGACTTCGGCGCGGGTGCGCCCGGCCACGGGCGTGCCGACGAGGATGTCGCCCTGCCCCGTGTAGCGATGGAGGAGCGCCTTGAACGCGCCGACGAGCGCCATGAAGAGCGTCGCGTCCTCTTCGCGCGCCAGCGCCTTCAACTCCTCGCGCAGCCTGACGGAGAGGCCGAAGGTGTGTGTCGCGCCGCGCAGCGTGCGGGTCGTGGGGCGCGGCCTTCCCGCCGTCAGTTCGAGCATGGGGAGGTCGCCGCCCAACTGCCGCCGCCAGTAGTCGAGTTGCGTGTCGATGACCTCGCCCGCGAGCCGCTCGCGCTGCCACGCCGCGTAGTCCGCGTACTGCACCTTTAACTCTTCGAGCGGCGAAGGCCGCCCCTCCGTGAACGCGCCGTAGAGCGCCGCCAGCTCGCGCGCGAAGACGCCGAGCGACCAGCCGTCCGAGACGATGTGGTGCATCGTCAGAAGCAGTACGTGCTCGTCGTCGGCGAGGCGCAGCAGGCGCGCGCGCATGAGCGGGCTCTCGCGCAAATCGAACGGGCGCGCGGCCTCCTCGCGCGCGCGGCGTCGCAACTCGGCCTCGCGTTCGTCGGCGGGAAGCGTGTTCAACTCCTCGACGGCGAGCGCGAGGTGGCAGGCCGGCGCGATGACCTGCACCGGCGAGCCGCCGACCGAGGCGAACGAGGTGCGCAGCGATTCGTGACGCCGCACGATCTCGTCGAGGCTGCGGCCGAGCGCCGCCGCGTCGAGCCGCCCCTCCATGCGCAAGACCCCGGCGATGTTGTAGGCGGCGCGCCCCGGCTCGAACTGGTCGAGGAACCAGAGGCGCTGCTGCGCGTACGAGAGCGACGACTGCTGCGGCGCGTCGTAGGAGGACGGCGACGGCTCGGCGCGCTCGACCGGCGTGATGACGCCGGTGCGGGCCTCGCCTTCGAGCCCCTCTTCTTCGAGGAGGTAGTCGAGCAGCTCAAGCTTGTCGGCGTCGAGCCCCGCCGCGCGCAGAATGTCTTCGTGCTCCCTCATCGACTCCCCCTCTCCTTGCGCTTCCTTTGCAGCTCCCGTTTGACCTCTTCGGCGGAGATGCCTTTCAACTTTTGCAGCACCCGCGCGATCTTCTCCGCCTGCCCGGGCTGCGTCTCGTAGGGGATGATGGCGAGCGCCAGCTCGGCGACGGTGTGCGCCTCGAACAGCACGCGCAGCGGCAGCTCAAGCCGGAAGATGCGGCGCACGTTCGAGAGCACGCGGGTCGCCATCAGCGAGTGTCCGCCGAGGTCGAAGAAGTTGTCGTTGACGCCGACCCGGCTCACGCCGAGCACGTCCGCCCAGATGTCGGCCAGCGCCTGCTCGACGGGCGTGCGCGGCGCGACGAACTCTTCGCCGCCGGCCGCGGCTCCTTCGGCGGGCAGCGCGCGGCGGTCGACCTTGCCGTTCGGCGTCAGCGGCAGCGCCTTCAGCACGACGAAGTTGGCCGGCACCATGTACTCGGGCAGGCGCTCCCTCAAATACGCGCGCAGCTCGCCCGCCGAGACCGCGCGCTCCTCGTCCGACGCGACGACGTAAGCCGCCAGACGCTTCTCGCCGGCCGTCTCGCCCCGCACGACGACGGTCGCCGCGCCGACCGATTCGTGCGACGCGAGCACGGTCTCGATCTCGCCCAGCTCGATGCGGTAGCCGCGTATCTTGACCTGAAAATCCACCCGCCCCAGAAACTCAAGCCTCCCGTCGGGCAGGTAACGCGCGAGGTCGCCGATGCGGTACAGGCGCGCGCCCGGGCTTTCCGAGAACGGGTGCGGGATGAACCTCTCGGCGGTCATGTCGGGTCGCCCCCAGTAGCCGCGCGCGAGGCTGTCGCCGCCGACGTACAACTCGCCCGTCACCCCGACCGGCACCGGCCGCAGACGCCTGTCCAGCACGTAGACCTGCGCGTTGTCCACGGGGCGGCCTATCGGCGGAGACGTGGTCGGCTCGTCGCCGCCCGGCTCGGAGACTTCGGCGGTGGTGACGACCGTGTTCTCCGTCGGGCCGTAGAAGTTCGCGACGTTGAACCGCAGCGAGGCTTTCGGGTAACGGTGCAGCTTGTCGCCCCCCGTGGTGAGCGTGCGCAGCGCCGCCGTCTCCGGCCAGCTCAGCTCCAGCAGCATCTCGGCCATCGGTGTCGCGGCGAAGCCGACCGTGATTTCGTTCGCGATGAACCAGTCGCGCAGCTTCTCCGTGGAGAGTCGCGTCTCCTCGTCGGGGATGAAGACGCAGACGCCCGCCGTGAGGTTGGGCCACAAGTCCATGACCGAAACGTCGAACCCGATGCCGGAGAGGTAGGTCGACCTGTCCGACGCCGTGACGGCGAGGGAGCGCCGGTACCACGCCATCATGTTGAGCAGCGAGCTTTGCGGGACGGCGACGCCCTTCGGCCGCCCCGTCGAGCCGGACGTGTAAATGACGTAGGCCAGATTCTCCGGCGCGACGACGTTCGGCGGGTTCTCTTCGGACTCGCCCGCGAACGCCTCGCGGTCGGCGTCGAGCCGGATGACGCGCGCCCGCTCGCCGGCGAACAGCTCGCTCAGGCTCGACTGCGTGAGCAGCACCGGCGCGCGCGCGTCGCGCGCCATGAAGGTGAGCCGGTCGCGCGGGTAGGCCGGATCCATCGGCATGTAGGCCGCGCCCGCCTTGAGCGCGCCGAGCATCCCCACGACCATCTCCGGCGAACGCTCAAGGCAGACCCCGACGATTGACTCCGGCCCGACGCCGAGCCGCCGCAGGTGGTGCGCGACCTGATTGGCACGCCGGTTCAACTCGCCGAAGGTCATCCGCCGCCCGCCCGCGACGAGCGCCGGCGCTTCGGGCCACCCGGCCGCGCGCTCCTCGAAGAGCCGGCCGACGCTGGTCTCGCGCGCGTAGGCGTGCGTCGTGCGGTTCCACTCCTCAAGCATCCGGCGGCGCTCGTCTTCGCCCAGCAGACGCGCGTCGCCGAGCGGCGACTCGGGGCTCGCCGCGATGTCGAGCAGTAAAGACTTGAGGTGGCCGAGCAGGCGCTCGACGGTCGCGGCGTCGAAGCGGTCGCTGGTGAAGAGCGCCTGCAAAGACAGCTCCGCGCCGGGCAGCGCGACGACCGTCAGCGGGTAGTTGGTCAGCTCGAAGGAGCGAACGTCGCCGAGCTTGAGGTGTCCTTCCAGCCCGCCGAGCGTGGCGTCCATCGGGTAGTTCTCGAAGACGAGCAGGCTCTCGAACAGAGGCGTGCCGTGCGGCACGTCGCTCGACCTTTGCACCTCGGCGAGCGAGCTGTACTCGTACTCGCGCAGCGCGACCAGCCTCTCTTGCAGATTCTTCAGCCACGCGAGCGCGGGCGCGGCGTCCGCGACCCGCACGCGCACGGGCAGCGTGTTGATGAAGAGCCCGGTCATTGAGTCCACCCCGGCCAGCGCGGGCGGGCGGCCCGAGACGGCCGTCCCGAAGACGACATCCTCCTCTGAGCTGTAGCGGCTGAGCAGCAGCGCGAACGCCCCGTGGACGAGCGTGCTGAGCGTCAACTGGTGCCGGCGTGCGAACGCCTGTAGCGCGGCGGTCTCGTCCGGCGCGAGACGCGATTGCCGCTTGCGGGCCTGCGCCGGCTCGTCGGCGGCGGGCCACCCCGCCGGCAGGGGCGTCGGCGCTGTGAACCCTTTCAACTCCCCGCGCCAGAAACGCTCGGCCGTCGAGGCGTCCTGCTCGCGCAGCCAGCGGACGTAGTCGCGGAAGGCGCGTGCGCGCGCCGGGGGCGGCTCTTCGCCCTGACGCAGCGCCTCGTAGATGTCGAGGACTTCGCGCATCAGGAGCGACGCCGACCAGCCGTCCAAGAGCAGGTGGTGGTGCGTCCAGACGAAGCGGTAAGTCGCGTCGGCCGTGCGCAACAGCGCGAGTCGCATCAGCGGCGCGCGCGCCAGATCGAAGGAGCGCGCCCAGTCGTCCGCGAGGAAAGACTCAAGGAGCCGCGCCTGCTCGTCCGCGGACGCCCCGCGCCAGTCGCGCACCTCCGGCTCCACCTCGACGCTCTGCGCCACGACTTGGAGCGGCTCGTCCAGATTCTCCCAGACGAAGGAGGCGCGCAGAGAGGCGTGGCGCTCCGCGCCGCGACGCCACGCCTCGGCGAACGCCGACTCGTCCAGTTCGCCCTCGATGACGCAACTGAGCTGCCCCATGTAGACGCCCGCCTCCGGCGAGTAGAGGCAGTGGAAGAGCATCCCCTGCTGCGCCGGGGTGAGCGGGTAGATGTCCGCGACGGGGCCGGTCGTTTTCAGCAGCGCGTCCAGACCGCGCCGGTCGAGTCGCGCCAGAGGGAAGTCGGAGGGCGTGTGGCCGCCCGCGCCGGGCGACAGGCAGTGCCCGATGATCTCGACGAGCGCCGTCACGTAACCCGTCGCCAGCGCCTCGACGGTCGCCTTCGTGTGCAGCCCGGCGCTGTAAGACCAGTCAACTCTTAACCGCCCGTCGTAGACGCCCGCGTTGACTTCGAGCAGGTGCGTCCGGCGGTTGCGCGCGCCGCGGGTCGGCCCCACGCCCTCGCGCGCCGTGCGGAAGGGCGACGAGTCGTCGAGCAGACGATCCAGCCGCCCCAGATAGTTGAAGCTCACGCCGGGCTGCGGCAGCGCGCTCAAGAGGGACGCGTCGCGGCCGGGCGCGGCGTCGTCGTCGAGGTAGCGCAGCACCCCGTAGTCGATGCCGTTGCCGGGTATCGCCCGCAGTTGCTCTTTGACGGACTTGAGCGCCTCGCCCGGGGCGAAGGGCTCGTCCAGACGCAGCAGCACGGGGTAGGCGCTGGTGAACCAGCCGACCGTGCGCGAGAGGTTGACGCCGTCGGAGAGTTCTTCGCGCCCGTGGCTTTCGAGTTCGAGCAACAATTCCGACTCGCCCGTCCGGCGCGCGAAGGCGGCGACCAGCGCCGTCAGCAACACGTCGTTGATCTGCGTGTGGTAGGCGGCGGGCACTTCGTGCAGCAACGCGCGCGTCTGCTCGGCGCTCAGCGTCACGGAGACGGTGCGCGCGTCGGCCTCGCCGTTCGTCCCGCCGGGATAGTCCACCGGCAGGCTCTTCAACTCTTTCGACGCCAGCGCCGCCCAGTAGTCCGCCCCCCTGCGCGCTTCGGGCGAAGCGGCGTAACTCTCAAGCCGCTCGGCCCACGCTTTGAAAGAGGTCGTCTTCGGCGGAAGCTCGAACGCGACGCCGCGCCGCGCCTGTTCGCAGAGGCTCGCGAGGTCTTCGAGCAGAATCTTCCACGAGACGCCGTCGGTAATCAGGTGATGCGCGACGAGCAGCAGGCGGGGCGCGCTGTCGTAGCCCGACTCGAACAGGACGGCCCGCAGCAGCGGCCCTTCCGACAGGCTGAGCCGCGACTGCGCCTCGGCGGCGGCGGCCTCGACGGCCGCGGGCTGCTCCGCTTCGGCCGTCGCGGACAAGTCCACGCGGCCGAGCGCGAACTGCGCGCGAGCGTCTTCGGTGACGAACTGCCGCCAGCCCCCGGCCTCGCGCGCGAAGCGCAGCCGCAGGGCTTCGTGACGGCTGACGAGGTGGACGAGCGCCCGCTCCAATTCGTCGCACGGCAGCGGGCGGCGCACTTCGAGCATGACGGCCATGTTCCAGTGATCCGCGTCCTCGAACTGCTGCGCGAAGAACCAGCGCTGAATCGGCGTCAAAGGCACTTCGCCCGTCGCGCCGGCCTGCTCGGCCTGCTCGGCCTGCGCCGCCGGGGCGGTGACGGTGACGGCCGCCAGCTCCGCCACGGTCGGGTGCGTGAACATCTGCCTCGCGGTCAGACTCAAGCCCTCGGCCTGCGCGCGCGCGATGACCTGAATGGCGAGAATCGAGTCGCCGCCCAACTCGAAGAAGTTGTCGTCGAGCCCTACGCGCTCAAGCTTCAGCACGTCGGCCCAGATGTTTGCCAGCGCGCGCTCGACTTCGCTGCGTGGTTGCACGAAGCCGCCCGACAGTTCGGGGCGCGTGCGGTCGGGCGCGGGCAGGGCGCGCGCGTCCACCTTGCCGCCGGGCGTGAGTGGCAGGCGGTCGAGAAAGACAAAGGCCGAGGGGAGCATGTACTCCGGCAGCCTGCCCTTCAGGTGGCGGCGGAGGTCGCCCGCCGCGGGCGCGTCCGGCCCGGCGGCGACGACGTACGCGACCAGCCGCTTCTCGCCCGCGTCTTCACGCACGACGACCACGGCGTCGCGCACCCCGGCGTGACCGGCCAGAGCCTTTTCTATCTCGCCCGGCTCGATGCGGAAGCCGCGCACCTTGACCTGCGCGTCGAGACGCCCGAGGAACTCGATGCGGCCGTCGGGGAGGAAGCGCGCGAGGTCTCCGGTCTTGTAGAGCCGCGCGCCCGGGGCGTGGCTGAAAGGGTGCGGGATGAACTTCTCCGCCGTGAGCCCGGGGCGGCCCAGATACCCGAGGCCGAGCCCGAGGCCGCCGACGTGCAACTCGCCCGCGACGCCGACCGGCACCGGTTGCAGCAGCGCGTCGAGCACGTAGGCTTGCGCGTTGCGGACGGGCCGCCCGATTGAGATTCTCTCCGCGCCCGACATGCCTGTGAGGTCGCAGACGGTCGAGCCGACGGTGGCCTCGGTCGGGCCGTAGATATCGACGAGGCGCACGCGCGTGCCGACCGCTGCGTGCCAGCGCGACAGGCGCTCGGGCTGAACCTTCTCGCTGCCGATGACGACGAGGCGCAGACGGTCGGCCGCCGCCCAGTCTGCGGCCGTGAGGCTCGCCGCCAGTTGGTGCCAGTAGGCCGTCGGCAGATTGAGGACGGTTATCCCGTGCTCGCCGCAGGCGCGCGGCAGCGACGCGGGCGAGGCCGTCATCTCGTCGTCGCGCAGGACGAGGGTTGCGCCGCGCGTCAGCGAAGCGAAAATCTCCTCCGCGCTCACGTCGAAGCTGAACGAGGCGAACTGCAGGAGGCGGTCTTCCGGAGTGATGCGGAACTCGTCGGCGACCGCCGTGACGTAATTCGCCAGCGAGCCGTGGCCGATCATGACGCCCTTCGGCACGCCGGTCGAGCCCGACGTGTAGATGACGTAGGCGACGTTGTCCGCGCCCACTTCGCGCACGGGGCTCGCGCCGTCCTCACCCGCAATCGCCGGCCAGTCCGCGTCGAGGCGGATGACGCGCGCGTCGGTCGCGGGCAGGCGTTCGGACAGATGCTGTTGCGTGAGCAGGCACGCGGCGGCCGAGTCCTTGAGCATGAAGGCCAGCCGCTCGCGCGGGTACGAAGGGTCGAGCGGGACGTATGCGCCGCCCGCCTTGAGCACGCCGAATATTCCGACGAGCATCTCGATCGAGCGTTCGACGCAGAGCGCGACCGGCACGTTCGGCCCCACGCCGCTCGCGCGCAGGTGTCGCGCCAGCAAATCGGCGCGCGCGTTCAACTCGCCGTAGCTCACGCGCTCGCCCGCGCAGACGACCGCCACGCGTTCCGGAGCGAGCGCCGCCTGCCGCTCGAACTCCTTATGAACCCAGCGGCCCGGAGTTAAGGCGCGCGGCGGCTCGTTCCACGCGCCCAGCAACTGCTCGCGCTCCGCGCCCGTCAAGACCGCGAGTTCGGCGACGGCCTTCGACGGCTCGGCGACAATCGCTTCGAGCAGCACGCGGAAGCGTTCCGCCAGACGTTCAATCGTCGCCGCCTCGAACAGGTCTGTGCAGAACTCGAACGACGCCGACAGCTCGCCGCCCACTTCGGCCATCGTCAGCGCCAAGTCGAACTGCGCGGCGCGCTGTTCCAGCGCCACGGATTCCAGCGTCAGCCCGCCGAGCGTCACCTCCGCGCCCGCCTCGCCGAGCGCGAAGGCTGCCAGAGATTGCCCCTCGGCTTCGCGCGCCTTGTGAAGCGCGAACATCGTCTGGAAGAGCGGCGAGCGCGCCGGGTCGCGTTGCGGCAGTAGCTCTTTAACCAGCAGGTCGAACGGGTAATCCTGATGCGCGAAGGCCGCGAGCGCCGTCCGGCGCACCTGCGCCAGCAGCTCGGTGAAGGCCATCCCGCCCGAGAGCTTCGAGCGCACGACGACCGGGTTGACGAAGTAGCCGACCGTCTCCGAGAAGAGCGCCGCGCCGCGCCCCGACGTGGGCGTGCCCGTCAGCAGCTCGCGCTGCCCCGTGTGGCGGTGGAGCAGCGCCTGAAACGCCGCGAGCAAGGTCATGTAGAGCGTGGCCTCGTTCGAGCGCGACAGCGATTTCAAACTGCCCGTCAGCGACTCGCCGAGCCGCAGCGACGTGGACGCTCCGCGGTGACTCTGCACGGCGGGACGCGGGCGGTCTAAAGGCAAGTCCAGCACGGGCAGCTCGCCCGACAGCTCGCGCCGCCAGAAGTCCCTCTGGCGCTCGCCCTCCGCGCCGTCCAGAAATTCACGCTGCCGGCTGACGTAGTCCGCATACAGCGACGCTCGCGGCCCGAGGTCGGCGCGCGCGCCGCTCACCTCCGCCTGATACAGCGCGCCCAGCTCGCGCATGAGCACCGAGAGCGACCAGAAGTCGACGACGATGTGGTGCGCCACCAGCAGCAGCACGCAGCCCGCCGCGCCGCGCTCGAACAGGAAGACCCTGAGCAGCGCGGGCTCTCCGAGGTCGAAGTGATGGTGAGACTCAAGACTCAGGCGCTCGGCGAGCGCGTCGTCGTCTAAGCCGCCGGCGTCTTCCGCATGGAAGAATAGTTCCGCACGCGCGTGGACGCGCTGCGCGGGCTCACCTTCGACGAGCGCGAAACTCGTGCGCAGCGCGGCGTGGCGTTCGACGAGCGTCTGAAGCGCGCGGCGTAGCGGCTCGGCGTCGAGCCCGCCTCGAATCCGCGCGGCGAAGGCGACGTTGTAGGCGGTGCTGTCGGGCGAGACCTGATGCAGAAACCACAGCGCCCGCTGATTGTGCGAAAGCGGGAGCCACGTCTCTTCCGCGCTCTGCTCCGTCGGCGCAGGGGTCTCCGCGCCGGACAAGGCGGACGGGGCGGACGCAGGCTGCATGGCCGCGTGTGCCGCGAGTTGTTCGAGGCTCGGGCTTTCCAGAAGGTCGGCCAGCGAGAGCGACACGCCGAAGGTCGTCTCGGCGGCGTGCATCAGCTCGACCGCCATCAGCGAGTCAACGCCGTAGCGCGTGAGCGAGCGCGCCGGGTCTATCTCGGAGGCGGGCACGCCGAGCATGGCCGCCAGCCTCTCGCGCAGCCAGCCGACGAGGGACGCCGCGCCCGGCGCTTCGTCGAACGCGCGGGCCGGCGACAAGCCCGAGTCGTCGCCCGCGGGCGCGCGCCATTCGTCAACCACCTCCCACTCGCCGCGCAGGAACTTCTCGCGCGCCGCGCCGCGCCGCACCTTACCGCTCGAAGTCCGCGGGACGGAGCCGGGCTTGAGCAGCATGACGGCCGCGGGCCGGGCTTCAAACTCTTCCGCGACGGTGGCGAGGACGGCCTCGACCACCGTCTGCCACTCGTCCCGCCGGCGGTGCTCGACCTCCTGCGCGATGACCAGCCGCTCCTCGCCGCCCGACTCGACCGAGAAGGCGGCGCCGCCGCCCGGGCGCAGGGCGGGATGGCAACGCTCGACCGCCGACTCGATGTCCTGCGGGTAGTGGTTGCGTCCGCGGATGATGATTAAATCTTTCAGGCGGCCGGTGACGAAGAGTTCGCCGCCGCGCACGAAGCCGAGGTCGCCCGTGCGCAGGTACGGCCCTTCGCCCGTCGCCGGAAGGCGTGCGCGGAAGGTGTGCTCGGTCGCCTCCTCGTTCCGCCAGTAGCCGCGCGCCACGCCCGGCCCGCGAACCCAAATCTCGCCGACCTCGTCGGCGTCACACTCGGCGAGCGTCTCGGGATGCACGACGCGGACTTCGGTCGAGAGCGCCGTGTGACCCGACCCGACGAGCGCGCGCGAGCCGCGTTCGCCGGGTCGCGCTTCGACGACGCGGTGTCGCTCAAGCTCCTCGGCCCGCACGCGGAGCAGCGCCGGCCCGTCGCCGGCCCGCCCGCCGGAGACTTTCAGCGTGGCCTCCGCCAACCCGTAGGCCGGGTAGAGGCTCGAACGTCGAAACCCGCAGGCCGCGAACGCGTCGGCGAAGCGTTCGAGCGTCTCGTGCCGCACGGGCTCCGCCCCGTTGTAGGCCACGCGCCAACTGCTCAGGTCGAGCGCCGCGCGCGCGCCCTCGGTGGCTCGGCGCACGCACAGTTCGTAGGCGAAGTTGGGCCCGCCGCTGTGCGTCACGCCGTGTTCGGAGATGGCTTCGAGCCAGCGCAGCGGCCTCTGTAGAAAGGAGGAGGGCGACATCAGGATGCAGGGGAAGCCGCCGTACACGGGCTGGATGATGCCGTCCAGCAGTCCCATGTCGTGAAAGTGCGGCAGCCAACTGAGCGAGAGGCTTTCCGGCGTGTGCGCGAACCCGTGGTGGATGTAGGCCGAGTTGTGGAGCACGTTGCCGTGGCTGACCATGACCCCCTTCGGCGCGGACGTGGAGCCGGAAGTGTACTGCAGGTAGGCCAGCGACTCTTCGCCGAGCGCCTCGGGCTCCTCCCAATGCCTTCCGGGGTCGGGCGCGGGGCGGTCGGTCGCCAGCCAGCGCAGCGAGTCCAGCCCGAACTCGCGCGCCCCGGCGCGCTCCACCCTCTTCAGCACGGCGTCGGTGGTGAGCGCCAGCGCAGCGCCGGCGTCGGCGGCGATTGCGGAGAGGCGTTGGCCGTTCCGGTTGGCGCGCGGCGGGAACGCGGGCACCGCCACGACCCCTGCGTAGAGGCAGCCGAAGAAGGCCGCGACGTACTCAAGCCCCGGCGGGTAGAGCAGCATCGCGCGCGAGCCTTCCGCCTTCAGGCTTTGCAGGACGGCGGCGAGCGCACGCGCCTGCCCGTCCAACTCCCCGTACGTGATTCGCCCCTCTCCCGCCTCGCCGTCCGAGAGGAAGCGGTACGCCAGGCGGTCGGGCTCCGACTGCCCGCGCCAGCGGAGCAGGCCGACGAGGGTGCGGAGCCTCAGGCCGGTTGCAGTTGGGGGAGATGTACCAATCGTCATCGGAACGCTTCAATGAGGGTTGGGGTTAGAGGGCGGTGTGGAGCGGGAATCGACTTCCCTTCCTCTACCTCTCGAAAGCACCTTCGCCGTCCGCGCCCCGTCCCTGCCCGGGCGCGTGAAGGGTGCCGAACCCTTTGCACGTCTACCGCCGGATGCCGAAACGGCGGACGACTGTTCGCCTGTCATCATGCAGTGAGATTAAAAGGCAATCGCTGCACTTCGGACGCTCCCGCCCGGCGGGCCGAAAAACTTTCTAATGAGTTGTGGGACGATGGGCTATGTGAAATTCTTCGGCGGCCGGCGCCGCCGTCGGCACGGCCCGATGTCCGACACTTTCTATTCGCCAGAGCAATGACGAGGTCGCTACAAGAGGTTGAGATTTATAACACAAGAACTCATAAGATGCACGAAAGTTGTCATGGGGCGTTATCCCCTGAGAAAGCCGCGTTTAACCCGCCGGCCGCGGCCGCCGGCGACAGGGTGAGCGTGTGGCTCGCCGGCCCGGGCAGGAACGGCAACGGCTCCTGCCTGACCCAGTACGGGTGCTGGTCGTCGTAGCTCTCCGAGAGCGGATGCCCGGACTGGCCGCAGGGCATGTGGAGCACGCCCGCGTCCTCGCGCCCCGGCGAGACGACCATGCGGACGGAAGCGCCGTAGCTCGGCTCGGAGGAGCAGACGCTGAAGTTACAGCCCGGCAGCGAGTCCGCCGGCATGTTCAGGAGACTTCCGAAGGGCGACCTGTCCCCGCGCGTCAGCGGGTGGAAGACCTCGGCTTTATTAAACCGCCCCCAGTTCAGATTCTCCAGCGACTCCACCTTGAGCCGCTCCCTGAGCAGCCCGACGCCGCTCCTCACGCTCTCCAACAGAAAGGCGTCCCAACTCGCGTGCGGTTCGAGCCCGGCCAGAAGTTCCGGCGGCCTCTCGGTCAGGATGGCGCGGAGCGGCGTGTCGAGGTTGGGCCACGCGTAGACGAACTGCTCGTCGGCCTCGGCGCACGCGCTCAGGATGGGCGTGAGAACGGACTGCGCCAGACTCTCTCTGAAGTAGACCAGAAAGGCGAGGCCGCGGCTGTCGAGTTCGGCGCGCCCGTCCCACGCGAGAATCTCGCGGCGCGCGACGTTCAGGTCGGGGACGGCAGCGACCGCCTCGTCGGTCAAAACCTCAAGCGCCAAGCGCCTGTAGAACTCGTAGACGTGGCAGGCCGTGTCGAATTGCAGCGAGAACATGTCGGCCTCGCTCACGTCGGACATCTCGCGCAGGCGCTCGCCTATCCGGTGGGCGCGGTAACTGTTGACGTACCCGTGCCCCAGAAAATGCGGGTAGGCTTCGCCCACCGACCTGTTGTTCGCGTTGACGAGAAACCCCTCGGCGCTCCCGACGACGCGCGGCAACTCGTCCGGGGGGATGTAACCCGCCCAGTCCGCGCCTTCGTCGCGCACCGGCAGCCGGCCACACAGCGTGTAGCCGATGCGCCCTTCCGCGTCGGCGACGAGGACGTTCAGCGGCGGGCCGCCGAAGCGGTTGACGACCGCCAGAGCCTCCTCGACCGTGCGCGACTTCTCCATGTGCATGAGGTTGAAGTCCACGGCGTCGGCGTCGAGCGCCGTCCAGCGCAGCGCCACCGGCTCGCCCATCAACTTCTTCTCAAGCACGGGCCCCCAGACGGTCGTCTTCACCTCCACGTCGATGATGTCGCCGCGCTTCAACCTGACGGGCTCGTTGAGTAGCTCGAACGGCCGCCACCCGTCGGGCGTCATGTAGTGGTCGGGGCGCTCCGGGTCTATCTCAAGCGCGACGAGGTCGAGGCAGGCCCCGAGCATGTTGGTCAGCCCCCACGCGACGTGCGTGTTCGAGCCGGCGAGGACGATGGGAATGCCCGGGAGCGTGACCCCCGAAATGTCGACGCCCTCGTAGCACAGACGGGCGCGGTACCAGAGGTTTGGCACGCCGAGTTCGGTGTGCATGTCGTTGCAAAGCACGGCCCCGCCCGCCGCGGTCTTCGACTTGTCCACGACCCAGCAGTTCGAGCCGGCGGTGAGCCATTCGGTCTTTACGATCTTCTTCGCCGGCTTGGCCGGCGGGGCGGCGTCGCGCCCGCTCAGGAGCGAGGCCAGCTCGGCGCGCGGGAGCGGGGCGGGCGCGTCGCCGTCGACCGCCCACCCGAGCAGTGACGTGTAGGCGTCCGTGTCGGGAGTGAGGAACGCCGCCAGCGCCGCGGGCAGAGTCCGCTCCATGACGGCCACCGTCCGGCGCTTCTGCTCCTCCTCGCCGCACAGGTTCTGGAACATTTGCAGCAGCACCAGCACGCAGTCGCTCGCGGCCCACGGCTCCGGTTTGTAGTTCAAGAGTTGGAACTCGAACGGGCTCGACTTCATCTGCGAGATGTATGAGTTGACGCCCTCGCTGTACGCCTGCAAGAGTTCCCTCTGATCCGCGGGCAGACGCGAGAACGTCTGCCGCGCGGCGCGCCCCAGCCCGACGACGCGCTGCTCCGTGTCCCTCTCAAGCATCGCG